>NZ_LT629693.1:7737546-8038330 GCF_900099825.1 Bradyrhizobium ottawaense | reverse complement strand
ATCATCATGGCGACGCGCCTGGTGTTGCTGGCCCATCATCCAAGCGACGTGGTCGCCGGCGCGCTGGTCAGCGTCATCTGTGTGCTGTGCGTGCGTTACTGGTTCGCGGCCCGGCGGCTGGGATTTGCGATCCACCGTGATGGCACGATTGTGCCCCTGGTGGGACCCTCGTCCGGACGCCTCAAAAGGGTTGCGAGGGGCGCTTTCGCCCCATAAAAGCGGTCGCCCGAGCGTCGGATCGAGCCGGTTCCGGCCTTGTTCCAGCCCTTATGCTCTTTCAATCCAACCCTGCAATGAGTGCCGATTTGCCTTCCTCCGACAGAGAACCGGTCGCCGTTTCCATCGTTGTGCCCGTGCGCAACGAAGCGGACAATGTCGCGCCGCTGATCGCGGAGATCATCGGCGCGCTCGATGGCCGCTGGGCTTACGAAATCATCTACGTCAATGACGGCTCGACGGATGCGACCGCGGAACGCCTCGCCGCGTTGATGGCGCAGCACGGGCAAATCCGCCAACTCAAGCACGCCAATTCGTCCGGCCAGTCGGCCGCGGTGCGCAGCGGCGTGCGGGCGGCGCGTGGCGCGATCGTGGCAACCCTCGACGGCGACGGACAGAACAATCCGGCCTTCCTGCCGGATCTGATTTCCGCGGTGGAACGCGGTGTCGGCCGGGTCGGCCTCGCGGCCGGCCAGCGCGTCGGGCGCAAGGATACCGGTTTCAAGCGCATGCAATCGAAGATCGCCAACGGCGTGCGCAACGCGATCCTGAAAGACGGCACCCGTGACACCGGCTGCGGGCTGAAGGCGTTTCCGCGCGACGTGTTCCTGTCGATGCCCTATTTCGACGGGCTGCATCGCTTCCTGCCGGCGCTGGTCCGCCGCGAGGGCTTCGACATCGCCTATGTCGACGTAATCGACCGCCCGCGCCATTCCGGCGTTTCCAATTACGGCTTCTTCGACCGGCTGTGGATCGGGATCATGGATCTCGCCGGCGTGTGGTGGCTGATCCGCCGCAAGAAGCCGACGCCCGCAGCCACTGAGGTTCACTGATGCTGATTCAATACGGCCAGGCGCTCGGCGATTACCTCTACGACGTGTTCGTCGCCAAGTTCGATTTCTGGCTGGCGTTCGGCCTGATCGCGCAACTGCTGTTTACCGCGCGGTTCCTGGTGCAGTGGATTTCCAGCGAGCGCGCCGGACAGAGCGTGGTGCCGATGGCGTTCTGGTTCTTCTCGATGGGCGGCGGGCTGATGACGCTGGTCTACGGCATCGCCAAGCGCGAACCGGTCATCATCCTCGGCCAGGCGATGGCGACCGTGATCTACATCCGCAACATCATGCTGATCGTGAAGAACCGCGGCCAAGCCTCGAAGACGCTCGATCGCTGATCAACCGCGCCCGGGCGCCGGCGCCGGCGCTGACAGCGCGGCCACGTCGGCTTCGGTCGAGCGATAGGCGGCAAGCTCGCCGGCGGCATCCAGCACGGGATAGGCGACCGAGCAGATGTGCGAGTGAATCCGCCGCAGGTCGCGCAACACGTCCAGATGCAGCGACGTGGTCTCGATGGTCTCGGGCCGACCCTCACGTAAACGATCCAGGTGCCGCTCGGTGGCGGCAAGCTCGGCGTTGCGCAGCGCGGCTTTCTCGGTCAGCAGCTTGCGCGCCTCGTTGAGGTCGCCGGACATGAAGACACCGAATGCGATCCGCAGCGAATCCGTCGTGCGTTTGTGGAAAGCCGAAAGCTCCTCGGCGCCTTCGGCCGAGAACTGGAAGCGGCGCTTGATCTTCTTGGTCGCGAGCTCGCTCAGGTTCTTGTCGATGATATCGCCGATATGTTCGAGGTTGATGGCAAAGGAGACGATTTCCATCGCCCGCTGTCCTTCGCGCTCGTCGAGGCTGCCGCGGGTCAGTTTGGTGACATAGAGCTTGATCGCCTCGTCGAGGCTGTCGACGCTGTTGTCCATCTGCGAGACCTGGTCGACCAGCGCGCGGTCGTTGGTCATCATCGCCGCCATCACCTTGCGCAGCATGATTTCGACGTGATCGCCCATGTGCAGTACCTCGCGCGCGGCGTCCGCCAGCGCGAGCGAGGGGGTCTCGAGCGCGCTGTCGTCGAGATAGCGCGGGCGCGACGGGTCGGCCTCCTGGACCCGGGTGGGCAGCAGCTTCTTCAGAAGCCGCGCCATACCATCGAGCAGGCCGATGAAGATGACGGCGGTCGCAACGTTGAAGGCGATGTGGAACAGCGCGGTCGCCTTGGCCAGATCCGGCTGCCAGGAGCCCAGCAACTCCGAGATCGGATTGAGGAACGGCGCCACCAGCGCGACGCCGGCCAGCCGGTTGACGAGGTTGCCGAGCGGCAGCCGGTAGCTCGCCGGGTTGTCGCGGCGGGCGCCTTCGAAGATCGGGTTGATCGCGCTGCCGAGATTGGCGCCGAGCACCAGCGCCAGCGCTGCCGGGGCCGAGATGAAATGCGCATAGGCCAGCGACATCACCAGCAGCACGCTGGCGACGGAAGAATGCACCACCCAGGTCACGACCGCGCCGAAGATGATGCAGAGCATGGGATCGCCGGTGATGGCGCTCATGAATACGCGCACGCCGGGCGCATTCTCGGCCGGGGCCAGCGTGTCGAGCAGGATGTGCAGCGCCAGCAGCATCAGGCCGAGGCCGATCGAGACCCGGCCGATATCCTTGATGCGCGAGCGCGGACCGCTGCGGAACGCGACTAGGCCGATGATGAACAGCACCGGAGCGACGGCGGCGATGTTGAACGACAGGACCTGCACGATCAGCGTGGTGCCGACATTGGCGCCGAGCATGATGGCGAGCGCCGGCACCAGGCTGACCAGTCCCTCCGACGTGAACGAACTCGTGATCAGAGCGGTGGCGGTGCTGCTCTGCAGCAGCGCGGTCAGGCCGAGGCCGGCGGCAAAGGCGGTGAAGCGGTTGCTCAACGCCTTGGCCAGCAGCAGGCGCAGGTCAGGCCCGAACGCGCGCAGAATGCCGCTGTGGACCATGTGCAGGCCCCACAACAGCAGCGCCACGCCGCCCATCAGGTCGAGAAGAACCATGGTCCCCATGCTCGTTTGCTTTCCCGGCAATTCGAGTCGAGGGGTCAGGCTACCGCCAATCGAGGGCGGATCAACCCTTTAATTTGCCGAAAATTGCGCGTGCGGCGGCGCGACAATGGGCGCTTTTCACGGCGCACGGCGCCGCCGTCGGTAAACGGAGTTGAAAGATAACCGTTACATTGCGAGCTTTCTCGCTAGCTTAATTCCAAGACTTCTTCTGTACACCAGAGACTCTATCGGGCGCATCAATCGAGCAGGGCCAGGGATTCAAATGTTTGCAGCAGCAACAGCAGCCAATCGCCGCAAGAGCGATCGTCGTGCGTGTAGGAGTTTTGCCAAGATCCAGTTCGCGACGGGCGGACTGCCGCGGGATTGCATGATCTCGGACATCTCGGATGGCGGCGTGAAGATCATCGCCGAATATCCGGAAATTCCGACCGAGTTCACCGTGATATTTTCGGAAGGCCGGCCGCGCGTGTGCAAGCTCGCATGGCGGATCGGCTTCGAGCTGGGCGCTCAGTTCGTCGATTAGGCCGGATTGCCTCGCCGATAAGGCCGGGGCCGGCAAGGCAAATTCCTAGGTGCCGGGGGCCATCGGCCCCCGGAGGTCATCCGTTACCCAAATCCTGGGAACTTAACCTGAATTTAGGGTTAAGCTGTGAGCGTGTTTGGACAGTCGCCGACCGCGAGTCCAGTACATGTTCCAGAAATCGATCCAGTCCCCCCGCGTCGCACGACTTCTTGCGGGGACGGCTACCGCCATCATCCTGACGGTGGCGCTTTGCAGCTGCCAGACCGCAGGTGACATTTCGGACGTCACCGGGTCGCTCGGCGAGAAGGCTGACACCAAGCGCTCCGCCGATCCACGGCGTGACGTCGAACTCGCTCAGGCGCGCTTCAAAGCCAACCCCAAGGACGCCGAGGCGGCGCTGCAATACGGTAAGGCACTGCGCGCGTCGGGACAGCGCGCCCAGGCGGTGGCGGTGCTCGAACAGGCGACAATCTCCCATTCCGGCAACAAGGCGCTGCTTGCGGGCTATGGACGCGCGCTGGCGGACAACGGCAACTTCCAGCAGGCTTTCGAAGTGCTCGGCCGCGCCCACAGTCCCGAAGATCCGGACTGGCGAATCCTGTCGGCTCAGGGCGCGACGCTGGATCAGCTCGGCCGGTTTGATGAGGCGCGGCAGTATTACGCCAGTGCCCTGAAGATCGTGCCCGATGAGCCGTCGGTGCTGTCCAACCTCGGACTGTCCTACGTGCTTTCGAAAGACCTGGCGAAGGCCGAGGAGGTGATGCGGCGCGCTTATGATCGTGCGCCGGCCGATCAGCGCGTACGCGCCAATCTGGCGCTCACCGTGGGCCTGCAGGGCCATCTCGCCGAAGCTGAAAAGATCGTGCGGGCAGACCTGCCGCCGGATGAAGCGGCGGCGAATGTCACGCAACTGAAGCGGCTGTTGGCGCGCAAGGAAGGCCGCGCGGAAGCGGAGAAGATGCCGATCGCCGGGGCCGGCCGCGCCAACTAGGGCGCGGGCAGGTTATGCCCGCTTGCGAGCTGTCGCAGCCTGCAACTTCTTGAGGATCGGCGTCAGGAGCGAGGCCTTTTTGGTCACGGCGTGACCGGTCATGCGCTGCGCCATCTGCAGGAACATCGTGGTGGTCTTATGCGTAGCGGAAACTTGCGCGATCATCTGGCCGTTATTGGCGGCGGTCCCGAACATCTTTGAATCGAACGGAATGGCGGCGATCGGCTGGCTCTCGATCGCCTTGGCGAATTCGCGCACGGCGATTTCCGGGCGCTTGTGCATGCCGACCTGATTGAGACAATACAGCGGCGGCCGGTCATTGGGCCGCGCCGCCTTCAGCACGTTCAGCATGTTCTTGGCGTTGCGCATGTTGGCGAGATCGGGCTCGGCCACGACCAGGATGTCGTCGGCGCCGATCAGCGCGCGCTTGGTCCATGCCGACCACTGATGCGGCACGTCGAGTATGATGCAGGGCGTCGTCATTCGCAGCGTGTCGAAGATCGCGTCGAACGCGTCGGCGCCGAAATCGTAGACCTGATCGAGCGTCGCCGGCGCGGCCAAAAGGCTGAGCCGGTCGGTGCACTTGGCGAGCAGGCGTTCCATCAGGGCGGTATCGGGCCGTTCCTGCTGAGAGATCGCGTTGGCAATGCCCTGCACCGGATCCTGGTTGAAATCGAGGCCGGCGGTTCCGAAAGCGAGATCGAGATCGATCACCACGGAATCGATCGCGAGGTCGCGCGCGATCGCCCAGGCGACGTTATGGGCGACGGTGGAGGCGCCGACGCCGCCCTTGGCGCCGACCACGGCGATGACGCGGCCGACGGCGACTTCCTCGGACGAGGCGTAGAGGCCGCAGATGGCGCGGACGACGTCGAGCGGCTGGACCGGTCCGACCACGTAGTCGCTGACGCCGCGCCGCACCAGTTCGCGGTAGGGCGCGACATCGCTGGCGCTGCCGATCACGACGACGCGGGTTCCGGCATCGCAGACGGCCGCGAGTTCGTCGAGGCCTTCGAGGATGTCATGCTCGACTTCGGTTTCGAGTACGATCACGTTCGGCGTCGGCGCCTTCTGATAGGCTTCGATGGCGGCGGCGACGCCGCCCATATGAACCGAAAGGTGGGCCTTGCCGAGCCGGCGATCTTCGCTCGCCGCGCGCATCGTGGTGGCGACCGCGACGCTGGCGCAATAGGCCTGTACCGAGACGCGCGGCGCCGGCGAGATATACTCGTCGTTGCGCGGCGGCGTGACGTCCATGTGTTCGTCCGAATCTTGATGGTCGCGCTTGATCATTTGCCTGTATCGCTGAGTTTGGCTTGTTCGACTTCGGGATAGACGGTCGTGGTCGTGATGCCCTTGCGGTATTTTTCAAAGGCGACATTGCGTCGCGGTGTATAGGCCGGGGCTTCCGGACGCGGCTGCTCGAGGTCCGCCGGATTGTCGACCATGGCGGCGAGGTTGCGCTGGGTGGCGCAGCCGAAATTGTGGTAGGGCCGATTCTCGTTGTAGCCGGCGTCGTCGATGTTCGGTCCGAGGTCTTCCGGCCACAGGCCGCAGGGGCCGGCGACCGCCTTGATCCTCGGGTAGCTCAGCTTGATGGTAGGAAGCGTACCGGCATATTCCGCCTGGTACGGACGCTCTGTGATGGCGTTGGACGGCACGCCGCGCGCCATCAGGATCGAACGGATTTCACGGTAGGACGCCGCGGCCGCGCGTCCATAGACCGGATCGGCCGGCACGTCGGCGACAATGGCGCCGGTGCCCTCGCGAACCCAGCTCTGCGCCAGGCCGGCGATGTCGACACGCTGCGGACCGGAGAGGCCGCCGCGCGCGTGGCCGACGAAGACGACGATCGATTGGTTGGCCTCGGTCACCGCGATCGGGTGACGCAGCTTGTAATCGTTGCCGGGAACGCTCGCGGTCACGATCTCCGTGGTCTGGTTGCACGCGCCCAGGGCGCATGACAGGCCGAGCAGGGCGCCGAGCAGGCGCCAGCTCTGAAGGCGATGCGGTGTTTGGATGGTCATCGTTCTGTCCCCGTCCCGGATCGGTGGCGTGCTGCCGTCTCAGTCAATGATGAAGCCGAAATTGCCCTGGGTGGTCCCGATCGCGTCGGCGCGGACGGCAAGGCCGTAGATGCGGTTGATGCGGGCGAGCAGCGCCGATTGAGAATCCGACGCCGGCGCAAACCCGTCATCCGGACGCGACAGCTCCTTCTGCGCCACGGCGCGAACCACATAGGGCGTCACGATAACCATCAACTCGGTCTCGTGATTGACGAAGTCCTGGCTCCTGAAAAGTCCCCCAAGAATCGGTATCTGGTCCACACCGGGCATTCCGTTGACGGCCTGCTTGGTTTGCTCCGAAATCAGGCCGGCCATCGCGATCGAGCCGCCGGACGCGATTTCCAGCGTGGTTTCCGCGCGGCGGGTCTTGATCGAGGGAATCGTCGTTCCACCGGTTCCGCCGGTCAAAGCGTTTTCGGTCGAGACTTCCGACACCTCGGTCATCACCCGCAGGCTGATCCGTCCCTCACTCAGCACCACCGGCGTGAAGTTGAGCGAGATGCCGAACTTCTTGAAACTGACCGTCTGGACGCATTGTCCGATAGCGCCCGACGTCGTCGTTTGGCAGGTTACACCGGTCGGAATTGGAAATTCGCCGCCTGAAATAAATGTCGCGGACTCGCCTGAGATGGCCGTCAGATTTGGCTCCGCCAGCGTCCGCACCACGCCCGCGCTCTCCATCGCGCGCAGGGTCGCGGTGACCGACGGCAGACCAGCTTTGGTCAGGGCTGCCGCGGTCAGGCCGTTGCCGGAGACGAGCGGTGCACTGTTTGCGGTGAACGGGTTGGAATTGTTGAAATTCACAGCCGCGGTGCCGTAATTCATGCTGGCGCTGAGATCGACGCCCAACTGCTTGATGATGTCGCGCCGCACTTCCGCGACGGTGACCTTGAGCATCACCTGGTCGCGGCCGCGAACGGTGATGGAGTTGACAACCTTGTCGGCGCCGCCGACCAGTCGCGCCGCGACATCGCCTGCCTGCTGGGCTTCGACCGGACTCGCCACCGAGCCGGTCAGGATGACGCCGTCGCCGACGCCTTCGATCTGGACTCCCGAGAACGTCTGCTTGAGCGCGGAGCGCACGCCATTGAGATCGCGCTTGATAGCGATGTCGTAGGAGGCGACCTGCTGACCATCGGCATCGAAGAACACGACGTTGGTCTGGCCGACCGCAGCGCCGATAATATAGGCGCGCTGGGCGGAGCGCACGACGGCGTTGGCGATCTTCGGATCGGCAACCAGCACGTCCTTGACGTCACGCGGCAGGTCGATGACGACGGATTTGCCGACGCCGAGTGCCAGAAACTTGGTCCGCACCGATCCACCGATGGCGGACGTGGTCTCGGGCTCCCTGGAGAGCTGCCTGGCGAGTTCCTTGTCGGGCTCCGCGGCGATAACCCGCGCGGCCTGACCCAGCGCCAGCGCGGCGACAGCCGATAACAGCACGGCCCGGCCGGCACGGCTTTTCACGTTGCGCATCACTGACTGCTTTTCCCCAAACTTCATGTCGCGCGTCCTTTCGGTCACTTCTGTGCCGTCGATTGGTTGGCGACGCCGTAGCGAACCACGTTGACGCTCTGGTCTCGTCTGAGAGCCAGGTCCTGAGACCCGTTGTCGACCGCGTTGACGTCGGTGATGCTGCGCAGCGCGAGCTGGATCGTGCCGCTCTGGCGCGCCCGTCCGAGCGTCTCGGCCTGCTCGGGCTTCAGCTCGAGCGTGGCGGTCTTGCCGACCAGCGAGTTGCTGCCCTCTTTTTCCTTCGGCGCCTGGTCGATGGCGAGGACACGGATATTGGTCAGGATGATTTCCGAACTGACGAGGTCCGGCAATTTGTTGTCCGGGTTCTTTTCGCGCTTGGAAAGCAGGACGTCGACGCGGTCGTTGGGCAGGATGAATCCGCCGGCGCCGGTCTCCGGCGAGATCTCGGTCGAGATGCCCCGCATGCCGCTCGGCAGGATCGCCGCCATGAAGCCCGAGCCGTTGGCCTTGACCAGCTTCTGCTCGCGGATCGGCTCGCCGGCGATGAAGGGCGCGCGCACGATCGAGCCGGCGATGTCCTTGATCGCCTCGGCCCTGCCGGCGCGAGTGATGAGATTGCCGCTGGTGCTCGACGCCGGCCAGATCTGCCATTGCAGATCCTCCGGCTTGACCTGCTGGCCGAGCCCGAGGTCGGTTTTCGCGACCAGAATTTCGTTCGTCGGCAACTGCGCGACCGGCTCGACCGGGGCCGACGTGGTGTCGGTTCCGCGGGCGAGATAGGCTGCAACGCCACCGGCGCTGAGCGCGATAGTCAGGACAACGATACGTGCGATGTTCATACGCTTCGATACTCTTACGCCGGAATGCCCCAACTGCACGGTGATGACAGCCATCCCCACAGGGATGACTAGGCAGCAAAGGTATAAGGGAACTTGAGGGGTGAATTATTTGCGCGAAACGCCGCCGGGATTCGTCGGCATGGTGAACGGGTGGTTATCGCGCGAGCCCCGCAAAAATCCCGGACGCGGGGGATCACCGGCTTCGAGCGCCGGTCGCGCCGATGGCGGAAGGCGCCGGCTTTCGTCGCCGCTTCCGATGCCGGCGGATCAGGCCTGTCGTTATAGGGAGGCGCGACCTTCCACGTGAGACTCGGTCTCCGCGAACCCGGCCTGCAGGACCTCCTCGCGCTTGTGGCGCAGATGCGCGCGCAGGATATGCGACAGTCCGACGCCGTCGCGGCGCTGCAACGCGTTGAGGATTGCCTCGTGCTCCTGCAGGGCAAGCGCCCAGCGTTGCGGCGTCATCGGCGTGACATAGCGGGCGCGGCGAATGCGGGCGGTCACGGAGTCATAAAGTCCGGACAGCACGGGGTTGCCGGCCGCGGCGATGATCGCCTCGTGGATATGGCGGTTGCAGCGGTAATATTGCAGCAGGTCGCCGTCCTCGTAGTACCGCGCCATCGCGCGATGCGCGGCGGCGACGTCGGCAACCCCGGCGTCGGTGATGCGCTCGCAGGCCAGCTCACCGGCCAGCGCTTCCAGGCCCTGACAGACCTCGAACAAGTCGCGCATGTCCTTGTCGGTGAGCCTGGCGGCGCGCGAGCCGCGGTTCGGCAGCAACTGCACCAGGCCTTCGGCGGCCAGCACCTTGAGTGCTTCGCGCAGCGGCGTCCGCGAAATCTCCAGCTTCTCGCAGAGGTCGCGCTCGGGAATCCGCGCGCCCGGCGGGATATCGCCATCCAGCAGCATTGCGCGGACGCGGCCTACGACCTCCTCATGAAGCATCGTCAACCCCTAATTGAATGCAAAAATGGCTATATCACCGGATTTCTGTCAGTTCTAGCTTGATAAATCGTATTTTTGCATTCAGATTGGTAGAAATCACGAAAACAGGGTGCGGAAACATGGATCAGGACGTGGCGGCGCAGGAAGAGGACCTCCTCTTCACGCTTGAGGACGGCATCGGCCGGATCATATTTAATCGCCCGCAGGCGAGGAACGCCTTCACCTTCGCGATGTACGAGCGGTTGGCCGAGATCTGCGAGCGCGCCAATACCGACCGCAGCATCAAGGTGCTGCTGTTGCGGGGCGCCGGCGACAAGGCATTCGCCGCCGGGACCGACATCAACCAGTTCCGCGCCTTCAAGACGCCGCAGGACGCGCTCGACTATGAGAACCGCATCGATCGCGTGCTCGGCACGCTTGAGCGATGCCGGGTGCCGACCATTGCCGCGATCACGGGCGCCTGCACCGGCGGCGGCGCCGGCATTGCCGCGAGCTGCGATCTGCGGATCGGGACCCGGACCACGCGGATCGGCTTTCCAATCGCGCGCACGCTGGGCAATTGCCTGTCGATGTCGAACATCAGCCGCATCACGGCGCTGATCGGTCCGGCCCGGGTCAAGGACCTGATCTATACCGCGCGCCTGGTCGAAGCCGAGGAGGCCGCGTCCGTCGGCCTCCTGACCGAAATCGTCGATGACCTCGCCGCGCTCGACAAGCGCGCCGATGAGGTGGCGCGGCTGGTCGCCGGCAATGCGCCGCTGACGCTGAGCGCGACCAAGCAGGCGTTGGCGAGGCTGCAGAAGCGGCTGACCCGCGACGAGGGCGAGGACCTCATCCTGATGTGCTACCAGAGCCAGGACTTTCGCGAAGGGCTCGATGCGTTTCTCAGCAAGCGCGCGCCGCATTGGCGTGGCGAATAGGAGCCCTCATGCCGCTGAACAACAAGACGCCACGCTCGGGGCCGCTCGCCGGTCTGAAGGTGGTCGATCTCACCCATGTCATGGCAGGCCCGACCTGCACCCTGATGCTGGCCGACATGGGCGCCGACGTCATCAAGATCGAGAAATCGCCGAACGGCGACGACACGCGGCATTCGGTGCCGCCGAAAATCGGCGACGAGGCGGCTTCCTTCCTGATGATGAACCGCAACAAGCGCGGCATCGTGCTCGATCTGAAGACCGCGGGCGGCAAGCAGGTGCTGCGGCGGCTGATCGCGGGCGCCGACGTTCTGGTCGAGAACTTTGCGCCGGGCGCGATGGAGCGGCTCGGCTTCGGTTACGAGGAACTGCACCGGGATTTTCCGACGCTGATCTATTGTTCGCTGTCGGGCTTCGGCCGCACCGGCCCCTACAAGCATCGCCGCGGCTTCGACCTGGTCGCGCAGGCCATGAGCGGGATCATGAGTTTCACCGGCGAACGGCCGGATGGTCCGCCGGTCAAATGCGGCCCGCCGCTGTCGGACATCACCGCCGGCCTGCTGGCCAGCATGGGAATCCTCGCGGCCTATTCGCACCGGCTCAAGACCGGTGAAGGGCAGTGGGTGGAAACCTCGCTGTATGAGGCGGCGCTGGTCCAGACCTACTGGCAGTCGACGATTGCGCTCGCCACCAACGTGGCGCCGCGCGCCATGGGCTCGGCGCATCCGCTGAATGCGCCGTACCAGGCCTTCGAGGCCTCCGATGGATGGCTGGTGGTCGGCGGCGCCAACAAGAAGCATTGGCTGTTGATGCTGGAAGCGCTCGGTGCTTCGGAACTTGCAGCCGATCCGCGCTTCGTGAACGGCTCGGACCGGATGGCCAACCTGAAGGAGCTCGAAGCCGAGTTGAGCGCGCGATTCCGCAAACAAAGCCGCGCGCATTGGCTGACCGCGCTCGACGACAAGGGGGTGCCCTGTGGCCCCGTGCATGACATGCTGGAAGCGCTGAACGATCCGCAGACCCTGGCGCGCGAGATGGTGGTCGAGGTCGAGCACTCGACGGTCGGGTCGGTGAAGACGATCGGGCTTCCGGTTAAATTTTCGGCGACGCCGGGCAAGGTGCGCACGGGTGCTCCGGTCTACGGCGAACACACCCGCGAGGTGCTGCGCGAATATGGCTTCGATCCGTCGGAGATCGACGCGTTCGAGCGTGACGGCGCCATCGTCACAGCTTCTGCCACCCGCAAGGAGCAGGTTGCCTGACGGCAATCGAACATATCAACTGCAAGCGACAACAAAAATAACGACCCGGGAGGAAACGATGAATACGTCAAAGCTCATGCTGTCGGCGGCGGCGATCATGCTCGCAGGCGCGGCCCCGGCTCACGCCGCTTGGCAGCCGCAGAAGCCGATCGAGTTCGTCGCAACCGCGGGGCCGGGCGGCGGCACCGACAATCTGGCGCGTGCCGTCCAGAGCATTGTCACCAAGTACAAGCTGACCGACCAGCCGGTCGTCGTCGTCAACAAGGGCGGCGGCAGCGGGGCGGAAGGGTATGTCTACGGCAAGGCTTCCGCCGGCGATCCCTACAAGGTGATCTTCGGCACCTCGAACGCTTGGCAGCAGCCGCTCGTCTCCAAGGTCGCCTTCAACTACACCGATCTGACGCCGATCGCGGCGATGGCGCAGGACGAGTTCCTGCTCTGGGTGAAGCAGGACGCGCCCTACAAGACCGCGGGCGATTTCCTCAAGGCGGCAGCCGCGACCGAATTCAAGATGGGTGGCGCGCAGTCCAAGGATACCGATGAGGTGCTCGCGCGAATGATCGAGAAGGTGGCGCACGTCAAGTTCACCTACATTCCCTTCAAGAGCGGCGCCGAGGCTGCGGTGCAGCTGGCCGGCGGCCACATCGATTCCCACGTCAACAATCCCTCCGAGAGCGTCGGACAATGGCGCGGCAGCACGCAGCGTCCGCTGTGCGCCTTCAGCCCGAAGCGGCTGCCGGCGGGACCGAAGGTCACCGCGACCGAGGGCTGGAGCGACGTACCGACCTGCGCCGAGCAGGGGCTCGCCATCACCCAATACGAGCAACCGCGGACCGTGTGGCTGCCCGGCAAGGTCAGCGCGGAGCAGGCGGCATTCTATACCGATCTGATGAAGAAGGTGCAGGCGACGCCGGAGTGGAAGGATTACATCGAGAAGACCTCGCAGGTTGATACATTCCTGACCGGCGATGCCTTCGATGCCTTCATCAAGCAGGATCTCGATCGCGTAAAGCAGGTCGCGGGCGAACAGGGCTGGCTGGTCAAGTAAGTCGACGGGCCAACGGGATGAAGCAACGATGATATCGCGACGCGCGCTTGAGGTATCCACGGCGGCCCTGACCGGAATCTTCGGTATCGCGGTCGTGGTATCGAGCATCGACAACGGCATCGGCTGGTCGAGCGCAGGCGTCGACGCCGGCACGTTTCCGTTCCTGACCGGGACCATCGTCGTGCTCGGCAGCCTCTACAATCTGGCACAGGGCGCGCTCGGCCGCGGCACGCTCGCAAGCGTGAAGGTGGCGCTGACGCGATCCGAACTCGGCCGCCTTGCCGGGCTGTTCGTCCCGGCTGCGATTTTCGTCGCCGCCATTCCGATCCTCGGAATGTATCTTGCGTCGGCGGGCTATGTTTTCGCCGTGCTGGCGCTGCCGAAACGGCAGTCGGTTCTTCATGCGCTCGTCATCGCCGCGGTGACGCCGGTCGTGCTCTACGTCGTCTTCGAACGCCTGTTCCAGGTGTCTCTGCCGCACGGCGCGCTCGCCGCCGCGTTCGGCTTCTGATCGGGCAAGCGATGGAAAATCTCGAACTGCTTTTGCACGGTTTCACCATCGCGGTCACCGTGCCGCATCTGGCGCTGATGGTGATCGGCGTGCTGCTCGGTATTCTCGTCGGCGTGCTGCCGGGGCTCGGCGCGCCGAACGGCGTGTCGCTGTTGTTGCCGCTGACCTTCGGCATGCAGCCGGTCTCGGCGATCATCCTGCTGTCGAGCATGTACTGGGGCGCGCTGTTCGGCGGCTCGGTGACCTCGATCCTGTTCAACATCCCGGGCGAACCGTCGTCGGTCGCGACGACGTTCGACGGTTATCCGATGGCGCGCGACGGCCGGCCGACGACGGCGCTGGCCACGGCGTTTGGCTCGGCGGCCTTCGGCGCGCTGGTCGGCGTGATCCTGATTACGTTTCTCGCCTCCTGGGTCGCTCAGGTGGCGCTTGCGTTCGGACCGGCCGAATATTTCGCGGTCTATTTCCTCGCCTTCGCCAGCTTCGTCGGCATGGGTGGGTCGGCGCCGATCAAGACCGTGGTGGCGCTGGCGATCGGCTTTGCCATCGCCGCCATCGGCATCGATACGGTGTCGGGCAGCGTGCGGCTTACCATGGGGATCGACGAACTGGTCAAAGGCGTCAACTTCGTCGTCGCCGTCATGGGGCTGTTCGGCATCGGCGAGCTCCTGATTGCGGTCGAGGAGGAATTTCAGGCGCGCGCGGTGTCGTCGCGGGTCGAGTGGCGGGAAGTATTCCGGGCGCTGGGCCAACTGCCGAAGCATGGCGTGGCGTTGTTGCGGAGCGCCGCCATCGGCTGCTGGATGGGGATCACGCCGGGCGGCCCGACGGCCGCGTCCTTCATGAGCTATGGCATCGCCAAGCGCTTTTCGCGCCGGGGCGAGCGTTTCGGTACCGGCGAGGTCGAAGGCATCATCGCGCCGGAAACCGCCGACCATGCGGCCGGCACCAGTGCGCTGCTGCCGATGCTGTCACTCGGCATTCCCGGTTCGGCGACGGCCGCCGTGATGATGGGCGGACTGATGATCTGGGGCTTGAACCCCGGGCCGATGCTGTTCGTCGATCAGAAGGATTTCGTCTGGGGGCTGATCGCCTCGATGTATGTCGGCAACATCGTCGCCGTTGTGCTTGTGCTGCTCACGGTTCCGGTATTCGCGGCCTTGATGCGGATACCCTTCGTGGTGATCGCGCCGCTGATCGTCATCATCTGTGCGGTTGGCGCCTATTCGGTTTCGAACTCCTATCTCGATGTCGTCCTGATGCTCGGGTTCGGGATCGTCGGCTATCTCTTCAAGAAGCTGCATTACCCGCTGGCGCCGTTGGTGCTTGCGATCGTGATCGGCGACAAGGCCGAGGACGCCTTTCGGCAGTCCATGCTGATGTCGAAGGGATCGCTCGGAATATTTTTTGAAAACCGGCTGGTGACGAGTCTCGTCGTGGCCGGAATGGCGCTGTTGCTGCTTCCGCTCGCTTTGCAGATCGTGCGGCTGTGGCGAGGACCCGGCGAAGCCGCGCAAGAGAAGGCGAGGATCATATGAACGTTCACAGCCCTCATAGGCCGCTGATCGCGCTGGCGATGGGAGACCCGGCCGGCATCAGTCCGGAGCTGACGGCAAAGCTCGCCTGCCTCGACGAAGTCCGCGCCTGTGCGCGCCTCATCGTGATCGGCGACCGCCGGGTTTTCGACGCGGGCGCGCGGGTCGCCGGCGTCAGGCCGGACCTGCCGAACGTAACGGCTGCCGTCGATCCGCGGTCCATCGCCGATGCCGCCTTCATGGATCTGGCGCATCTCGATCCCGCTACGATCGAACGGGGCGTCGCCAGCCAGGCCGGCGGCGCGTTTGCACTTGAAAACTATCGTCGCGCGCTCACATTGGCGCGGGACGGGCAGGCGGATGCGGTCTGCTTTACGCCGTTCAACAAGAAGGCGATGCGGCTGGCGCGTTCGCAATACGACGACGAGATCGCGTTTTCCGCCGAGATTGCCGGGCTGAAAACGCCGGCCAGCGAATTCAACGTGCTCGACAAGCTGTGGAACGCGCGGGTCACTTCGCACATCGCGCTCAGGGATGTCGCCGCGCGGCTGTCGGTCGAACGCATCCATCGCGCGCTCACGCTGACGGATGCCTGCATGCGGCGGGCCGGTTTTACCGAGCCGCGCATCGCGGTGGCCGGGCTCAACCCGCATGCCGGCGATGGCGGCAATTTCGGCCGCGAGGAAATCGACATTATCGAGCCCGCGGTTCAGGCCGGTCGGGCCGAAGGCATCGCCGTGGAAGGGCCGTTTCCGGCCGACACGGTTTTCCTGCGCGCCAAGGCCGGCGCCTTCGATGCGGTGCTCACGATGTATCACGACCAGGGCCAGATCGCGATGAAGCTGATGGGATTCGATCGCGGCGTGACGATGCTGGGGGGCTTCCCGTTTCCGATCTGCACGCCCGCGCATGGTACGGCGTACGACATCGCGGGGCAGGGCATCGCCTCGGTCGGTGCCAGCCGCGCCGCCGTGTTGCTGGCGGCGGAGATGGCGGGTGCTGCGGCTCTCAAAAAGGCGGCCGTAAGCTAGCGCGCGAACCCATGGATGTAGAGGCGAGCGCTGACGCCTCGGAGATGAACGCGCCGATCTTGTCGTCCGCATCGACGATTTCTATCACTACTGGCAAATCCTGCATGCTGGATCGGCCCAAACCAGGCGGCCCGCGCAGCACCGTGGCGCCTGCCATATGAAGTACGCGCGCCCTCGCGACGATCGCTTCATACAGCGGCCGACCATGGATCTCATCAGCCTCCCCGATAAATATCCGCAGCAGGGTCGATTCTTCCGGAAGCGGCATGACTACCCCCCTTCGATGACCGACAGCGCTCACTCATTGAGACGCGCCGCCACCATGTGGCCGATCCATGCGGCCACCAGCGAAAGCGCAACAACGAGCACAAGATACAGACCGGCAAGCGGGATATCGCCCTGAAGCAAGAGTATAAACGTGTCCAGGCTCATTGCTGAAAAAGTGGTGAAGCCTCCGCAAATGCCCCCCGTGACGAACTGCCGACCTGCCGGACTGACGAGCAGCCGGCCATCGGGACCCGTGAGCGCGGCGAACAGCCCGATTACAAACGAACCCAGCACATTTACGAATCCCGTCGCCCACAAGGCGCTGAGCCCCATGACCGTTACGATCAAAATGCCGGACAGAAACCGCAACATCGATCCGACTGCAGCACCGCACCCGACTGCCAGATAGACTCTCAAAACGGCCCTCTTTCCATCGCGCATCGCGCTCTCACGCCAAAAGCCGTGTAGCGGCCGAGAACCCGGTTCCAACCGCCGCGATGCAAAGCCCGGCCGACAGGATGGCGTTCATGGCGGCTGGCAGGCCTTGGCCGTCGAGTGCGAGGTTGAGCGTCTGAAGACAGAAGGAGGAGACCGTCGTATAGCCACCGAGAAAGCCGACGAACGCGAGGTCGCGAAACATCTCCCCGGAAAATACACCGCCCCGCGAACGAGCCAGTCCGGCGAGAGCGCCAATGACCAAGGCACCGGAGACGTTCACCACCAACGTTCCCCACGGAAAGGTTTCACCAATCCGGCGTCCGACAAAGCCTGAGACAAAAAAGCGGGCGATTCCTCCGAAGAAGCCTCCGAGCAACACGAGGGCGCAGGATTCGAATGTCATGACAATGAACTTCCATAAGTGTCCAGGAAAGACGACATCAACGGTCGAGCCCCATTTCGTCTTGTTGCTCAAGAAGGATCCTATGAACGCGGGCCACGGCGAGCCCCGCAGCTTGCCAGATGCTCACGACAATGACGACCGCTGTCATGGTGACGAACATTCCGACCCGCGTGGCCATATCAGTATTTGCGGCGTCTGCGAGCAAGGCCGTCACCGACACAAGCCCAACAACAAGCACAACCGAGATGAGCGAATAAACGTCTGCCCACCGCTTGTGGGTCTTTGGAACTTCAATGGAACGTGCGTTCACAGCCATGTCGCCCGCCTTTCCTGAAAGAGCCGATTTGATCACGTCACCAAAAGCTGTGTTTCTTCTCACGATCATTCAGGATGAGGTGCTGGCATGCTCGGGAGCAACGCCCGATTCGTCCTCGCCATAGCGAATGACCGTCACCTTTTCCAAGGTGATCAGGCAGCTTTTGGTAAGTTCGGTAAGGATCGGAAGGAAGCCGTTGATTTTCTCTTCGATGTCGACGATCTCCACGACCACCGGCAGGTCCTGCGACAGGCGCAATATCTTCGCGGTGTGAAGCATGCTCGACCGACCGAAACCAAGCGGCCCGCGCAGCACCGTGGCTCCTGCAAGATGAAGCTCGCGCGCCTTGAGGACAATCGCCTCATAGAGCGGTCTGCCGTTGGCTTTGTCATCCTCGCCAATGAAAATTCTCAGCAGAGCGGCTTTTTCAGGAATTTGCATCTTTCGATTTCCTTTCGTTCGCAGTTTAGCTGCGCGGCCGATCCTGGACGACAAGAGCTACGTCACGAGCGCCAGCCGCTGCGAGGGCAGCATACAGTTTGAACGCCATCGAAACCTTACGGGACGGTACGCTCGAAAGCGCGATCCGCATTCAACTATCCTCTATTTTTTGCTCGCAGATTGCTCTCAACAAAAGAAGTTATCAATCCGAGAATAAGAATTCCGCCGACGACGTCGGATGTCGCTCCAACGCCGAAAGCAAGAACTGTCGCAACAATAACCACAAGCAGAACGCCAACCGCAAAAATATCCCCGACGATGAGGGAAAGCGTGTCACGTAGAAATGCAGCAATGCTCTTCATCGAATCGCCCTTCGCAATCACTCAACAATCGTCAGTCCAATTTTTCCACGCGCAGCGAGGAGGCCCGCAAAAGCAAGGAGCGCGAAGCAAGCCCCTGCGAAGAAGGTCCCTTTTGGACCTGCAGCATCCCAGAGCGCGCCCGAGAAGATTTTGGTAATGGAAGCGGTTGCTTCGGTGACGCCTTTAATGACGCCAGCCCTGACCATCGAAGTGCCCAGCACCGTCACGAGATAGACCGAAAGGAGGGCATCGATCATCCCGGAAGAAAAATCCATCAGGTTCAAAGCAAAGCCGAGCGCCCAGATACCGCTGGGAATTTCACTCAGAGAACTGTTCGCCTTGGTCGCTGCGGTCATGTGTTGTCCTTGCCTTGTCTCAGGACAACGAAAAACCCGCCAATGGCGGGTTACGAACATGCTCCCGCCGCGACGAGACTTTGGCAGTCCCACCCAGCAGGAGTCATCAGCCCACGGCGGGCGGGTATCGGGGGACCCCATCCCCATCTATAGCTCAACTTACTTGCAGATGCCGACAAGGGTCAATCTGTCTAGTCCTAGGTTGGCGGACAGGACAGCCGTGACGCCGGCCAGGATTGTTGAGTTATCGAGGTGCTGGCGGGCGATCGTAGCGCCGCAGATTGTGTCGTTGACCAGGAACGCTGAGAGAATCCCGGAGGAAAAAATGACCATTCCAAGCAGCGTGATCGGTCGTCTAACGTAAGCTGCGATCAGGAAATCGACATCATCGAGCCCGCGGTGCAGGCCGGCCGGGCCGAAGGCATCGCCGTGGAAGGGTCGTTTTCGGCCGACACGGTTTTCCTTCGCGCCAAGGCCGGCGCCTTCGATGCGGTGCTCACGATGTATCACGACCTGGGCCAGATCGCGATGAAGCTGATGGGATTCGATCGCGGCGTGACGATCCTGGGTGGTTTCCCGTTTCCGATCTGCACGCCCGCGCATGGTACGGCGTATGACATCGCGGGCCAGGGCATCGCCGCGATCGGTGCCAGCCGCGCCGCCTTGTTGCTGGCGGCCGAGATGGCGGGTGCTGCCCGGATTGGGTAAGCCCGGCGGTCTTGAACGCCGCAAAGCCGAGATCGCGCCCAAGCGTTTGCCGCCATCAAGACGTTATGCCGCAGCCCGCCACGGTTTGCGGAAAACCCGGCCGGACCGCGCTCTTGGAGCCGGGTAAGTTAACAACAGGACCGCAAAGATGGCCGTCAACCCCTTGACCGGGCCCGCCAGTCGTTCTGTGATGCATCACAACTACCAGTCGCCGCATGTTGAGGGGCCTGCCGCGATCTTCGATCCATCACCTGACCGAACTGCACGTCAAACTGCTGGTCGGATTGACGTATTTGCGTGAGGGATCATCGGGTTGGCCCAATAACTGCAGGCGCTGCCAAACAAATGTTCCCGGACGTCTCTCTGAAAGGCCTTGCCCATGAAACGCGTATCCCTGGTTCTTGCTCTTGCCGTTGCTGCTGGCCTTTCGGCCCAGGCGGCTTCGGCGCAAACCCTCAAGACGGTCAAGGACCGTGGCATGTTGTCCTGCGGCGTCAGCCAGGGCCTGCCGGGCTTCTCGTCGCCGGACGACAAGGGCAACTGGACCGGGCTCGATGTCGATATCTGCCGCGCGGTCGCGGCCGCCATTTTCAATGACGCCACCAAGATCAAGTTCGTGCCGCTGTCGGCCAAGGACCGCTTCACCGCGCTGCAGTCCGGCGAAATCGACGTGCTGTCGCGCAACACCACCTGGACGCTGTCGCGCGACACCTCGCTCGGCGCCAACTTCACCGGCGTGACCTACTATGACGGCCAGGGCTTTCTGGTGAAGAAGTCGCTGAAGGTGAATTCGGCGCTGGAACTAAACAGCGCCTCGGTGTGCGTGCAGACGGGAACCACGACCGAGCAGAACCTCGCCGACTACTTCAAGGGCAACAACATGAAGTACGAGGTGATCGCGTTCGCCTCCGCCGACGAAACCGTGAAGGCCTATGAATCCGGCCGCTGTGACGTCTTCACCTCCGACGTGTCCCAGCTCTATGCCGAGCGCCTGAAGCTCGCCAACCCCGCCGATCATGCCGTGCTGCCCGAGGTGATCTCCAAGGAGCCGCTCGGCCCGATGGTCCGCCACGGCGACGACCAGTGGTTCGACATCGTCAAATGGACGCTGTTTGCAATGGTCGACGCCGAAGAGCTCGGCGTCACCCAGAAGAACGTCGACGAGATGGCCAAGTCCGACAAGCCCGAACTCAAGCGTGCCTTCGGCACCGACGGTAATCTCGGCGAACAGCTCGGCCTGACCAAGGACTGGGTATCGCGGATCGTGAAGGCGGTCGGCAACTACGGCGAGTCCTTCGATCGCAACGTCGGCGCCGGTTCCAAGCTCGGCATCGCCCGCGGCCTGAACCAGCTCTGGAACAAGGGCGGTATCCAGTACGCACCGCCGATCCGCTGATCGCCGGCAGGGGGCTGCGGCGATGGCCATCGAACCCCGAGAACCGCCGTCGCAGCTCTTGCCGAAGCTGCAGCGGGCGCTTGGCGGCCGGGCAGGCTGGAGCGGCTTCGTCATCCAGCTCCTGTTCGTCGCCGTGCTCGCCTGGATCGCGTACGAGATCGTCGCCAATGCCCGCGCCAATCTGCAGGCGCAACGGATCACCGCGGGCTTTGGCTTCCTTGAAAACACGGCGGGTTTTGACGTCAGTCAGAACCTGATTTCCTATTCGGGATCGGATACCTATACGCGGGTGTTCCTGGTCGGCCTGCTCAATACGCTGCTGGTGTCTGGGATCGGCATCTTCTTCGCCACGCTGATCGGATTCACCGTGGCGCTGGGCCGGCTGTCGCCGAACTGGCTGCTGTCGAAAATCTCCGCCGGTTATGTCGAACTGGTGCGCAATCTGCCGCCGCTGTTCCAGATCCTGTTCTGGTATCTGGCGGTGCTCGCGGCACTGCCCAATCCCCGGCAGAGCATCTCGATCTTCGACCGCTTCTATCTTTCCAACCGCGGCCTGGTGATTCCAAAACCGATCGGCGAACCCGGTTTCGAGCCGTTTGTCATCGCGCTGCTGGTCGCCATCGTCGCCGCGATCGGGCTATGGCGTTATTCCCGCCGGGCGCTGTTCGACAGCGGCAAGGTGATCAAGGTCTGGCCCTATGCGTTGGGCCTTGTGGTCGGTTTGCCGCTCATCAGCGCGCTGATTTTCGGTGCGCCTGTGGTGTTCGAAGTGCCGGTGCTGAAGGGCTTTAACTTTTCCGGCGGCTCCCGCGTCATTCCGGAATTCGTCGCACTCACGCTGGCGCTGTCGACCTATACGGCGGCTTTCATCGCCGAGATCGTGCGTGCCGGCATTCTCTCTGTGCACAAGGGACAGATGGAAGCCGGCTCCTCGCTCGGGCTGCAGCGCGGCTCGGTGCTGCGGCTGATCGTGATCCCGCAGGCGTTGCGGGTGATCCTGCCGCCGCTCACCAACCAGTATCTCAACCTGACCAAGAACTCGTCGCTGGCGGTGGCGATCGGCTATCCCGATCTGGTCTCGGTGTTCGCCGGCACCACGCTGAGCCAGACCGGCCAGGCGATTGAAATCATCGGCATCACCATGGGCGTTTATCTGCTGATCTCGCTGATCACGAGCGCGGTGATGAGTTTTTACGGATGGCGGCTGGGCCGGAGCCTGGGCAACTCATGACCGACATCGCCACCCCACCGCCCTTCGTCAGCGACAAGTTGATCGCCGAGCGCCCGGCGCCGATCAAGACCACCGGTTTCGTCGGCTTCCTGCGCACGCGGCTGTTCAATTCGCCGACCAACATCCTGATCACGATCGTGAGCGCGCTGCTGCTGTGGTTCATCGTCGTTCCCGCGCTGAAATTCGTGCTCGTCGATGCGGTCTGGACCGGCAACGACCGCAACGCCTGCCTCGCCGAAAACGTCGGACATGCGGTCGGCGCCTGCTGGCCGTTCGTGCAGGCCAAATTCAGCCAGTTCATTTACGGTTTCTATCCGGAAGCCGAACGCTGGCGCGTCAATCTGACTTTCACTCTTGCCATTATCTTGTTGCTACCGCTGCTAATTCCCCGGCTGCCGGCCAAGGGTCCGAATGCCATTCTGTTTTTCCTCGCGTTCCCCGTCGTCGCTTTCTTCCTGCTGTATGGCGGCGGACTTGGCGGGTTGGGCGTGAGCTGGACCGCAGGGGTCTTGTCGGGATTCAACGACAGCATCGGCGAGGGCGGGCGCAAGCTTGCAGCGGCCGGCGAGAGGGCCGCAGTGATCGGGCCGCTGTTGTGGGGCCTCGGCAAGTTGATCGTGCTGATCAGCACCGCCATCTCCTGGGTGTTGCTGCCGCTGACGTGGCTGCGCGATCAGATCCAGTCTTTTGGCCGCCCGGTATGGGCGGATTTCGTGGCCACCGCCGTGATCGTGTCGGGCCTGCTGTTCTGGATGGGGGGCGGCACGCGCACGGGCTGGCGGCCGCTGATCACATGCCTTGGGGTCTTCGCCGGGATCGGCATCGTGATTGCGCTGATGGGGCTCGACCGCGGCGGCTTTCCGGTGGTCGATACAAGGCTCTGGGGCGGCCTGCTGGTTACGCTGGTCGTGTCGGTGGTCGGCATCGTCGCCTCGATGCCGGTCGGCATTGCGCTGGCGCTCGGCCGGCGTGCCAGCATTCCGCTCATTCGCATCTTCTCGATCGCCTTCATCGAGTTCTGGCGCGGGGTGCCGCTGATCACGGTGCTGTTCTTCGCCACCTACATGCTGCCGCTGTTCGTTCCGACCGGCTTCACCATCGACGGCCTGATGCGCGCCCTGATCGGCATTGCGCTGTTCGCCGGCGCCTACCAGGCCGAGGTCATTCGCGGCGGCCTCAACGCGATCCCGCGCGGGCAGGGCGAAGCGGCGAGTGCACTCGGGCTGTCCTGGGCCAAGACCACGGCGCTGATCGTGATGCCGCAGGCGCTGCGCCACGTCATACCGGGCCTCGTCAACTCGTTCATCGCGCTGTTCAAGGATACTTCGCTGGTCTCGATCGTCGCCTTGTTCGATCTGCTTGGGCAGTTGCGGGCCTCGTTCTCCGATCCGGTCTGGTCGACGCCGACGACGCTGTTCACGGGCTTTGCCTTCACCGGCATCATCTATTTCGTCTTCTGTTTTGGCATGTCGCGTTACTCGCTGTTCGTTGAGAACAGGCTGAACGCGCATCGCCGCAATTGAGTGTATGAACATGGCAACTGACTCGATCGTCGGCATCAACGGCCTCAACAAGTGGTATGGCGATTTTCACGTCCTGCGTGACATCAACCTCGACGTCGCCAAGAGCGAGCGCATCGTGATCTGCGGGCCGTCCGGCTCCGGCAAGTCGACGCTGATTCGCTGCATCAACGCGCTGGAGGAATTCCAGGAAGGCCACATCGTCGTCGACGGTACCGAACTCGGGCCGAACCTGAAGCGGGTCGACGAGGTCCGCCGCGACGTCGGCATGGTGTTCCAGAGCTTCAACCTGTTTCCGCACCTGACCGTGCTGGAGAACTGCACGTTGGCGCCGATCTGGGTGCGCAACATCCCGAAGAAGGATGCCGAGGCGGCGGCGATGAAATACCTGGAGCGGGTCAAGATCCCGCATCAGGCCAACAAATATCCGGGCCAGATGTCGGGCGGACAGCAGCAGCGCGTCGCGATCGCGCGCGCGCTGACGATGAATCCGAAGGTGATGCTGTTCGACGAACCGACGTCGGCGCTGGATCCGGAAATGGTCAAGGAAGTGCTCGACACCATGGTCGATCTCGCCAGGGAAGGCATGACCATGCTGGTGGTCACCCACGAAATGGGATTTGCCCGCGAAGTCGCCAACCGCGTCGTCTTCATGGACGCCGGCCAGATCATCGAGTCGAATACGCCGGAGAGCTTCTTCTCCAACCCGCAGCACGCGCGGACCAAGCTGTTTTTAAGCCAGATTTTGCGGCATTGATTTAGCGAGTAGCGAATGGCGAGTAGCGAATAGAAGGTTCCCTATTCGCCATTCGCTACTCGCCATTCGATTCTAGACCTTCACGAGCGGCAATTCGATGTTGCTGCGCTTTTCCAGCCATGCCGGCACCGGCAGGTTCTTCGAACGCATGAACGCCGGGTTGAACAGCTTCGACTGATAGCGATTGCCGGAGTCGCAGAGAATCGTGACGATGGTCTTGCCGGGGCCGAGCTGCTTGGCCAGGTGGATCGCGCCGGCGATATTGATGCCGGTCGAGCCGCCCAGGCACAGGCCTTCGTGCTCCAGCAGCTCATAGATGATGGTCACGGCTTCCTCATCGGAGATCAGGAACGCGTCGTCGACGTTCGCGGTCTCGATGACCGACGTCTTGCGTCCGAGCCCGATGCCTTCCGTGATCGAGTCGCCTGGCGTCGATTTGACCTGACCATGCTTGAACAGTTCGTACATCGCGAAGCCATGCGGATCGGCGCAGGCGGTGACGATGTCCTTGTTCTTTTCCTTCAGGTACCGGCTGACACCGGCGAGCGTGCCGCCGGTGCCGACCGAGCAGATGAAGCCGTCGACCTTGCCGTTGGTCTGCGCCCAGATTTCCGGTCCGGTCGAGTCGTAATGCGCCTTGGGATTGTCGAGGTTGTTCCACTGGTCGGCGAACAGCACGCCGTTCGGTTCGGTCTTGCGGAGCTGCTCGGCGAGACGCCTGCCAAGATGCTGATAGTTGTTCGGGTTGGAGAAGGGAAGCGCCGGCGCTTCGACGAGCTCGGCGCCGCACAGCCGCAGCATGTCCTTCTTTTCCTGGCTCTGCGTCTCCGGAATCACGATCAGGGTGCGGTAGCCGCGGGCGCTGGCGACGACGGCAAGACCGATGCCGGTATTGCCGGCGGTCGATTCCACCACGAGGCCGCCGGGCTTGAGGTCGCCGCGCTTCTCGGCTTCGAGGATCATCCATTTGCCGGCGCGGTCCTTGACCGACTGGCCGGGATTCATGAATTCGGCCTTGCCGAGGATGGTGCAGCCGGTGGCTTCGGATGCGTGCTTCAGTTTGATCAGCGGCGTGTTGCCGATCGCCGCCACGACGTCTTTGTTGAAGGTCATGTCTTTGAATTCGCCGGTTTCATTGCCCAATCGTTGGGCGACCCTAAAGGAGCGCCGCAGGCCATACAAGCCAGCGATATGGTGCAACGGTCAGCCGGATTTGGCGAACACCACCTGACGCACGTCGATATTTCCGGACAGGAATCCGGCCTCGCAATAGGCCAGATAATACTCCCACAACCGCCGGAAGCGATCGTCGAAACCCGACGGCATCAGGTTCGGCCAGGCCGCGCGGAAATTGCTTCGCCAGATTGCAAGTGTCTTGGCATAATCTTGCCCGAAAATGCGTTCGCGGATGACGGGAACGCCGAACTTCTCGCCGAGGTTTTTGAGGATCTGTGGCGAGGGCAGCATGCCGCCCGGAAAAACGTAGCGCTGGATGAAGTCGACGTCGCGGCGATAGGTCTGAAACAGGCTGTCCTGGATGGTGATGGCCTGAATGCCGGCAAGGCCGCCCGGCAACAGGCGGTCGCGCAACTGTGAGAAGTAGTTCGGCCAGAATTGCTCGCCGACCGCCTCGATCATCTCGATCGACGCGATCCGGTCGTACTGGTCGCGCTCGTCGCGGTAGTCCTGCAACCGGATCTCGACGCGATCGCCGAGGCCGGCCGCCTGGATGCGCGCCTGCGCGAAATCGCGCTGCTCCTTGCTGATGGTGAGGCCGACCACCCGGATGCCGAACGTCTTGGCCGCATACTCGGCAAAGCCACCCCAGCCGCAACCGATTTCGAGCAGCTTCTGCCCGGGCCGCAGATCGATCGCTTCGGCAAGCCGCCGGTACTTGTTGTTCTGCGCCGCGGTCAGGTCCGACGTGTTGTCCTCGAACAGCGCCGAGGAATAGGTCATGCTGGGGTCGAGCCACGCCGAATAGAAGGCGTTGCCGATGTCGTAATGGGCGTAGATGTTGCGGCGGGCCTGCCGCCTGGTGTTGCGGTTGAGCCAGTGCCGGAAGAACTGGATGGTGCGCGTCAGCGGCGTTCCGACCAGCATGGTCTGCATCCAGGCCTGGTTGACGCAGAACAAATAGAGGAACTGGGTCAGGTCCGGCGTGTCCCATTCGCCGCGCAGATAGGCCTCAGCGATCCCGATGTCGCCGCTGCGCACCAGCCGCGATGCGAAGCCGTAGTCGTAGATCGTCATGGCGGCGGCAGGTCCGGGCGCATGGCCGCCGAGCCGGACCATGCGGCCGTCGGCCAGGGTGACGTCGAGTGTGCCGCGTTGCAGTTTCGAGCCGAAACGCAGCGCCAGCCGGACCAGCCGCGGAAGTTCCGGAAATGCGGCGTCCACGGTTTCCGATGTGACCGAACTCGGCTCGGGCAACGGCGATTGATCGAACGACATGACACCTGACCCTGGCATGGTCGGCCTGCTTTACTGCCTGCCGCCGGCGGGTAACGCCGGCGAAGTATAATCGTTGCTTTTTGCGGCCGACAAGCCGGTCTTGACGGCGGCGTTCTGACGCGGCACCAGCCGTGCGCCCTTGAGCCAAAGCCGCAGCGCCTCCCAGTGGATCGCGGTCATGATTTTCAGGGTGACCAGCGGGAAGGCAACGAACGCGCGCAGCAACTGTCGCGTGTTCAGGGCGCGCCGGCGTCCATTGAAGGTTGCGGCGAGCAGGGGGCCGTCGCCGTCAGTCTCCAGGATACGCAGTTGGACCCGCTGATCCGGCGGCAAAACGCGGAAATGGTAGCGCATCGCCATCTCGATGAAGGGCGAGACATAGAACAGCGTTTCATGTTGCTGCCTGACGCCGGCTTCGCTGAGCTGGTCCGGTTTCACCGGCAGGACGTAAGCGTGGATGTCGCCGAGCGTATTTCGTACCTCGTAGATCATCAGCGCCAGTCCGCCATCGGCGTGATAGCAAAAGTAGACCGAGAGCGGATTGAAGGTGTAGCCGAGCAGGCGGGGATAGCAGAGCAGCAACACCCGCCCGCCGGTGAGATCGATGCCTTGCTCGGCAGCGCAGCGCTGCGCATAGGCGCGCAACGGCGTTCCGTCGCGCTCGCCATGGTCGGCCTCGTGGAAACTGTAGAGTGCGGCCCGGTTGACGCCGAACAAGGCGGACTGGCGGTCCGCCGCCGCGAGGCGGTCGAGGTCGATCAACAGGCTCATGACACGGTAGCTGAAGCGATGGCCCATCGGCTTCAGCCGCGCATGCATGACCTCGCCGACATAGAGCGACGCCGCGGCGTCGGCGGCCTCGTCCTGCATCCCGGTTCTGGTGGACTGCCTTCGCATCGCTACTCCGCGGCTTCCGCGAGGTTCGTCGGCAGTTCGCGCCACGGCGCGATCGCGCCCAGCGCCTCTGCGACGGAAAGCCCGGATCGCAGCCCATCCTCATGGAATCCGTATCCGGTCCATGCGCCGCAGAACCAGGTATGACGCCGGCCCTGAATTTCGCCGAGGCGCTTCTGGGCGGCAAAGGCCGCGGCATTGTATTGCGGATGTTCGAACATGAACTTGCCGAACGTCAACGCCGGATCGGGCTCGATCGGCGGGTTGAGGCTGACGAACAAGGGCTTGTCTGGATCGATGCCCTGCAGCGGGTTCATCCAGTAGGTCACGGAGACGTCGTTATCGACCGATCCCTGGCGCGGCCAGCGCAGGAAATTCCACTGGTCGCTGTGCGAGGCGACCACGACGTGGTCGTAGGTCTCGGCGTGGCCGTGGCTGTCGTGGACGACGACGCCACGCGGCGTTCGCTCGATCGCGGTGACGGCGCAGCCGAGCCTGATCCGGTCACGGAATGACGCCGTCAGTTTCTCGACATAATGCCGGCTGCCGCCCTTCACCGTGCGCCAGACCGGGCGGTCATATTGCAGCAGGCGATGGTTGGCGAAGAAGGCGACGAAGTTTTCGGCCGGGAATTGCAGGATATCGCTCGCCGGCGCCGACCAGATCGCGGCACCCATCGGCGCCAGATAGTCCGCAGCAGCCGCGGCGCGAAATGGTTGACACGGAAATAGTCGCCGAGCGTCAGCCCTGCGAGTTTGCCGGCGGCATAATCCCGGGCGCTCTGCTCGTTGAAGGTCAGGACGTCGCGCAGCATCCAGAGATAGGACGGAGACAGCAGATTCCGGCGTTGCGCGAACAGACCGCGGACGGTCTCAATCCAGTTGTTGCCGCCGCCTTTCCATTCGAACCGGCCGGTATCCGCGGTCACCGCGAAGCTCATGCAGCTTTCCACGGTTTCGACGTCAAGATGGGCGAACAGCGCCGTCAGGTCCGGATAGTTCAGTTCGTTGTAAACGATGAACCCGATGTCGACGGTGAGCGGCGTGCCGTCATAGTCGATGGTCACGGTGTGGCTGTGCCCGCCGACCCGCCTTTCCCGGTCATAGACCGTGACCGGATAACGTTTCGAGAGACTCCAGGCCGCGGCATTGCCGGCGATTCCCGTCCCGATCACCGCGACGCGCATTTAAACCCCTCATCCAGGCTCCGCCGCCAGAGACGGATCCCGACATACGGTACGGACGAGGTCGATCTGGAGTTTCACGTCGAGGCTGCACGGCATGATCGGCCGTCTGCTGAAGCCGCTGATTCGGATGTCGCGGGGCTGCGTGAGCCGGCCGTCAGGCGGTAATCTTCGAGGTCACCCAGAAAGCACCGGTTGCGGCGATCGCGCCGAGCAGGGTCCCCCAGCCGATATCGACCAGGGTGAGTTGGGTGGTCCAGTTTTTCAGCGTCGCCTGGTTGGTGAGGTCGTAGGTCATGTAGGTGAAGAAGCCGAACAGGGCGCCGCTCAGCGTCGCCCGGCCGAGGCTTCCGGATTTCAGCGCCGGAACGACGGCGAAGAAGACCAACCCAACCGGATAGATGCCGTAGAACGCCGCGGCCGCCGGCAGATTGGCATCGCTGAGCAGGATGTTGCCGAGTGTCGGGCGGTACAAGCGGCTCGCCATCGTCCCAAGCCAGACCATGTCGCAGGGCAGGAACACAGCGAGGGTCGACAAATAGGCATAGACATAGACCATCATGGCGTGCTCGCTGCTTGGATCAACACTGTCAGCAAACGATGCCGCTGACGACTCTCCTGGCATTAACGTCGAAACCGCTCGCTTGGATCACGGATCGCCGTGGCGGATCGATCCGTCAGGTTGCCGCGTCAATCTTCGCGTGGAACCGGAATGGATGAACGATCGTACGCAGTCTGTGGATTCGGCGCATCAGGGCGGAGAAATCCCCATGAAATCTTTGTAAGAATCACATACGTCCGGAGCTGCAAAAATCGCAATAACGCCTGCAATACAAGGGGAAGTCGCATTCCCTTCGGCCATAATCGAGCTCCATGCGCGAAGGGTGGAAACCGGCGCGGGACTGTCCGCTCCCAGTTCCACGGGGTACAGTGACGGTTCGGTCCAACGGAAGCATCACCCCGTGAATAGTTCGCAGTTCCCACATCCCGGCGTTGCGCGCGCACCGCGACGGGATTCTGCGCGCGTCGGGGTGCGGACGTGACCGTCTTCCGCCTTTTCGCCGCTGACCGGGTGGCCCGCCTGTCAGGTCCGGCAAGCTCTGGTCCCGCAAGGCTGGCGCGATCGCTCGCGATGGTGTGTCTGGTTGGCAGTTCCGCCGGCTGCGTCCTGACCCAGGATCTGCCCGATCCGGCGCTGGAAGTTCCCCAGGGTTACAAGGCGGCGCGACTGGCGACGGCGACGGATGCGCCACCGACGCTCGATTGGTGGCGCGGCTTTCGGTCGGCTGAACTGACCCAGTTGATGGAAGAGGCGCAGACCGTCAATCTCGACATCGCCGCCGCCACTGCGCGCTTCATGCAGGCCGATGCGCAGGCCCGGATCGCCGGCGCGCCGCTGTTGCCGAGCCTGAGCGGCAACGGCCAGGAAGCCTATTCGCGCACCTCGGGCTCGAGCGCCAGCGGCCTGACCAATGGTGGCCGCGAGGTTGTCAATTACTCGGCCTCGCTCAGCGCCAGTTACGAGCTCGATTTCTGGGGCAAGAATCGCGACGCCGCCCAGGCCGCGGAAGAGACCGCCGTCGCCAACCGTTTCGACCGCGACGTGGTGGCGCTGACCACGCTGACCACCGTCGCCAACGCCTATTTCCAGGTGCTGACTTCACAGGATCGGATTCGCACCGCGCAACAAAACATCGCGAGCGCCACGCGCATCCTCGAGGCCATCAAGCAGCGGTTTAAGGCCGGCACCGGCACCGACCTCGACGTTGCCCAGCAGGAGGGCGTTCTCGCTAACCAGCGCGCGTCGGTGCCGCCATTGAAGCAAACGCTCGACCAGAACGTCAATGCGCTGGCGATACTGGTGGCACGGCCGCCGGAAGCCGTGCGTGTCATCGGCGGTTCGCTCAATCAGATCGCCTCGCCGCGGGTGACGCCGGGTCTGCCGTCGGAATTGCTGACGCAACGTCCCGATATCAGACGCCAGGAAGCGCAGTTGGCTTCCGCGACGGCCAATGTCGGCAACGCCCGCGCGCAGTTCTTTCCGAGCATTCAGTTGACTGGGCAGGGCGGCTATCAGAGCTCGGCGCTGGTGTCGCTGTTCCAACCGCATGCCGCGTTCTTCAGCCTGGTCGGCGGCCTGACCCAGCCGATCTTCGACGGCGGCAAGATCCTCGGCAATTTCGAATACACCAAGGCCAAGCAGGACGAGTTGCTGCAGACCTATCGCAAGACGGTGGTGCAGGCGTTTGCCGACACTGACACCGCGTTGTACGCGATCCGCCAGACCACCGAGAAGCTGCGGCTGCAGCGCGAAGTGGTGGCGGCCACACGGAGGGCCTTCCAATTGTCCGAACAGCAGTTGCGGGCCGGAACCGCCGACATCGTAACTGTGCTAAATACGCAATTGAGTTTATTCCAGGCGGAAGATTCGCTGTGGCAGGCCCAACTGGCCCGGCTGCTCGCAATCGTCAGCCTGTATCAGGCGCTGGGGGGCGGCTGGGAGCCGAGGATGGAGAGGCCGGTCAATGCTCTTTAAGCCGGACAAGAAGGACAACGCGAAGACCGTGGACGGGCGCAAGCCGAGCCTGGTCTCGCGGATCCTCAGGCGCATGGTGTCGCTGACCGTGCTGCTCGTGATCCTCGGCGGTCTCGCTTACATAGGCTGGTACGCGTTTCAGCCGAAGGCGGGTGGCGGCAATCGCGGCGCCGCCGGCGCACGTAACGACCTGCCGGTGCCGGTGCTGGCGGCGACGCCGCGCACGCAGGACGTCCCGGTGTATCTCGACGGCGTCGGCTCGGTTCGTGCCCTGAACAATGTCATCGTGCGCGCGCAGGTCGACGGCAAATTGATCGCGGTGAATTTCACCGAGGGCCAGGACGTCAAGAAGGGCGACGTGCTCGGCGAGATCGATCCCGTCATCTACAAGGCGCAGTACGATCAGGCCGTCGCCAAGAAAGCGCAGGATGAAGCACTGCTCGCCAACCAGCGCATCGATCTTGCCCGTTACCAGCAACTGGCCGCATCCAATGCCGGTTCGAAGCAGCAGGCCGATACCCAGCGCGCCGTGGTCGCCCAGCAGGAAGCGCTTGTGAACGCCGACCAGGCCGTGATCGACAACGCGCAGGCGACGCTCGGCTACACCAAGATCATTGCGCCGCTGTCGGGGCGCGCCGGCCTGCGCCAGGTCGACCAGGGCAATATCATCCACGCCGCCGATCTGACCGGGCTCGTGATCATCACCCAGTTGCAGCCGATCGCGGTGCAGTTCAGTCTGCCCCAGCAGCAGATCGTGCGGGTCAACGCGGCTTCGGCCAAGGGCGTGCTGGCCGTCGATGTGTTCGGCAATGACGGCGTGACCGTCGTCGATACCGGCAAGCTGACCGGCATCGACAACCAGGTCGATCCGACCACCGGCACGCTGAAGCTGAAGGCGGAATTCCCCAACGGCAAATTCCAGCTCTGGCCCGGACAGTTCGTCAATGTGCGCCTGAAGGTCGAGACACTTGAAAAGGCGATCGTGGTGCCGACCTCGGCGGTGCAGCGCGGACCTGCCGGCACGTTCAGCTATGTGATCGGCCCCGACAATGTCGCGACCGCCAAACCTGTGGTGGTGACGCAGCAGAACGAGACCGATGCGGTGATCGCGAGCGGGCTCACCACGTCAGACCGCGTCGTGACGACGGGATTCGCCAATCTGTCCGATGGTGCCAAGGTGCTGATCGGCAAGGACGAGCAGGCGCCGACCGCCGACCTCGCGCCCCGCGCCAAGCGCAGCCGCACGCCCGACGCCAAAGGCGGCCAAAAGGATGGTCAGGCCAAGGATGCTCAAACCAAGGATGGTGTCGCCGGGAACGGACAGAAGAAAGACGGGCAGGGCAAGCGCGGCGAGGGCGATCAGAAGGGACCAGCATCGGGGAACGAACAGTCAGGCGGCGCCGCGAAGTCGCAGCCATGACCGAGAGTTCTATTGCCTGAATATCCGACTTCGCGCGCCTGAGTACGCAACCATGAGCAGCACGCCACCATGAGCGTCTCCGAACCATTCATCCGCCGGCCGATCGCGACCTCATTGTTGGGGATCGCGCTGTTGATCGGCGGCGCGCTCGGCTACTGGGCGTTGCCGGTGTCGGCGCTGCCGCAGGTCGATTTCCCGACCGTTCAAGTGACCACGCAACTGCCGGGCGCCAGCCCCGACGTGATCGCCTCGCTGATCACCGCGCCGCTGGAGCGCCAGCTCGGGCAAATTCCGTCGCTGTCCTCGATGCAGTCGACCAGCTCGTTCGGCGTCAGCCAGATTTCGCTGCAGTTCGATCTCAACCGCGACATCGACGGCGCCACCCAGGACGTCCAGGCCGCGATCAACGCCGCTGCCGGCATCCTGCCGAAGACGCTGCCGTATCCGCCGACCTACGCCAAGGTCAACCCGGCCGACGCCCCGGTGCTGACGCTGGCGCTGACCTCGGACACGATTTCGCTGCGCGCCATGAGCGATATCGCCGATACGATTCTGGGCCAGCGGCTCAGCCAGATTTCCGGCGTCGGCCGCGTCGCCATCCTCGGCGGGTTGAAGCCCGCGGTGCGGGTGCAGGCCGATCTGGCGCGGCTCGCCTCCTACGGCATTGCGATGGAAGACCTGCGCAGCGCCATTGCCGGCGCCAACGTCTCCGGGCCGAAGGGATCGCTCGACGGCGCACAGCAGGCCTACACCATCGCCGCCAACGACCAGATCGCGGCGGCCGAAGCCTACAAGCCCATCATCATCGCCTATCGCAACGGTTCGCCGGTCACCATCGGCGATGTCGCCATCATCATCGACGGGCTGGAGAACGACCGTACCGGTGGCTGGTATCAGGGCACACCGGCCGTCATCATCGATATCCAGCGCCAGCCCGGCGCCAATGTGATCGACGTGGTCCAGCAAATCCGCGCCGAAATTCCCAAGGTGCAGCGGGCGATCCCGGCCGGCGTCAACCTGACCGTGGTCTCTGACCGTACCGTCACCATTCGCGCCTCCGTGCACGACGTGCAGTTCACGCTGATCCTGAGCGTGGTGCTGGTGACGCTGGTGGTGCTGTTGTTCCTGCGTTCGCTGCGGGCGACCTTGATCGCGGGCGTGGCGTTGCCGCTGTCGCTGATCACGAGCTTCGGCATCATGTATTTCTCGGGCTTCAGCCTCGACAACCTGTCGCTGATGGCGCTGACGATCGGCACCGGCTTCGTGGTCGACGACGCCATCGTGATGATCGAGAACATCGTCCGCCACATGGAGGACGGCGAGTCCGTGATGGAAGCCTCGCTGAAGGGCGCCAGCGAAATCGGCTTTACCGTGATCTCGCTGACGGTGTCGCTGATCGCGGTGTTCATCCCGCTGCTGTTCATGTCTGGGCTGGTCGGACGCATGTTCCGCGAATTCGCGCTGACGCTGACGATCGCGGTCGTGACGTCGGCGATCGTGTCGCTGACGCTGACGCCGATGATGTGCTCCCGGCTGCTCAAGCATGCCGGCGAGGAGATGACGGTTCCGGGGCTGGCGGCGGTCAGTCGCTTCATCGACCGCATGGTTGAGTTCTATCATCGCACGTTGCTCGTGGTGCTGCAGCACCGCACCATGACCATGGTAGTGACCTTCGCCACCATCGCGTTGACGCTGGTCCTGTATGTGATCGCTCCGAAGGGATTTCTGCCACTGCAGGACACGAGCTCGATTACGGTCGTGACCGAAGCCGGTGCCGATGTCTCCTTTGCCGAAATGCAGAGCCGGCAGACGGCGGCGGCGACCGCGATCCAGGCCGATCCTGATGTCATCGGCGTCGTCTCGGTGATCGGCGCGGGCTCGGTCAATCCGACCACCAATGTCGGGCGTCTGGTGATGACGCTGAAGCCGCGTGGCGAGCGCCGCGACGACGTCTCGGCCGTGATCGACCGGCTGAAGGCGCGTACGGCACAAATCCCCGGCATGACGATCTATTTCCAGCCGGTACAGGACGTGCAGATCTCGACCCAGTCGAGCCGTTCGCAATATCAGTACACGCTGACCGCCACCGATGCGGCCGAGGTGACGTTGTGGACCAACAAGCTGGTCGCCGAGATGCGCCGCGATCCGATGTTCCGCGACGTCTCCTCGGAGGCGCAGGATGGCGGCTTGCGCGCCGCGCTCGACATCGACCGCCAGCGCGCCGGCCAGCTCGGCGTCAGCATCCAGGGCGTCAACGACACGCTCAACGACGCGTTCGCGCAGCGGCAGATTTCGACCATTTACGGCCAGGCCAACCAGTACCGCGTGGTGCTGGAGGCGCTGCCGATGTATCAGCGCGATCCCTCGATCCTGTCCAAACTCTATCTGCCCGGCGTGGCGGGCGCCCAGGTGCCGCTCTCGGCGGTGGCCAAGCTGACACGCACCACCGCGCCATTGGCGATTTCGCATCAGGCCCAGTTTCCCGCCGTGTCGCTCAGCTTCAACCTGGCGCCCGGCGAGGCCCTGGGTGACGCGGTCGAAGCGGTGAAAACCATCGAAGCCCGGATCGGCATGCCCGGCAGCATCGTCGGCGTGTTCGGCGGCGACGCCGCCGAATTCTCGAAATCGCTGGCCGGCCAGCCATGGCTGATCCTGGCCGCGATCGTCACCATCTACATCGTGCTCGGTGTGCTCTATGAGAGCTACATTCATCCGATCACCATTCTCTCGACGCTGCCGTCGGCCGGCGTCGGCGCCATCCTGGCGCTGATGCTGTTCGGACAGGATCTCTCCGTGATCGGCCTGATCGGCATCATCCTCTTGATGGGTATCGTCAAGAAGAACGCCATCATGATGATCGACTTTGCTTTGGAGGCTGAACGTCATCAGGGCATGTCGGCGGACGAGGCGATCGTGCAGGCCTGCCTGTTGCGCTTTCGCCCGATCATGATGACGACGCTGGCCGCCTTGTTCGGCGCGCTGCCGCTGGCGGTCGAAAGCGGTACCGGCGCCGAGCTGCGCTTTCCGCTCGGCATCTCCATCATCGGCGGCCTGCTGCTGAGCCAGATGCTGACGCTCTACACGACGCCTGTGATCTACCTGGCGCTCGACCGGCTCAATCGCAAGATCGAGAAGGCGGTGCCGGAGCCTGGACCGGTCGGCCCACCGATCGCGGGTGCTTCCGAGGGGATGCAGTGATGGCATCGATCTCGGAGCCCTTCATCCGCCGGCCGGTTGGCACCACGCTGCTGGCGATCGGGCTCTTTCTGGTCGGCGGCGTCGCCTACAACTTCCTTCCGGTCTCGGCCGTGCCGAACGTCGATTTTCCGATGATCCGGGTGTCCGCCACGCGGCCCGGCGCCGACCCCTCGATCATGGCGGCGACGGTGGCGGCCCCGCTCGAACGCAAGCTCGGCACCATCGCCGGCATCGACCAGATCACCTCGACCAGTTCGCTGGGCACGACCAGCATCCAGTTGCAGTTCTCGATCGGGCGCAACATCGACCGCGCCGCGCGCGACGTGCAGGCCGCGATCAACGCCTCGCTGGCTGATCTGCCGAGCGACCTGCCGTCGCTGCCGAAATTCCGCAAGGCCAACCCGGCGGCGGCGCCGGTATTCGTGCTGGCGCTGACGTCGAAGACGCTGACCACAAGCGCGATGTACGATGCGGCCGATACCGTGATCGCGCAACGCATTTCGCAGGTGCCGGGCGTCGGCGAAGTCACGGTCAGCGGCGCCGATCAACCCGCGGTGCGCATCTCGCTCAACCCGGTAGCACTGGCGAATGCGGGGATCGCGACCGACGACGTTCGCCTCGCCATCATCAATGCCAATCCGCTCGGGCCGGTCGGGATCTTCAACGGCAGCCGCCAGAGCGAGACGCTGTCGATCAACAAGCAGATGCGTGCCGCGGCCGAGTTCCGCGACATCATCGTCAAGAGCTCGGGCGGCAATTACGTCCGGCTTTCGGATGTGGCGGAAGTGGAAGATTCCGTGCGCAACAGCCGCTCGATCGCCTGGTTCAACAAGCAGCCGGCCGTGCTGATCCAGATCACCAAGCAGGGCGACGCCAACGTCATTGAGACTGTCGACCGGGTGAGGGCGCTGATCCCCGAGCTGAAGGAATGGCTGCCCGGCGGCGTCGAGATTTCGACGCTGGTCGACCGTACCGGCACCATCCGCGCCAGCGTTCAGGACATGCAGTGGACGCTGCTGGCGACCGCCTTCCTGGTCATGGTCGTGGTATTCGCCTTCCTGCGCCGGCTGACGCCGACGATTGCGGCCGGCGTCTCGGTGCCGCTGGCGCTGGCCGGCACCTGTGCCGGGATGTGGCTGGCCGGGTTTTCGATCGACAATCTGTCGCTGATGGCGCTGGCGATCTCGATCGGCTTCGTGGTCGACGACGCCATTGTCATGATCGAGAACATGTACCGCAACCTCGAAGCGGGCATGGCGCCGTTCGCGGCGGCGCTGGAGGGTGCCAAGCAGATCGGGTTTACCGTGCTGTCGATCAGCCTGTCGCTGATCGCGGCCTTCACGCCGCTGATCTTCATGGACGGGATCGTTGGCCGGCTGTTGCGCGAATTCTCGCTGACGCTGACCTTCGCCATCGTGGTGTCGACCGTGGTGTCGCTGACGATCACGCCGATGATCTGCGCGCATTACATCAAGGAAGCGACTTCGAGTCGCGCGACCCTGTTCGATCGAATCGTCGAAGGCACGTTGTCGCGGATCGTTTCGTTCTACGAGCGGACGTTGCGGGTGGTGCTCGGTTTCCCGTTCCTGACCCTGATCGTGTTCTTCGCGACCATCGCGCTGACGGTGGTGCTGTATATCAAAACCCCGAAGGGCTATTTCCCGACCGACGACTCTGGCTTCGTGATCGGCGCGACGCGCGCATCTCCCGACATCTCGTTCCAGGCCATGCTCGGCCTGCAGCAGCAACTGGCCGACATCGTCATGGCCGATCCGGCGGTTGCCGGCGTCGGCTCCTCGCTCGGCGGCGGCGGTGGTCCGGGCGGCGGCGGCTCCAACCGCGGCGTCATGTTCATCAGCCTGAAACCGCCGGAGGAGCGGGAGGGCCTGTCGACCGCGCAGGTGATCGATCGCCTGCGCAAGAACCTCTATCGGGTCGCCGGCATCCGCCTGTTCATGTTCGCGGCGCAGGATATTCGTGCCGGCGGACGGCAGAGCGATTCCGACTATCAATATACGCTGTCGAGCACCGACCTCGACCTGTTGCAGAAGTGGGCGCCGCTGGTGGGCAAGCGGATGGAGACCGTCGAGGGCATCACCGACATTTCTAGCGACCGCGATCCCGGCGGGCTGCAGCTCAACCTGGTGATCGACCGGAAGACCGCGTCGAGCCTCGGCGTTCGCGTCCAGGACATCGACAACGCTCTCAACAACGCCTTTTCGCAGCGGCAGATTTCGATCGTCTACACCCAGCGCAACCAGTACATGGTGGTGCTGGAGATCGACCCGAAATTCCAGGCCGATCCGTCCAACCTGGAGCGCATCTACGTCGCCGGCGCCAACGACGTGCAGGTGCCGCTATCGGCGCTGGTGGACTACCAGCGCGGCCTGTCGGCGCTCGCGGTATTTCACTCGCAATCGTTTCCCTCGACCACGGTGTCGTTCAACCTGATGCCCGATGTGCCGCTGGAAGTCGCGACCTCGAACATCCAGCGCGCGGTCGACGAATTGCACATGCCGGAGGGAATCCGTGGCAGTTTTGACGGCAACGCCGGCGATTTCAACAAGACCAGCGGGCGGCAGCCTCTGCTGATCCTCGGCGCGCTGGTGGCGATGTATATCGTGCTCGGCGTGCTCTACGAGAGCCTCGCGCATCCGCTCACCATCATTTCGACGCTGCCGTCCGCGGGTCTCGGCGCGCTGCTGGCGCTGCAGGTGACCAATACGCCGCTCACCGTGATCGCCTTCATCGGCATCATTCTGCTGATCGGCATCGTCAAGAAGAACGGCATCATGATGGTCGACTTCGCGCTCGATGCCGAACGCCACCGCGGCCTGTCGTCGGCCGAGGCGATTTTCGAGGCCTGCAGCGTCCGGTTCAGGCCGATCCTGATGACGACGATGGCGGCCGCGTTTGCCGGAATTCCGCTGGTGATCGCCACCGGTCCCGGCACCGAATTGCGCCGGCCGCTCGGTATCACCATCATCGGCGGATTGTTCGTCTCGCAGATCCTGACGCTCTACACCACGCCGGTGATCTACCTCCTGATCGACCGGCTGCGGCAACGATGGTCCCGGCCGGCCCCGGTCGCCGCACCTGCCGAATAGTTGAATTACTGGCCACGAAGCGTATAGCGGGCGGATGTCAGACAAGTCAGACGCGACCAGCGCCATTCCCGACGAGATTCCGGACTGCCCGCATTGCGGCAAGCCGGAGCCTTTGTGCATCTGTGAGAGCATCGAGCTGATCGAGAACAAGATCAAGCTCCTGATCCTGCAGCACCCGCAGGAGCAGGACAGGGCGCTCGGCACGGCGCGGCTGGCGGCGCTGCATTTTCCGGATGCGGTCGTCAAAATCGGCCTGTCCTGGCCAAGCCTGTCCAAGGCGCTGGGCCGCATCGTCCACGACCCCTCGCGCTGGGCGATCCTCTATCTCGGCTCGGCCAAGGTCGCCGACCTCGATACCGACAAGGAAATCGTCGCGATCAACCGCAAGGGGGAATTGGAGGAGCACCAGCGCGCCATTCTGGGGGACATCGAGGGCATCGTGCTGCTCGACGGCACCTGGAGCCAGGCCAAGGCGCTGTGGTGGCGCAATGCCTGGATGCTGAAATGCCAGCGGGTCATCCTCGGCCCCAAGCGCGCGTCGCGCTACGGCGTGTTGCGCAAGGAGCCGCGCCAGGACGGCCTTTCCACCATCGAGGCCGCCGGCCTGCTGCTGGCGGGGCTGGAGAAGCGGCCGGATATCGCCGAGACGCTCAACACCAGCTTTGAGCGGATGCTGGCGCGCTACCGGGAAGTGCAGGACGAAATGCCGGAACTCGCGCCCAAGCCGAAAAAGAAGGATTATCGCGGCTACAAGGGCAGGAAAGGCGCCAAAAAGGGCGTCAAGAAGGGCGCGAAAAAGGCTGTAAAACCCCGCGCCAAATAGGGCCGCCGATCGCCTGCGGGGCGCGCATTGGACGCATGTTTGCCTCGTGCGGGCAGAGTGTATATTCGCGCGGCATACCTGTTGGCCGCTCACGAGTCCCGACCGCCACGATGAAAAACCCGCCGACGATTCCGATACAAGGCTGCGCGCCCGTCGCGGTGAAAGCCAATGCCGACGACCGCGGCTGCCTGTTCGAGATTTTCCGGGAAGAGTGGGCCGGGGCTTTCAAGACCGTGCAATGGAACGCCTGCAGTTCGCGGGCCGGCGTGATGCGCGGCGCCCATGTCCATCTGGACTACGACGAGTTTTATACCCTGCCGATGGGCCGGGTTTTCATTGCACTCCGGGATATCCGAAGGGCGTCGCCGACATTCGGCAACAGCATCGGCTTCGAATGGTCGGCCGCGGACGGGGGTTCGCCATTCCCGTGCCCGCGGGCATCGCCCACGCCGTATTTTTCCTCGACGACTCCGTTCTCGCCTTTGGTTTGAGCGGGTACTGGAAGGCCGAACTCGATGTGCTGGGCTGCCGGTGGAATGATCTTGATCCGTCGCTGACATGGCCGGCGGAAAGCGCGCGGCTTTCACCCAGAGATACTGATTCGGGTTCATTTGCCGATATGCTGGCCAGCTACGAGACGATGTCTGCTATTGCCTGAGGGAAGGGAAATCCTGATGCGCGGCCCAGGGCGAGTTGCGCACCGTGCTGGATGACCCCGCCATATCGGCTGCGCCGCCGGCGGTTTCCGTCGTCATAGCAACCTACAACAGAGCCCACACGCTGCGGCACGCCGTGCAGAGCGTCTGCAATTCGTCGTTCGGCGATTGGGAGCTCATCGTAGTCGGCGATGCTTGCACCGACGATACCGCTGAATGCGTTGCATCCTTCGGCGACCCGCGGATTCGCTTTGTCAATTTGCCTGAACGCACTGGCGACCAGTCCGGTCCCAACAATCACGGCGTGGCCCTGTCGCGCGGAAGATATGTCGCGTTCCTGAACCACGACGACATCTATCTTTCCGATCATCTCGCCACCTGCGTGGCTGAGCTGGAGCGAAGCGGCGCCGACCTCGTCTGGGTGCCGTGCGCCGTCGCCCGCCCCAAAGCCGTTGCGGATGGCGGCCTTCCGTTCTCATTCGCTCTGATCGGCGTACCCCAGACCGCTTCGAGCTATTCTCCCTTTGCCACCTGCCTCGCCTCGTCGTGGGTGTTTCGGCGAGGTCTGGCCGATCGCGTCGGGCCGTGGCAATCGCCCGACCGGCTGCACGTGACACCGTCGATGGACTGGCTGTTTCGAGCATGGCGCTCGCGGGCGGTGTTGCGATTCGTGCCCGCTGTTACGGTCATCGTCCTGCCCGCCGGGCCGCGGCCCGGCAGCTATGCCCGCACGACCAGCCCGGAGCACGATCTTGTCACCAGATTGCTTCGCGAGGATCCGAGATATCGGGAGCGAATCCTGGGGGAGGCGGCGGTGAACGAAGCGATGGATTGGTTTCGGAACGAGCGGTATCCGCAGCTAAGGTTGCTGCGTCGGCTGTTGCTAAGGCCGTTTTATTGGCTTCTCATCCGGGCGGGAATTCATCCGCTGACACTGCCGAACGCCATCGTTTATGGACGCCGCGGCGGGCTGGTTCGAAAGCATCGAACGATCACCGGCGCGGAATAACCGCGGCGACAGTTCCCGCGATCTCTCACGCAATCAGGCTAAGCTGTTGATTTTATGGATGGAGGCCACGACCGGAATTGAACCGGTGTACACGGTTTTGCAGACCGTTGCGTAACCACTCCGCCACGTGGCCCCATCGGCGGACTAGCTACAATCTCCCCGGGATTTAAGCAATCCCGGCGTCTTGTCAGCAGGCGGCGTACCAGCCTTCAGGAAACGGAACCAGCGGCCAGGGAGCCCGGTTGTCGTTGGCGGCGCGCGGTGGCTGATAACGGGGCAGGGACTGGGCCAAGAAATCATCCTCCGGTTCGGGCGCAATTGCCGTCTGCACGGCATCCAGCAACTGGTCGAATTCAACTTCACTCATCGCGCTCTCCAACGTTCGAGAGCTCACGATGCCAAAAGGGTTTTGTTTCCAGATTGAACGGATCGCTCGCATTTTAATGAACGCGCGATCGCGGCAAGCTTGGTTACTAAAGAGTTTCCCCGCAGGGGACGCTATCCCCGCTTGTGCAGGGTCAATTGTGAGAAAAATCACATTCTTTGAAATTTAATCCGCGTATTTGGCCGTGAGGACGCCTGCCTTGTCAAGGCGGAGCAAGGCGAGGTCAGACCAGGGAGACGCGGTCATGAAAGCAAGGTTTGCACGAAGTGCGGCACCGCTCGGTCGCGCCCGCCGGGCGTCGCTGCTCGGATTCCTGCTGACGCTGCTGGCAACTGGATCCGCTTCCGCGCAAGGCACGCCCGAGCAGCGCAAGGCCTGCACCCCCGACGTCTACCGGCTCTGCGCCGGCGAGATCCCCAATGCCCGGGCGATCACCGCATGCCTGCGGCGGCAGAAGGCGAGCTTGAGCCCGGCCTGCGCGGCGGTGTTCGAGCAGTAAGGCGGGAAAATTCCGAACGGCGATCGGTGTGGCGACAGGCGCGACAACCTCCGTCGCGATCTGAAAGCATTCTTTTCAAAAATGGTCACAGACCGGCAGCGATCAAATGATAGATTTCCCTGGGACTGCGAAATCCGTTTAGATTGACCTTGCCGGATGCGAACGATTGGAAGGTTTGAGATGAAACTTATTTTTTCTGCGTTGATCGTATTGGGACTCTCTTTTGCCACCGGAAACGCCATTGCAGCCGACAGCCGCAATGTCTCGGTTGTCAACGAGACCGGTTATGCCATCAAGTTTCTGGGCTTCAACGGCCCCGACGACGGCCTCGACGAGTGGGATAACGAGCTCGAAAAAACCTTGAACAACCAGGACACCGCCTACGTCGAGTTCGATGAGGACGACGAGGGTTGCGTCTGGAACGTCAAGGTGGACTGGGCCAACTACAACGAGTCGGTGCTCTGGAAGAACGTCAATCTCTGCAAGTTCAACGTGCTGAGATTGCGCTATGATTCCTCGACCAAGACGACCTCGTTCCTGGCCGAGTAACCTCTCCATTCGCGCAATGGGCGGCGATGACGACGAGCAACGCTCACGGCGATGCCGTGAGCGGTCTCGGCAATCACGACGGCATCACGATCGCCGGAATGCCGCGCGTTGAACGGGAGCGAGTGTCGCACCCGAATGTGCGATACGCGCGGCCAGCGGCTTCCGCGGCAGCAAGGCAGGCGGGAAGGGCGGTCGGCTTCGTTGCGTGCCGACTATTGCCTATTCGATGGTCACGATCAGCCGGCCGATCAGCCGCGCAACCTCGTCCAGATCTTCCGAATCATGGTCTTCAACGGCCCGCGCCAGCCGAAGCAGGCACTCGTCGTCGCTCAGAGCTGGACTGTCGCTCGGGATAATCGAAGGCACCGCGGGTATCAGGTCGGTTGCAATGAATGGCATGGAATCAACTCCCGTGAATCCCGGCAATCCTCGGAAGCTCTGGCCGGATTGAGTCGATTTGGCGGCCAGCCCATGACGTGCCGGGATGGCCGCATTGCGCGGATACGTTACAGGTTATGTCCAGTGCGGGCGAAAAACCGGCTGCAAACCCTTGCGGCACAGCAGCTTTGCGCTTCCGCACGCTACCGGGTCCGCAACGGCCATTTGGTCCTTTGCAAGCCCGAAATGCTTTGTTATACGCTCCCCGCTCGCGAACGATTGTTTCGCCTGTTCCTCGGTAGCTCAGCGGTAGAGCATTCGACTGTTAATCGAATGGTCGCTGGTTCGAATCCAGCCCGGGGAGCCAGCAAATTCCGATGCCTGAAATTCCGCGATGATCCGGCCCCAATCATTCGGCGCATCCCGAGCGTGGCTCCGCCGGGGCTGTTCGCGTCGCCGTTCCGCCGCATCATTCAATCGGGCATTCGGCCTGGCGGACCTCGCCCTCCGCACGCCTAACCGGCGTGTTGCGTTTTACCGGAGCTTGTACCAAAGATGACCCGGCTTTAGCTCTCGGTTCCAACTCTCTTGCGGCAACGCCGCATGCTTTCAGGGTCTCAGCCTATGTCCGGTATTTCGGCCGCGCGCCAGAAAATGGTCGATGGTCAGGTGCGTCCGAGCGACGTCACCGATGTCAGAATTATCGATGCCATGCTGGCGGTGCCACGCGAGGCCTTCGTGCCCGAAAGCAGGCGCGCGCTGGCCTATCTCGACCTCGATCTCGATGTCAGCGAGAGCGGCGAGATCAAGCGGTTCCTGATCAAGCCGGTGGTGCTGGCAAAGATGCTGCAGGCGGCCGAAATCAAGGGGACCGACCGCGTGCTGGTGGTGGGCTGCGCGACCGGATACGCCGCCGCCGTGGTCGCGCAATTTGCCGGGCAGGTGACCGCGACCGAGAGCGATTCGGCGCTGGCGGCGAAGGCTACGGCCATCCTCGCCCAGAATGGCTGTGGGAATGTCGCGGTCCGGACGGCGGCTGCCGCTGACGGGGACCCGGCGAACGCGCCCTACGACGTCATCCTGCTCAACGGCGCCACCGAAATCGTCCCGGAGCGGCTCTACGGGCAATTGCAGGACGGCGGCCGGCTGGTCGGCGTTTTCGCGACGTCGCAGCCGCCGATGGCTACGCTGGTAACCCGTTCCCACGGGGATTTCGGGCACCGGGCACTGTTCGACGCCTACGCCCCGGTACTGCCGGGCATGGAACGGGTTCCCGCCTTCGTTTTCTAGCCTTTTCGGCACGCTTTGCGGCCCCGGCTACCGTGAACGCCGTTAAAATCCCGTTCTGAATCAGAAGTGTGGCCGGATTGCCCCACGTTAAGAGTTTCGTCTGTGTGCGCTTGCGAGGTAGTTCCGTCCAGCCTAGCTGCGGAATAAGGTGAGCTGGGACTCACTTCGACCGAAGCGATGCCGATCCGCGTTCGTGTTCATGTTCATGAGGGTGGCGCGGTGAAAACGAAAATGAATGGATTTCCAGGGATGCGTGGAGTGAAGGTTTTCACTGGAGCCGCGGCTTCGGTCCTTCTGTTAGCTTGTATGGGCCCGGTGCCTGCCCTGGCGGACACGATCGAGGCGGCACTGGTGCGCGCCTATCAGAACAATCCGCAGCTCAACGCACAGCGCGCGCAGGTGCGGTTCACCGATGAAAACGTGCCGCAGGCGTTGTCGGGTTATCGCCCGAAGGTCGCACTCACCGCGAGCGCCGGCTATCAATATACCGACACCAACTCTACCGCCGGCGGCAGCGCGACCAGCATCGTGCGCACCGAGATTCACGGCGCCAATCCGCCGCGCAGCGTCGGCGTCAACGTGCAGCAGACGCTCTTCAACGGACAGCAGACCGCCAATAAGACCCGTGCGGCGGAGAGCCAGGTCTCAGGCGCACGCGAAGCGTTGCGGGTGCTGGAGCAGAGCGTGCTGCTGTCGGCGGCCACGATCTACATGGACTATCTGCGCGACGCCGCCATTGTCGAAGTGCAGAAGAGCAACGTGCGCGTGCTCGAGCAGACGCTGAAACAGACGCGCGACCGCTTCAACGTCGGCGAAGTGACGCGCACCGACGTCGCGCAGTCGGAGGCCCAGCTCGCCGCCGGCAAGACCCAGCTCCTGACCGCGGACGCCAATCTCGTCACCACCAAATCGAACTTCCGCCGCATCATCGGCAACGAACCGGAAGCGCTTGCGCCGGGCTCGCCGGTCGATCGCTACCTGCCGGGAACGCTGCCCAGCGCCGTCGAAACCGGCCTGATGCAGAACCCGAACGTGACCGCGGCGATGTTCGGCATCGACGTCAGCTATCTCCAGGTCAAGGTCAACGAAGGCGCATTGTTGCCGACGGTGTCGCTGAATCTGGCGGCACAGCAGACCTACGAATCCACCATGACGCTGTACCGCTCGTTCGGCGCCTCCGCGACCGCGCAGATTGCGGTGCCGATCTATCAGGGCGGCGCGGAATACTCGCTGATCCGCCAGTCCAAGGAAACGCTGGCGCAGCAGCGCCTGGTGCTCGAACAGACCCGCGATGCGACCCGCGCCAACGTTGTCACCGCATGGGGACAGCTGGTTGCCGGCAAGGCGCAGGTGCAGTCCGCTCAATCGCAAGTCACGGCGTCCGAAATCGCGCTGAACGGCGTGCGCGAGGAAGCCAAGGCCGGACAGCGCACCACGCTCGACGTGTTGAACGCGCAGCAGGCGCTGGTCAACGCGCGCGTCGCCCTGGTCACGGCACAGCATGACCGCGTCGTTGCATCCTACGCCGTGCTGAACTCGGTGGGACGGCTGTCGCCGCAGGTGCTCAACCTGCCGACCACGGTTTACGATCCGAGCGTGCATTATCAACAGGTGCGCGATAGCTGGGCCGGCGTGCGTACGCCGGACGGTCGCTGATATCAGCGTTTGCGCTCGCAGCGGCTTCACGCTCGTTGCGACGTTCACACTCGCCGCGGCGTTCACGCTCGCAGCAGCATCACCACTCCCGTAGCATTACGGCGCACGCGGAATGAATTCTCGCCCGGCGGCATCCGCCCGGCGCGTTTGCTTGCAAATATTTATCGGCATGACGTACCGTTCTCTGGGTGAGCTGAGCGATTCGCGCCGCGTTTTTTCCATCTCACGGCCGCACGCCGGGTAGCCTGGGGGTAACCTTGGGGGAGCGGGACGCCTGCGCGATGCATTCGGGCGGGCCTGATCTGGGGACAAGTCGGGCTTGCGCGATGAAAATCCCGGCCTGCACATCCGGAACCGGAAAATCCTTCCTGGCTTGGTGTAATTTGGTTTCGATGTGGAGTCGGAGATGACGCAACCTGCAAAGGTCCAAGAGCCCTCGATGGAGGAGATTCTGGCGTCGATCCGTCGCATCATTGCCGACGACGAGGCCAAGCCTGCTTCTGCCGAAAAGCCCGCGTCTGCCGAGAAGCCGGCAGCAAAGCCCGCCAGCCCGCCCGCGGCCGCCAAGCCGGAGGCGCCGGCAAAGCCCGCGATGAAGGATATCCCGCCGTCGGCGATTGCTCCGGCGCCTAAGCCTGCTGCCGTGGCCAAGCCCGCGCCGCCGCCTGCGCCCGAGCCGGCCGTGAGCAACAATCAGGATGACATCGATGCGATGCTGGCCAGCCTCGACGCAGCAACGCCCGAGGCCGACATCAGGCCGGCGCAGCCCGAAGCCCAGCCCGAATCCGACGTGTTCGAGCTCACCGACGAAATGGCATTGCCGGACCCGGTGCCATCAGCTCTCCAGTCTGCTTCGTTCCACAAGATAGACCCGCAGGACGATCTCGAATTTACCGAGAGCACAGCCGCCAGGGCGTTGCACCGACGGCCGACCTACGAGCCGCCGCCGTTTGAAAGCGCACCTGCACCGCCGCAGCAGCAGATCCTGTCGCACTCGACCGTTTCGGCGGTCGAATCCGCCTTCAATTCGTTGGCCAATACCGTGCTGAGCAACAACGCGCGGACGCTGGAAGACCTGGTCAAGGAAATGCTGCGGCCGATGCTGAAATCCTGGCTCGACGACAATCTGCCGGGATTGGTGGAGCGGATCGTCAAGGCCGAGATCGAACGGGTTTCACGCGGGCGCTAGCGCCTCACGGAGCCGGCCGCGCCGCCGGTTCCGGCCCTGATTCAGCCACTCCGAAGGGCTTTATTGCGGCTTCTTGCAGCCGGTCAGGTTGACTTGCGGCTTCGCAGTGGCTTTCTAGGGACCTGTTCGGTTCCGTCCACATCCAAATCGGGCGCTAGCTCATTGTTTTGACGCGTTTTCTTGCCCGCTGGCCGGGTGAGATGGCGGTCCAAAATACCCTCCAGATTCAACAGCGTTGTCATGATCGAGAAAAACTACCAGCCCGCCGATATCGAAAGCCGCATGTCCGCCATCTGGGAGGCGAGCGGCGCGTTCAAGGCCGGCCGTCCCGAACGCAAAGACGCGGCACCGTTCACCATCGTGATCCCGCCACCGAACGTCACCGGCTCGCTGCACATGGGCCACGCGCTCAACAACACGCTGCAGGATATTCTCTGCCGCTTCGAGCGGATGCGCGGCCGCGACGTGCTGTGGCAGCCCGGCACGGACCACGCCGGCATCGCCACCCAGATGGTGGTCGAGCGGCAGTTGATGGAACGGCAGGAGCCGGGCCGGCGCGACATGGGACGCGCCAAATTCCTCGAACGCATCTGGCAGTGGAAGGCCGAAAGCGGCGGCGTCATCGTCAACCAGCTCAAGCGGCTCGGAGCGTCCTGTGACTGGTCGCGCGAACGCTTCACCATGGACGAAGGGCTGTCGCGCGCCGTCGTCAAGGTGTTCGTCGAACTGCACCGAGAAGGCCTGATCTACAAGGACAAGCGGCTGGTCAACTGGGATACGAAACTGCTCACCGCGATCTCCGATCTCGAAGTGCAGCAGATCGAGGTCAAGGGCAGCCTGTGGCACCTGCGCTACCCGATCGAGGGCAAGAGCTTCAATCCGGACGATCCCACGACCTTCATCGTGGTCGCGACCACGCGCCCCGAGACGATGCTGGGCGATACCGCGGTCGCGGTGCATCCGGAGAACGAGCGCCTTGGGCATCTGATCGGCCAGCATGTGATCCTGCCGCTGGTCGGCCGTCGGATTCCGATCATCGGCGACGACTATGCCGATCCGGAAAAAGGCTCCGGCGCGGTCAAGATCACGCCGGCGCACGACTTCAACGACTTCGAGGTCGGCAAGCGACACGGCCTGCCGCGGATCAGTGTGCTCGATCAGGAGGGCTGTCTCGCCCTTGTCGGCAACGAGGATTATCTGCGCGGCTTGCCGGAAGGGGCGAGCGAATTGGCCGAGGAGCTCAACAAGGTCGAACGCTTTGCCGCACGCAAGCGGATCGTCACGCGGCTGGAGGAGTTCGGCTTCCTCGAAAAGATCGAGCCCAACACGCATATGGTGCCGCACGGCGACCGCTCCGGCACCGTGCTCGAGCCCTATCTGACCGACCAGTGGTATGTCGACGCCAAGACCATGGCGCAGCCGGCCATTGCCGCCGTGCGCTCGGGCGCGACGACGTTCGTGCCGAAGAACTGGGAAAAGACCTATTTCGAGTGGATGGAAAACATCCAGCCCTGGTGCATCTCGCGCCAGCTCTGGTGGGGCCATCAGATCCCGGCCTGGTACGGGCCCGACGGCAAGGTGTTCGTCGCCGAAACCGAGGAGGAAGCCGTCGGTCACGCGCTCGGCTATTACGTCGAGCAGGAAGTCATCACGCCGGAGCAGGGCGAGGAGATGGCGCAGGACCCTGCCAAGCGCGAAGGTTTTATTGTCAGGGACGAGGACGTGCTCGACACCTGGTTCTCGTCGGGCCTGTGGCCGTTCTCGACGCTCGGTTGGCCCGACAATACGCCGGAGGTGGGCCGCTACTACCCGACCAACGTGCTCGTCACCGGCTGGGACATCATCTTCTTCTGGGTCGCCCGCATGATGATGATGAGCCTCCACTTCATGAAGGAGGCGCCGTTCTCGACGGTCTATATCCACCGTCTCGTCCGTGACGAGAAGGGCGCCAAGATGTCGAAGTCGAAAGGCAACGTTATCGATCCCCTGGGCGTCATCGACGACTTCGGCGCCGACGCGCTGCGCTTTGCGCTGGCGCGCGGGGCGGCCCACAGCCACGATATCAAGCTGTCGCCGCAGCTCGTCGAAACCAATCGCAATTTCGCGACCAAGCTGTGGAACGCCTGCCGCTTTGCCGAGATGAACGGCTGCGAGCAACCTGCCGGTTTCAATGCGCATGATGCCAAGGAGACCCTGAACCGCTGGATCGCGCACGAAACGTCGCGCGCCACGCGCGAGGTCACCGAGGCGATCGAGGCCTATCGCTTCAACGATGCCGCCGGTGCGATGTACCGTTTCGTCTGGAACGTCTATTGCGACTGGTATCTCGAACTGGCGAAGCCGGTGCTGATGGGCGAGGAGGGCGCCGCCAAGGCCGAGACTCGCGCCATGGTCGCCTGGGCGCGCGACGAGATCCTCAAGCTGCTGCATCCGTTCATGCCCTTCATCACCGAAGAACTTTGGGCGGTGACGGCCAAGCGCGACGGCCTCCTGGTGCTGGCGGAATGGCCGCGCAAGGGTCTGTCCGCCGAGCAACTGGCCGGAATAGCGATCGCGAGCCCGAGCGACGCGATCATTCCGCCCGTCATCCGCGCGCTCGATGCCGGCGATTTCAGCGATCCGGCCGCGGAAGCCGAAATCGGCTGGGTGGTCGATCTCGTCACCGCGATTCGCTCGGTGCGCGCTGAAATGAACATTGCACCGGCGACGCTGACGCCGCTGGTGCTCTCGGGCGCATCGGCCGAGACAAAAGAGCGCGCCCAGCGCTGGAACGACGTCGTCAAGCGGATGTCGCGCCTTGCCGATATTTCCTTCGCCGACCGCCCGCCGGAAGGCGCGGTGCAGTTATTGGTGCGTGGCGAAGTCGTGGCGCTGCCGCTGAAGGGCGTGATCGATCTTGCCGCCGAGAAGGCCCGGCTCGACAAGGAGATCGTCAAGGCCGACGCCGACATCAAGCGCGTCGACGCCAAGCTCGGCAACGAGAAATTCGTCGCCAACGCGCCCGACGAGATTGTCGAAGAGGAAAAGGAAAAGCGCGAGGCCGCGGTGGCGCGCAAGGCCAGGATCCTCGAGGCGCTGGAGCGGCTGAAGAAGGCGTCTTGAACGAGGCCTATCGAATGCTCGACCACGTCTCCATCACGGTTTCCGACATAGCCGCCGCCGAGCGGTTCTACGACGCGATCATGAAGACGCTCGACGTCGTCAAGGTCGGTCGCCGTGATGACTGGCTCGGCTATGGCGAGCGGGCACGCGCCGCGTATCCCGACCGCGTCTATCTCACCATCCGCAAGGGCGCGAAGCCCGAGGACGCCTTCGGCCGCCACTGGTGCTTCAAGGCGAAGTGGCGAACCCAGGTCGATGCGTTCTGGGACGCCGGCATCGCGACCGGCGGCACCGACGACGGCGCGCCGGGCCTGCGCGACTACCACGCCTCCTACTACGCGGCGTTCCTGCGTGACCCCGACGGCAACCGGATCGAAGCGGTCTGCCACCACGCGGTGTGACGGGCGCTTGCCCGTTGCGTCCGACTTGACGCACTTGTTCTCAATCATTTCGGCGGGAGGCCCCATGCACTGCTTCGCGGACGCGCGCAATAATGGATTCATTTCGCTCCCTGCGCAGCGCGCACCCGGTCTTCCCCGCGCCCTCTGTTCTCAGGAGGGACAACGAAATGCAAAACTTCGGGCGCATCGCGCCGCGAGATCGTGAAGTCGTATCGGGTCTATCAACGTCATTGCGAGGAGCGGAGCGACGAAGCAATCCATTCTTTCTTTTCGCGGCGTGATGGATTGCTTCGCTTCGCTCGCAATGACGGTCTCAGGAGCCCCATCTTCATGTTGTCAAAACCGCTTGCTCAGAAACTTCGATCCCTTCAACCCATACCGCCACGGCAGATCGACCGCCTTTGTTATCCCGATCCGCAACCCCGTAACGATCTCGGGCTTGCCCACACGCGCATGCAGCGCGAACGGCGGGATATCGAGCGGCAGCCCGCTGTGCGCGATGGTGATGCCGAGCGCTTCGCAGAGTTTGCCGGGGCCGGAACACAGCGACCGCTCGTCATGCAGGCCGCGGCGGCGGCGCATCGCCGGAATGCCGTGGGTTGGCTCCAGCGCGCGGATCAGCACGGCACTGGCCGAGCCTGCCTTTTCGCAGACGAAATTCACGCACCAGTGGATGCCGTAGGAGCGGTAGACGTAGGAAAAGCCTGCTGGCCCGAACATCACCAGATTGCGCGGCGTCGGCCCATTGAAGGAATGCGCGGCCGGTTCGGTATGGTGATAGGCCTCGACCTCGACAATGATGCCGCCGACGCCGTCCAACAGCAGCGTCGCCCCAATCAGGTCGGGGGCGACCTCGAGCACACCGCGGGCGAAAAACGAGCGCTTCAGCGGCTTGCCGAGGCTGTGGGCGGCGGCAGCGGCCGTCTTGGGACTTCGAGCCATTTCAGGTTAAGAATCGCTGTGGAACAGATGAAAACTGGCAATATCTTGCACGTTTCTGCTAGCCTCGGCGAGGGTTGCAGCAATGGGCGACACCGATTAGCTAGATGTTCTCGCCATTTGCCGGACTGAACATGGTCGTCCTCGTCGATACCGTTTCCACCAGCCAGGTACGTCCGCGTCACCCCGAAAAGGTGAACCGGCCGGACGCGCTGTCGCCGCCGAAACCGGACTGGATCCGGGTCCGCGCGCCGAATACCCGCGGCTACGCCGACACGCGGAAGATCGTCAAGGAGAACGGCCTCGTCACGGTTTGCGAGGAGGCCGGCTGCCCGAACATTGGCGAGTGCTGGGACAAGAAGCACGCCACCTTCATGATCATGGGCGACACCTGCACGCGGGCCTGCGCGTTCTGCAACGTCAAGACCGGCATGCCCGGCGCGCTCGACGCGTCGGAGCCAGAGCATATCGCGGAAGCGACCTTCAAGCTCGGCCTCGCTCACATCGTCATCACCTCGGTCGATCGCGACGATCTCGCCGATGGGGGCGCAGAACATTTCGCGCAGACCATCCGCGCCATCCGCGCCCGCTGCCCGACCACCACGATCGAAATCCTCACCCCGGATTTCCTGCGCAAGGAAGGCGCGCTCGAAGTGGTCGCGAAGGCCAAGCCCGACGTGTTCAACCACAATCTGGAAACCGTGCCGTCGCGTTATCTGACGGTGCGCCCGGGCGCGCGCTACTTCCATTCGATCCGGCTGTTGCAGCGGGTCAAGGAAATCGACCCCACCATCTTCACCAAGTCCGGCATCATGGTCGGCCTCGGCGAAGAACGTCACGAGGTGCTGCAGGTGATGGACGACCTGCGCTCGGCGGATGTCGACTTTCTCACCATCGGGCAGTATCTGCAGCCGACCCGCAAGCATCACGCCGTGATGCGTTATGTGACCCCGGATGAATTCGCGGGCTACGAGAAGGTCGCCTACACCAAGGGTTTCCTGATGGTGTCGGCGAGCCCGCTGACGCGCTCGTCGCACCACGCCGGCGACGATTTCGCCAAACTGCAAGCGGCCCGGGCTGCTCTGTCGCGCTGAACCGATGCCGAGATTTTCCAGCAAGCGCCGGGTTCATCACACCGCGGCTCAAATGTTCGATCTGGTCGCCGACGTCGAGCGCTATCCGGAATTCGTGCCGCTGTGCCAGTCGCTCAGGATTCGCCAGCGCACGCCCAAGCCCGACGGCACCGAGATCGTCATCGCCGACATGACGGTGTCGTTCAAGCTGGTGCGGGAATCCTTCACCAGCCGGGTGACGCTGGACCGGCCGAACCTGAAGATCATGGTCGAGTATCTGAAGGGGCCGTTCAGCAATCTGGAAAACCGCTGGACCTTCGAGCCGAGGTCCGAAACCGACTGCGACGTCGGGTTTTTCCTGAGCTACGAGTTCAGGAGCCGGATGCTGGCGCTGCTGATGGGCACGATGTTCGACGCGGCGTTCCAGCGGTTTGCGGCAGCCTTCGAGAAACGCGCCGATGTGGTTTACGGCAAGGGCTGACGCTCAGGCGCGCGTCGGGCGACGGCGCTTGACGGCGCCGCCCCGGGGCGTCCGGGCGACGCGCGGGCGCAGCCGGCTTGCAGCCGCGCGGCGCGGCTTGGCCGGCGCCTGCGGTCCGCGCGCCAGCTCCATCAGCATGCGCAGGGCCTCGACCACGGAGCGCTGGCGCACGGTGGTGCGGCCGATGGCGCCGAACCGGCATTCGCGGTGCAGGATGCGGCCGTCGCGGGCGGCGACGGCGAAATGCACCAGGCCGACCGGCTTGCCCGGCGTCGCACCGCCAGGGCCGGCGATGCCGGTGATGGATACCGCGAGATCGACGCCGGCGCGTTCCAGCGCGCCGATCGCCATCGCGGTGGCGGTTTCCTTGCTGACGGCGCCGAAGGTCGCGAGCGTGATCGCCTTGACGCCGAGCATCGCGCGCTTGGCGTCGTTGGAATAGGTGACAAAACCGCGGTCGATCACGTCGGAGGACCCGGGAATGTCAGTCAGTGCGCCGGCGACAAGGCCGCCGGTACAGGATTCAGCGGTCGCAACCGTCAGCTTGCGCATCCGGCACAGGTCGAGCAGCGAGCGGGAGAGGGCGCGGGCGTCGCTGCCGCTCATGCTATTCGCTCCAGGGAAGACGGATGGTGGCGCTCGCGGTCGCGGCAATGCCTTCCTCGCGGCCGGTAAAGCCGAGCCGCTCGCTGGTGGTCGCCTTGACGGCGACGCGCGAGACGTTGACGCCGGTGATCTCGGCGATGCGCGCGCGCATCGTGTCGCGCAGCGGTCCGATCTTCGGGCGCTCGCAGATCAGCGTGACTTCGAGATTGGCGATCCGGCCGCCGCGGGCGGTGACGCGCTCGATGGCGTAAGTGAGGAATTTGTCGGACGCAGCACCCTTCCACTTCATATCGCTGGGCGGAAAGTGCGAGCCGATGTCGCCGTCTGCCAGCGCGCCGAGAATGGCGTCGACCAACGCATGCAGGCCGACATCGCCGTCGGAATGGGCGAGAAAGCCTCTCGTATGCGGCACGCGGACGCCGCAGATCATCAGGTGATCGCCATCGCCGAACGCGTGCACGTCATAGCCGGTGCCGGTCCTGATGTCGCCGAGCTGGCTGGCGAGGCGGGCTTCCTCGCGGACGAAGTCTTCCGGGGTGGTCAGTTTCATGTTCGCAGGATCGCCTTCAAAGGTCGCCACCGTCAATCCCGCCCACTCGGCGAGCGCCGCGTCGTCGGTGAAATCGCTGCGGCCGTCGCGCGCGGCACGACGATGGGCCTCGAGGATGACGTCGAAGCGAAAGGCCTGCGGCGTTTGCGCGATCCGCAGCCGCGCGCGGTCCGGCGTCGCCTCGACATCGCCGGTATCGCCGACCTGCTTGATCGTATCGGTAACGGCGATCGCCGGGACCGCGGCGCCGGTGCGCTCCGCCGCGTCGATCGCGCGCGAAATCACCGCCGGCGTCACAAAGGGACGGGCGGCGTCGTGGATCAAAACGATATCGGGCTTCTCCGCGGCCAGCGCTTCGAGCCCGGCATGCACCGAGGCCTGACGCGTCGCGCCGCCGTTGGTCGGCGGCTGATGGCGCAGGCTGGCCACGGCCTCGTTGAAGATCGCGATGTCATCGGGATTCACCACCGGCTGCACGGCGAACACGTCCGGGTGCCGGCAGAACGCCTCCATGGCGCGGAAGATCACGGTGTGGCCGCCGATGGTGCGGTATTGCTTGGGTCCGCCGGCGCCGGCGCGAAGGCCGCGCCCGGCTGCGACGAGGATGGCGGCTGTACGCTTGGGTTTGGGCATTGGACTCAATGACGGACGGAAAGGATTGAGGGGCAGGGTTGCGCCTTCGCTGGCGCACAGCCCTTACCATGCCGAATGCGCAAAAACAGAGCGATTCCCAATAGCTGTGGGAAAAGCAGATTTTGTTGCAGTGCACTTGCACAAATGATAGAACTGTCTAAAGTGTAGGCATGAAGCTTGACTGCACAAGATTTGTGCTCACAATATGCGTCGACGGTCGCAATGACGCTGCCGTGCCAACCATGAGAACTCCGTGACCGGCCTGGAAAGTTCACGCCCTAAGCCGTTGAAAATAGGCGAGATTGCTGTCGCCAACCGGGTTCTCCTGGCGCCGATGTCGGGTGTCACCGACGCGCCCTTTCGGCGACTCTCTGCCGCCCTCGGCGCCGGGCTGGTGGTTTCGGAGATGACCGCCAGCGACGACCTCGTGAATGGCAAGCCAATGTCGCGGTTGCGCTGCGAGGCCGCCGGCATCGGGCCGCATGTGGTTCAGCTCGCCGGCTGTCAAACGCACTGGATGTCGGAGGGGGCGAAGGTCGCGGAAGCCGCCGGCGCCGACATCATCGACATCAATATGGGCTGTCCCGCGCGTCACGTGACCGGCGGCCAATCCGGCTCGGCGCTGATGCGCGATCTCGATCACGCGTTGAAACTCATCGAAGCGACCATCGCTGCCGTGAAGGTGCCGGTGACCTTGAAGATGCGGCTCGGCTGGGACGATCGTTCGCACAACGCGCCCGAACTCGCGCGGCGCGCGGAAGCCGCCGGCGTGCAGATGATCACGGTGCACGGGCGCACGCGTTGTCAGTTCTACAAGGGCGAGGCGGATTGGGGCGCGGTGCGCGCCGTCAAGGATGCGATCACGGTTCCGCTCGTCGTCAACGGCGACATCACCTCGTTCGAAAAAGCGGTGCGCGCGCTCGAGATGTCGGGCGCCGATGCCGTGATGGTCGGCCGCGGCGCACAGGGCCAGCCGTGGTTGCCGGGCCAGATCGGCCGCCAGCTCGAGACCGGAAAAGCCGAATCCACGCCTGATCTCGCCGAGCAGCTCGCGCATATTCGCGCGCTCTACGACGAGGTCTGCCGCCTTTACGGCTTGCGCGTCGGCTTGAAGCACGCGCGCAAACATCTCGGCTGGGCGCTGGAGATCGCGGCGCAGTGCAGCGGCGCACCGGCCGAAAAACTCAAAACCTGGCGTCAGAACATTCTGACGTCGGAGGATCCGCACCGGGTGCATCGATCGCTCCAGGATGCGTTTGACGATTTTGCTTGGAGTGCAGCTGCATGACGTCCGTCGCAGAACATCGCCGGCACTTGCCCACCGACGGTGAGGCGATCCTCAACGCATTGCCCAATCCGGTGCTGCTGGTGGCGCCGGACGGCCGCATTGTCGACGCCAACATCGCCGCCGAATCCTTCTTCGAAATCTCGACCCAGTTCCTGCGCCGGCAGTCGCTGAAGGAACTGGTGCCGTTCGGCAGTCCGCTGCTGGCGCTGATCGATCAGGTGCGTTCGAGCGGCTCGCCGGTCAATGAATACAAGGTTGATCTCGGCACGCCGCGGATCGGCGGCGACCGCCAGGTCGATCTTCATGTGGCTCCGTTGACGGAGCGGCCGGGCCATATCGTGGTCATGCTGCAGGAGCGTACCATCGCCGACAAGATGGACCGGCAACTGACCCATCGAAGCGCGGCGCGCTCGGTGATCGCGCTGGCGGCGATGCTGGCGCATGAAATCAAGAATCCGCTGTCCGGCATCCGGGGTGCGGCGCAACTGCTGGAGCAGGCGGCCTCGTCCGAAGACCGCATGCTGACGCGGCTGATCTGCGACGAGGCCGACCGCATCGTGACACTGGTCGACCGCATGGAAGTGTTCGGCGACGATCGCCCGGTGGCGCGCGGGCCCGTCAACATCCATTCCGTGCTCGACCACGTCAAACGGCTGGCGCAGTCCGGCTTTGCCCGCAACATCCGCTTCATCGAGGACTACGATCCGTCGCTGCCGCCGGTGCTGGCCAATCAGGACCAGCTGATCCAGGTGTTCCTCAACCTGGTGAAGAACGCCGCCGAAGCGGTCGCCGATCTCGGCAGCGATGCGGAGATCCAGCTCACCACGGCGTTCCGGCCCGGCGTTCGCCTGTCGGTGCCGGGCAAGAAATCGCGGGTGTCGCTGCCGCTCGAATTCTGCGTCAAGGACAACGGCTCCGGCGTGCCGGAAGATCTGCTGCCGAACCTGTTCGACCCCTTCGTCACGACCAAGCAGACCGGCAGCGGGCTCGGGCTGGCGCTGGTGGCCAAGATCGTCGGCGATCACGGCGGCATCATCGAATGCGAATCCCAGCCGCGGAAAACCACGTTCCGTGTGCTGCTACCGATGTTCAATTCCACCAAGCACTTCGACCACAGCAACCGCGATGACGTTTCGGGTACGCCGTCGCCTGCCTCAGGGAATACAAGATGAGGAATAACAATGCCCGCAGGTAGCATCCTAGTCGCTGATGACGACACCGCCATCCGCACGGTTCTGAACCAGGCCCTTTCGCGCGCCGGATACGAGGTGCGCCTGACAGGGAACGCGGCGACGCTGTGGCGGTGGGTCAGCCAGGGCGAGGGCGATCTCGTCATCACCGACGTGGTGATGCCCGACGAAAACGCGTTCGATCTGCTGCCGCGGATCAAGAAGATGCGGCCGAACCTGCCCGTCATCGTGATGAGTGCGCAGAACACCTTCATGACGGCGATTCGGGCCTCGGAGCGCGGTGCCTACGAATATCTGCCGAAACCGTTCGACCTGAAGGAGCTGATCACCATCGTCGGCCGCGCTTTGGCCGAGCCGAAGGAGCGGGTGGCCAACGCACCCGACGAGGGCGAATTCGATTCGATCCCGCTGGTCGGCCGCTCGCCGGCGATGCAGGAAATCTACCGGGTGCTGGCGCGGCTGATGCAGACCGACCTCACCGTGATGATCTCCGGCGAGTCCGGCACCGGCAAGGAACTGGTCGCCCGCGCGCTGCACGACTACGGCAAGCGCCGCAACGGCCCGTTCGTCGCGGTCAACATGGCGGCGATCCCGCGCGACCTCATCGAATCCGAATTGTTCGGCCATGAGCGCGGCGCGTTCACCGGCGCCAATACCCGCGCGTCCGGCCGGTTCGAACAGGCCGAAGGCGGCACGCTGTTCCTCGACGAAATCGGCGACATGCCGATGGAGGCGCAGACGCGACTGCTGCGCGTGCTGCAGCAGGGCGAGTACACCACCGTCGGCGGCCGCACGCCGATCAAGACCGACGTGCGGATCGTTGCCGCGAGCAACAAGGATTTGCGCATCCTGATTCAGCAGGGCCTGTTCCGCGAGGATCTGTTCTTCCGCCTCAACGTGGTGCCGCTGCGGCTGCCGCCGCTGCGCGAACGCATCGAGGATCTGCCCGATCTGATCCGGCACTTCTTCTCGCTGGCGGAAAAGGACGGACTACCGCCGAAGAAACTGGATACGCTGGCGCTGGAACGCCTCAAACAGCATCGCTGGCCGGGCAACGTGCGCGAGCTGGAAAACCTGGCGCGGCGGCTGGCGGCACTCTACCCGCAGGACGTGATCACGGGCTCGGTGATCGATGGCGAGCTGGCGCCGCCGGCGGTCGCATCGGGCGGTAATGCCCCGCTGGGGGTGGAAAATCTCGGCGGTGCGGTCGAGGCCTATCTGTCCTCGCACTTCTCGGGCTTCCCGAACGGCGTGCCGCCGCCGGGCCTCTACCACCGCATCCTGAAAGAGATCGAAGTGCCGCTGCTCACGGCGGCGCTGGCGGCCACCCGCGGCAACCAGATCCGCGCGGCCGACCTACTCGGGTTGAACCGCAATACCCTGCGCAAGAAGATCCGGGACCTCGATATTCAGGTCTACCGCAGCGGCGGCTAGCGCCATTTCATGGGGCGGCCGGCGAGCCGCCACGCCATGGGGCGCATCGCCGCTGGGGATGTCTCAGTCCCGCGGCCGGGCGCGCCGCGGAATTGTCGTAATTTGGCAACATTGTGATATGAATGCATCAGTCCGCAGCCAGTGGATCCTAAGCCTTTCATCACACCGATTGCCGGAATGACCACCGCAGAGACCTCGGCGCCATCATTCGACCCGTCGATTACCGAATCCGCAGGAGGGCTCCTGCGGAAATGGGTGGCGCCGTTTGCGGTCGGAATCGCACTGCTGTCGGCGTTCCTGACCTTCATGGTGCTGAGCGGCCTGACACCGATCGAGCCGACCCGCCAAGTCGTCTATTCCTTCCTGCTGATCAATGCCGCGACTATCCTGCTCCTGGTCGGCATCATCATCCGCGAAGTCTGGCTGGTGATTCAGGCCCGGCGTCGCGGCCGGGCGGCGGCGCGGCTGCACGTCCAGATCGTCAGCCTGTTCTCCATCATTGCGGTGTTGCCGGCGGTGCTGGTGGCTGTTGTCGCCAATGTCACCATCGACCGCGGTCTCGACCGGCTGTTCTCGGGTCCGACCAAGGAGGTGATGCAGAACGCGCTGATCGTGGCCCGCGCCTACACCTATGAGCATGCGCAGTTCATCCGCGGAGACATCCTGGGGATGGCCCACGACATTGCTCAGGCCCGCCCGCTGTTCGACCAGGACCGCCGGTCGTTTCGCGAATTGCTGACGGCCAGTGCCGCCTCGCGCAACCTGCCGGGGGCGATGCTGATCGACAAGGATCGCAATCTGCTGGAGACCGCGCAAACCGGAATCCAGCAGGAATTCACGACGCCGCCGCAGGAATTTCTCAGCAACGTCGACGAGAACGAGCCGCAGATCGCGGTGTTTCCCGAAGCCAATTACGTCGCGGCGGTGATCCGGCTGCGCGCCTTCAACGACACCTTCCTCTACGTGGCGCGGCTGCTCGACCCCCGCGTGGTCGCGCAGCTCCGGCAAACCGAGGCCAGCGTCGCCGAATACGCCCAGATCGAATCGCGCCGGCTCGGCATTCAGGTCGCCTTCGCGCTGATGTTCGCGGTGATCGCGCTGACCATCCTGATGGCCTCGGTGCTGATCGGGCTGAATTTCGCCAACTGGCTGGTGACGCCAATCCGCAACCTGATGAGCGCCGCCAATATCGTGTCGACCGGCGACCTCCACGTGCAGGTGCCGGTCCACAAATCCGAAGGCGATCTTGCCCAGCTCGGCCAGACCTTCAACAAGATGACGCAGGAATTGCGTACCCAGCGCGACGAACTGGTCAGCGCCTCGGACCTGATCGACAGCCGCCGCCGCTTCATCGAGGCGGTGCTGTCGTCGGCCAGCGCCGGCATCATCGGCGTCGATGCCTCCGGCAGCGTCGGCATCCTCAACCGCTCGGCCGAAAAGCTGATCGGCCACGCCGAATCGGAGACGCTGGACCATCCGCTATCGGACGTGCTGCCCGAGCTCGACGACATGATGAAAACCGCGCGTGAGGGCACCCAGCGCCTGGTGCAGGGCCAGATCACGATCACGCGCGACGGTCAGGAGCGCAATCTGTCGGTTCGCGTCAGCGCCGAACAAACCAGCCAGGCGCGCGACAGCTACATCATCACGCTCGACGACATCACCGACCTCGTGTCCGCGCAGCGCACCTCCGCCTGGGGTGATGTCGCGCGCCGCATCGCCCACGAGATCAAGAATCCGCTGACGCCGATCCAGCTTTCGGCCGAACGCATCCGCCGCAAATTCGGCAAGGTCATCGTCGAGGACAAGGGCATCTTCGAGCAGTGTACCGACACCATCGTGCGACAGGTCGACGACATCAGACGGATGGTGGACGAATTCTCCCGCTTCGCGCGGATGCCGAAGCCGGTGATGGAGGGCGAGGACGTCGCCGACACCGTACGCCAGGCGGTATTCCTGATGAAGGTCGGGCATCCCGATCTCGATATCGTGGCCGAAATCAAGCAGGATCCGATGCGGGCGCAGTTCGACCGCCGGCTGATTTCGCAGGCGTTGACCAACATCATCAAGAATGCGACCGAAGCGATCGAACAGGTTGCGCCGGACGAACTCGACAAGGGGCGGATCGATGTCGTCGCCACGCGCGAGAACGACGACATCGTGATCGACGTGATCGACAACGGCATTGGGCTGCCCAAGGTGAGCCGTGCCCGCCTGCTGGAGCCCTATGTGACGACGCGCCAGAAGGGCACCGGGCTGGGCCTCGCGATCGTCGGTCGCGTGCTCGAAGACCATGGCGGCCGCATTGAACTCAAGGATGCCTCCGATTTCCGGCCCGGACAGCGCGGCGCCTGGATGCGGTTGCGGTTCTCCGTCACGGGGCAGCCGCCGAAAGGCGAATCGAAGGAGCAGGCGCCGCAGACGAGCGAGCAGGGCGGCGAAACAAAGATGCCTGGCTCCGAAACCAATGAGGCTGGTTCCACGACCAATGATGAAGCAAAAACTGAAGCCGCAACCGGCAACTGACAAGACAGGTGTAACCCATGGCCAGTGACATTCTGATTGTCGATGACGAGGCAGATATCCGCGATCTCGTTGCGGGCATTCTGGAGGATGAGGGCTTCCAGACCAGGACGGCGCGCGACAGCGATTCGGCGCTCACGGAGATTGCCAACCGGCGTCCGCATTTGGTGTTCCTCGATATCTGGCTGCAGGGCTCCAAGCTCGACGGTCTGCAGCTGCTCGAGCAGATCAAGAAGGATCACGCCGACGTGCCCGTGGTGATGATCTCCGGCCACGGCAACATCGAAACGGCGGTCGCGGCGATCAAGCGCGGAGCCTATGACTTCATCGAAAAGCCCTTCAAGTCGGACCGGCTGATCCTGGTCGCGACACGGGCCCTGGAAACGTCGCGCCTCAAGCGCGAGGTGAAGGAACTGAAACAACTTGCGCCCGCCGCCAGCGTCCTGACCGGGCGCTCGGCGTGCATGAACCAGCTGCGCCAGACCATCGACCGGGCCGCCAAGGCCAACAGTCGCATCCTGATCGTCGGCCCCTCCGGTTCAGGCAAGGAACTGGCGGCGCGCACGCTGCATCATGCCTCGAGCAGGGCGGAAGGTCCGTTCGTCGTCATCAACGCCGCCGCGATCACGCCGGAGCGGATGGAAGTCGAGCTGTTCGGGATCGAGCAGTCGAACGGCGAGCAGGCGCGCAAGGCCGGTGCGCTGGAAGAGGCCCATGGCGGCACGCTGTTCATCGACGAAATCGCCGACATGCCGCGCGAGACCCAGAACAAGATTCTCCGCGTGCTGGTCGATCAGACCTTTCAGCGCTCCGGCGGCACCGTCAAAGTGCATGTCGATGTCCGCATCATTTCCTCGACCGCGCGCAATCTCGAGGAGGAGATCGCGGAAGGGCGATTCCGTGAGGATCTTTATCACCGGCTCTCGGTGGTGCCGATCCGGGTACCGCCGCTGTCGGAACGCCGCGAGGACATTCCCGAGCTGATCGACTATTTCATGGACCAGATTTCGGTGGCCAGCGGCTTGCCGAAACGCCAGATCGGCCAGGACGCGATGGCGGTGTTGCAGTCGCATGTCTGGCCCGGCAACGTGCGCCAGCTCCGCAACAACGTCGAGCGTGTGATGATTTTGGCGGGCGGCGGGCCCGAGGTGATCATCACTGCCGACATGCTGCCGCAGGACGTCGGTTCGATGGTGCCGGCGATGCCGACCAGCAACAACGGCGAACACATCATGGGGTTGCCGCTCCGCGAGGCGCGGGAAGTTTTCGAACGCGATTATCTGATCGCCCAGATCAGCCGATTCTCCGGCAATATCTCGCGAACGGCGGAATTCGTCGGCATGGAACGCTCGGCGCTGCACCGCAAGCTGAAGGCGCTGGGAGTGGGGTAGGGCTCGAGCTGCCGCGGTCCTGGGCGGGCCGCAATTCATGCACTTGCTTGGGAATATTCATCTCTTTCCGTACTTTTGCGGAGAATGAAAAGCAGGTTCCTCGTGGGTGACGCGTGAACCGGCTTGCCTAAAAACCGCGCCTGCCCTCTAATCGTACCGCCGAGCCGACCGGAGGGGGATCTCAGGGTGGGACGGCGATCGGGGGAGGCTCCGTTAGAGAGCAACAACCGGTTTAATAAAAAGAAGCACAAGACGGCGGGATAAAAACAATGGCGGCAGACCGCGCACAAAATCTACAAGACACCTTCCTCAACCACGTTCGTAAAACCAAGACGCCACTCACGATCTTCCTGGTCAACGGAGTGAAGCTGCAAGGGATTGTCACCTGGTTCGACAATTTCTGCCTGTTGCTGCGGCGCGACGGTCATTCGCAGCTTGTCTACAAGCATGCGATTTCGACCATTATGCCCGGCGCTCCGATCCAGTTGTTCGAGGGCGGCGAGGATGCTCCGGCGTGAGAGTGACCTGATTGGAACCCCTGGACCGTAATGGGGAAGCCGACCGACCGAGGTCGGCGGGGGGCCAACAAACCGGGCGGGTGATTGTCATCGGCCCGTATTTGCGGATGCGCCGCGGCGATGCCGACGCGCAGACGAACGATGGCGTGCGCGATTCCGACGCGCGCATCGAGGAGGCCGCAGGCCTCGCGCGTGCCATCGACCTTACCGTCGTGGAAGCGCTGATCGCACCTATCAGCCAGATCCGGCCTGCGACCTATCTCGGCAAGGGCAAGGTCGAGGAGATCACGGGTCTCATCGCGGGCCACGATATCGAGCTCGTGGTGATGGATTGCGCGCTGTCGCCGATCCAGCAGCGCAATCTCGAGAAGGCCTGGAACACCAAGGTGCTCGATCGCACCGGACTGATCCTGGAAATCTTCGGCCGACGCGCCAAGACCAAGGAAGGTTCGCTTCAGGTCGAACTTGCGCACCTCAACTACCAGCGCAGCCGGCTGGTACGGTCCTGGACCCATCTGGAGCGCCAGCGCGGCGGCTTCGGCTTCATGGGCGGTCCCGGCGAGACGCAGATCGAGGCCGACCGCCGCCTGATCGGCGACCGCATCACGCGGCTGGAAAACGAAATCAAGAAGGTGCAGGCGACGCGGCGGCTGCATCGCGCCGGCCGGCAGCGCGTGCCGTACCGCGTGGTGGCGCTGGTCGGCTACACCAATGCCGGCAAGTCGACGCTGTTCAACCGGCTCACGCGCGCCGAGGTGCAGGCCGCCGACATGCTGTTTGCCACGCTCGATCCGACGTTGCGCGCCCTGAGCCTGCCGCATGGCGGCAAGGCGATGCTGTCGGACACCGTCGGTTTCATTTCCAACCTGCCGACGCAACTCGTCGCCGCGTTTCGCGCCACGCTGGAAGAGGTGCTGGAGGCGGATATCATTCTGCATGTCCGCGATATCTCGCATGAGGACGCGGAGGCGCAGGAGCGCGACGTCGACGCCGTGCTGCGTCAGCTCGGCATCGATCCCGATGCCGGCGCACGTCTCCTCGAAGTCTGGAACAAGATCGACCGTTTCGACCCCGAGGAGCGCGAAAACCTGCGCAACATCGCCGCCCGCCGTCCGCCGGAGCGGCCATGCTTCCTGGTCTCCGCCGAAACCGGCGAGGGCATCGAGGCGTTGCTGACCGCGATCGAGGACCGGCTGGCTGCGACCCGAATTACGCTCGACCTGTCGATCGAGGCGTCGGACGGCGCAGGCATCAGCTGGCTGCATCGCAACGCCGAAATTCTGGCCAAGGAATTGCACGACGACCGCTTCGACATGACCGTGCGCGTCGACGAGACCAAGCGGGATATTGTGGTCTCGCGGTTCGATGCGGTGCCGCGCGTGGCATGAGCCCGGCGCATCCCGGGCCGGACCTTGGTCACGACAGCGATTGTAACAATGGTATGACCCCGGGGTTGGATCACCAGGCTACGGCCTGATGTTTTGGGTCCGAACCTCAGCCGTCCACTTTGTGTTTGAGTTTTGCACGGGCTTGGTCCATTCCGCTCTGGGCGCCAAGAGCGAGGTCCGTGATGCCGAATTCCCCCGAGACGACCGTTGCTGCCGTCGAAGCCGCGCATGCGGCAGGCGATCTCGGGCTCGAAAGGGCGCCCGATATCATTGTGGCGCTCAACGCCCGCCCGCCGGAAGCTGCCGCCGAGATCCTTCAGCATTTGTCTTCGGAAAAGGCGGTCGAGGTTCTCGATCAGCCCGGAATTGACAACGTCTGCGAGATTATCGCGGCACTCCCCACCGCGACAGCCGTCGCTTTATTGTCGGCCGTGTCCGCGGATCGTGCCGCCGATATTTTCAGGGAGCTGATCGAGCCGCTCCGGACCACGCTGTTAAATGGCCTGAACCAGGAAACCCGGACCACCGTCTCGGAACTGCTGGCCTATCCCGAACGCAGCGCCGGAAGCATCATGACGACCGAGTTCGTCAGCGTACCCTCGAACTGGACGATCGCGGAGGTGCTGCATCACATCCGGATGGTCGAGCGCACCCGCGAAACCGTCTATTCCATCTTCGTGGTCGATCCCGTCAAGAAGACGCTGATCCAGGCGGTCCCGCTGCGCCGTCTGATCTCCGGCGATCCGCATGCCAACGTCCTTACCGCCGCGCCCGCCCGCAAGCCACTGACGGTCGGGCCGCAATCCGACCGCATGGACGCGGCGCGCCTGATATCGAAATATGACCTGCTTGCGGTAGCCGTTGTGGACGGGCTGGGCCATGTGCTGGGCATCGTCACCGTCGATGACGTCATCGACGCCATCGTCCAGGAATCCACCGAAGACGTTCAGAAGTTCGGCGGCATGGAGGCGCTGGACGAGCCTTATCTGCGGATCAGTTTTCTCGAGATGATCAAGAAGCGTGGCGGCTGGCTCTGCGCGCTCTTCCTGTCCGAAATGCTGACGGCCAGCGCGATGCAGACATTCCAGGGCGAACTCGAGAAGGCGATCGTGCTGACGCTGTTCATTCCCCTGATCATGAGTTCGGGCGGCAATTCGGGATCGCAAGCGACATCGCTGCTGATTCGCGCGCTGGCGTTGCACGAACTTCGGCTGCGCGACTGGTGGCGGGTCGCGGTGCGCGAACTGCCGACCGGCCTGATGCTGGGCGCCATTCTCGGCCTGATCGGAATAGTCAGGATAACGGTCTGGCAGACGCTGGGTATTTTCGACTACGGCGAACATTGGATTTTGGTCGCGATTACGGTCGGAACCACGCTGGTCGGCATTGTGACCTTCGGATCGCTGGCGGGCTCGATGCTGCCGTTTATCCTCCAGCGCGTCGGCTTCGACCCGGCGAGTGCGTCGGCTCCGTTTGTCGCAACGCTGGTCGACGTCACCGGTCTGGTCATTTACTTTGGCGTAGCCGCGCTCATTCTGAGAGGCACATTGTTATAGTCGCTGCCTGCGCTCTGCACCCTTCGCCTCATTCCACAACGCATCCATTTCGGTCAGCGACGCGCTTTCGAGCGAACGGCCTTTGGCTTCCAGGGCGCGCTCGATATAGCCGAAACGGCGTTCGAATTTGGCGTTGGTGCCGCGCAGCGCCGCTTCCGGATCGGCGCCGACATGGCGCGCCAGATTGACCAGCGCGAACAGGAGATCGCCGGTTTCGGCCGCGAGTTCCTCGGCATCGCCGCCGTCGAGCGCGGCCTCGATCTCGTCGGCCTCCTCGCGAATCTTGTGCAGCACCGCGCGCGGGTCGTTCCAGTCGAAGCCGACGGTTGATGCCTTGCGCTGCAATTCCATCGCGCGGATCAGCGCCGGCTGGCCGGCCTTGACGCCTGACAGCAGCGACTTGTGTTCGGCGGGCTGCTGCGGCCGGCGCGCGGCGCGCTCGGCTTTCTCTTCGGCCTTGATGCGGTCCCAGGCTTCCTTGACATGGGAGGGCGTCAAATGCCCGTTCTCGTCGGCGAAGACATGCGGATGCCGCCGGATCATCTTTCGCGAAATGGCTTCGACCACATCGCCGAACGCAAAGGCGTTCTGCTCCTCCGCCATCCGGGCGTGGAACACTACCTGCAACAAGAGATCACCGAGCTCGTCCTTGAGATCGTCGAGGTCGCCGCGCGCGATGGCATCGACGACCTCATAGGCCTCCTCGATGGTGTAGGGCGCGATCGTCGCGAAATCCTGTTCGAGGTCCCACGGGCATCCGGTCACCGGCGTCCGCAGCGCCGCCATGATTTCGAGCAGTCTTGAAATATCGCGGGAAGGGGTCATGCGGCACCGAACTTTCGAGGTTCGGGCTTTATGCCGCAATCGGTCCGCCGATCCCAGCAAAACGAGCCGAAATGGCCACGATTTCCACCGGTTGGCCCGGCTACAGTTGCGGGGCCGCCGGGCGGTGCCGCAGCGCGAGCAAGCGCGCAATCTTCGCCGCGCAAAGTCCGAAAAAGACGATGCAGGCGAGGGCGGTAAGCCGGCTGCCGGGATCGAACACCAACATCACGACGCCGGTCACGACGAATACGATAGAAGCGATTGCCAGCAACCATAACACCACGGCGCTGTGGGCCTGTGCCTGCGACGTCATGCTTTCCTGCAGGGACAATCTTTCGCCGGATCGCTGCAGGCGCGGCAGCACGCGCCACATCCAGGCGAGGTAGAAGCAGACGAGCAGCGCTGCCGCCGCAAGGGGCGCGAGATAGGGTTCGTAGATGCCGGAGGCGATGACCGCCACCAGCGTGACCACCGTGTAGGCTTTCACGTGCTGTCGCAGACGCTGATAGTCTTGCTCCGAGGCGATGGCGTACCCGCTGCCGAGGACACCCCAGGGAAAGAATAACCTGCGGCCATCCTGGGATGTCTTGAAACTGCCGCTGGCGAGACCGTCAAAATAGCCCATGACAGAAAATCCATTGTTGGCGACGCTTGCCGCTAGAAATAGCCTGATGTTTGTGCCAACTCCGTGATGCAGTTCACATTGACAAGACCTACTGAACAAGCGCGTCGGCCAAGGGCACCATGAGCGATCAATCCAATTCCGAAACCGCGCTGGTGCTGTTTTCCGGCGGCCAGGATTCCACCACCTGCCTTGCCTGGGCGTTGCAGCGCTTTGCGCGCGTCGAAATGATCGGCTTCAGCTACGGCCAGCGCCACGCCATCGAACTTGCGTGCCGCGACCGGCTGCTGTCGGGCATCAAAGCGCTACGGCCGGATTGGGCGACAAAACTCGGCGAGAACCATACGCTGGAGATTCCAACGCTGGCCGAAATTTCCGATACCGCGCTGACCCGCGATGTCGCGATCACGATGGGCGCGGATGGTCTGCCCAATACGTTCGTGCCTGGCCGCAACCTGGTGTTTCTCACCTTCGCCGCGGCGCTGGCGTACCGGCGCGGCATCCGTCACATCATCGGCGGCATGTGCGAGACCGATTACTCCGGCTATCCGGATTGCCGCGATGAGACCATCAAGGCGCTGCAGTCCGCGCTCAACCTCGGCATGGCCAAAAACTTCGAACTGCACACGCCGCTGATGTGGCTGGACAAGGCCTCGACCTGGAAACTCGCGCATGACCTCGGCGGGGCAGGGCTGGTCGATCTGATCCGCGAACACTCCCACACCTGTTACCTCGGCGAGCGCGGCGCCCAGCACGATTGGGGTTATGGTTGCGGCGAATGCCCGGCCTGCGCGCTGCGCGCGAAGGGCTGGCGGGAATATGTGGCCGTGACTTAAGCGCCGAAATCCTGTGGCGTCAGTTCGATCGGCGCACCGTGCGGCGTGCGGTCGGCGGCGTGGTCCCAGGCGTCGCGGTAGCGATGCAACGTTTCGGATGTTGCAACACCCTTTTCGGCCACCAGATTTTCCAGCGTCGCCAGCCAATGCCGGTAGTAGGTCTCACCGGTGTCGGGATCGCCGTTGGCCTGCGCGCGCTTGATTTCGGCGGCGAGCGCTGCGGCCCATTCCGTCCAGGTAAACACGCCGCGGTCATGCAGGGTCAGCGCCATGGCGAAGGCGTGCGCCTCCCAAGGCTCACGGAACACGGGGCCGTCCTCGTCACGGGGAATACCCGGCACAGCGTCCGTTGCGCGCGCCGCTGCGGCCACCATCACGCCCGCTCCAGATAAGGCTCGAATGCGTCGATGGATATTTTTAGCGTCGGGTCGGCATCCGGGCCCCACAATTCGACGCTGTCGAATACGACCGTGTAGAGCCATTGCGGATTCTCGCCGGATTCGGTGGCGGCCGTATCCGGGAATACATGACAGCCATGGTCGCGCTCGATCACGCCGACGTGGCCGCGTACGTAGCGCGGCAGCCTTGTATGGGTGGCGGGGTGAATGTTCCGGGCGCGCACGCGATCGCCGGGCTTGAACTTCGCCGGGGCCGGCGCAGCACGGCCGAATTTTCCGCGCACCATGACGCGCTCGACATCGTCGATCCCGAACTTGCCGCGTTTGAGCGGCTTCGGCGGTTGGACCGCATGCCCGGCAGCGACATCCTCGGCGGAGATGAAGCCCTTGTCGAAGAGAAGGTCTTCAAGCCCAAGGAACCACTTCTTGTAATAGGAACTGCCGAGATAGACGTCCGGCCGCAGCATCTCCCGGTAAAAGCGCGACGTATCGATGTTGTATGCGCCGGCCGCGCCCATCGCACGGACCATGGCCATCACGCGCGCTTCCCATGCCGCATGAAACATCGGCTCGTTCGGCTCCGGCTCGACCTTGCCGAAGCCGTCCATGCCGCCCATGTCGTGCACGCCATTCATGACGGCGCGCCCGGCGTTGTTGGAAGGCCGGTGCCGATCATCGAATCGCGCGTCACAAGCTCGGCTAACTGAGCCTCGCTCCAACCCTCGGTACCTGGCGGGCGCATCGGCAGCACCAGGAAACGTGTCTCGGCGGTTGAATCCCAAACGCGGATCTCGATTTCCTTCGGCAGGCTGACGCCAAAGTCGGCGAGCACACCGCGCGGGTCCTTGACCGCGCGAGACCGATAGGGAGCCGCCTTGTACCAGACGGGGGGCAGTCCCAGCATTTCCCAGGGGTAACAGGAGCACAGCGTGCACACGACCATGTTGTGGCGTTGTGGCGTGTTCTCGACGGCGACGAGATGGTCGCCGACCCGGCTGACATGACCGAGCGTGCCGATGGCCTTGGTGGCGTCATCCAGCAGCGCCTGTTTGAAGGCAGGATCGGTCCAGGCCTTGGCGACGACACGCGCGCCGTTGTGCGGGCCGATCTTGGTCTCATAAGCCTGGATGATGGCATCGAGCGCCGCCGGCTCGACGTAACCTTTCTCGGTCAGGATCGTCTCCAGCGCGCGAACGCGCAACTCGGTCTCCGACAATTCCGAATGGTCGTGATCGTGGTGGTGATGGTCGTGATCATGGTTGCTCATGCCGCAAGGATAGTCGCAAAATCCCGGCTATGTCGAGGCGAAGACTCTGTTAGGTTTCCGCTATGGGCATCAGGGCAGGGCATATCAGAATTGCAGCGGCTGCGATCATTTTGACTGGACTTCCGGCCGGAGCCGCGCGGGCCGCCAACGGCGCCTATGCGGTGGATGCCGCCGATATTTCCGAGACCGGATCCTGCAAGGTCGAGAGCTGGATGCAGGCCGCGACCAACACCGATTTCTCGATGGTCGCCAACCCGTCCTGCGTGGTCGATCCGTTCAAGCTCAAGCCGGTCGAACTGAGCATGCTCAGCAACGAAGCGCGCAGCGGCGGCGACTGGAGCACCACATTCGCGCCGAAGGCCAAGATGAACCTGGAGCCGACGGGCGTCGGCAAGCTCGGGTTTTCGTTTTCGGCCGGCGGTCAGTTCGATGCCTTGACCGGGCAAAACCAGACTGTGTTTGCGACGATCCCGGCGACGTTCCGGTTGTCCGAGGTCACGCGCATCAATCTCAATGGCGGCTGGCTGTGGGACCGCACCGTTGACCGGCATTATTTCACCTACGGGATCGGCTTCGACTGGAAATTCACCGACACCTTGCAGTGGACCATCGAGGGCTACGGCCAAGCCGGCCAGTCGGATACGCCAAGCGTGGTACGGCCGCGTTTCCAGACTGGCGTGCGTTACCGGCCCAACGAGATTTTCTCGGTCGATCTCATCTACGGGCACAACATCACCGGCGAGAACGCCAACTGGATCACGCTTGGCACCACGATCCGTTTTCCGGTACCCGGGGGCAGGCCCGCCCGCGAGCGCACCGGTCATTTGTAAGCGCGAAACGACCCAGGAAGAACAAGGGCAGGGAGGCCCCGCTTGACGCAGTTTGTGACCATCGAGAAGGGCCTCGGGCCCGAGGGCCGCATCGCGGTCGTGCGTTTCGACCGTGGCGACGGCATCAACGCCCTGTCGCCGGAGGCGTTGCGCCAGTTGACCGATGCCGCGCGCAGCTTTGAGGATGACGCGGAGACCTCGGTCGTGGTGCTGACGGGCGGCGCCAGATCGTTCAGCGCCGGCTTCGATCTGAAGGACCCCGAGGGCCGGTCGCGCGCGACCATGGACCTCGGCGCGCTGCGCCGGCATCTCAAGCTCGGTCCGCGGCTGACGCGGGCCCGGCAGGAGATGGAACAGATCACCATCGGCGCCATCGAGGGGTTTTGCGTCGGCGGCGGCGTGGCGCTGGCGGTGGCGCTGGATTTCCGCGTCATGGCGCGTGATGCCCACCTGCGCGTGCCCGAGATCGGGCTCGGCATGAACATGAGCTGGCAGAGCGTGCCGCGCATGCTGCACCTGATCGGACCGGCCCGCACCAAGCAGGCCGTGATCCTGGCCGACCAGCGTATCTCGGCGGCGGAAGCCTACGATGGGGGCTGGTGGAAGAGGTGGCCGATCCCGGCAAGGCGTTCGACACCGCAATGGTGCTCGCCGGCAAGGTCGCAGCCCAACCGCCGCTGTCGGTCGCGATGACCAAACTCACCGTCAATCGGCTCGCGCATGCGCTCGACGATCTCGCCGGCCATATGGACCTCGACCAGTTCGCGCTGGCGAGCATGTCCGAGGATCACAAGGAAGGCGTCGGCGCGTTTCTGGAGCGCCGCAAGCCGCGCTTCAGGGGGCGGTAGGAGCAGGTGGAATAACGGAACCTGGCGGAGCCGATCCCACCATCCCGAAATGCGTAATTCGCATAAGGTATATTATGGAATATTTATATCTACAATTAGATCAGATATTTAGGCGGATTTCCTTCCAGCTCTTGTCAGGTTCATCTGCCTGCGCGATGCCAGTCTTTGGTCATTGCATGCCGAACGCGTCGCCGCCTTCCCACGCGTCACTTGGTCCGAAAGCCGATATTGCCGTGGCTGGCGTCGGCTGCAATAAGCCCACGCGAATGCGAGATCGCTGATGACCTGATGGCATCAGGTCCGTATAGAATTGCATCTCAAGAACAAAAAGCCTCAAGGGAGAAACAGATGAGCTTTTCACGACGCACGCTTCTGAAGGCATCCGCAGCGTCAGCGGTTCTGGGTGGCATTGGCGCACCGATGGTCGCGCGGGCCCAGACGGCCGAATTCACCTACAAATTTGCCAACAATCTTCCGGAATCCCATCCGTTCATGACGCGCGCCCGCGAGATGGCCGCCGCGATCAAGGCCGAGACCAATGGCCGGTTCGACATGCAGGTTTTCCCGAACAGCCAGCTCGGTTCCGACACCGACATGCTGAGCCAGGTCCGGTCCGGCGGCATCGAGTTCTTCACGTTGTCGGGCCTGATTCTGGCGACCCTGGTGCCGGCGGCTTCGATCAACGGCGTCGGTTTTGCGTTCAAGGATTACCCGTCGGTCTGGGCGGCCATGGATGGCGATCTCGGCGCCTATGTGCGTGGCGAGATCAACAAGGCCGGCCTCGAGGTCATGGACAAGATCTGGGACAACGGCTTCCGGCAGACGACGTCGTCGACCAAGCCGATCAACGGGCCGGACGACTACAAAGGCTTCAAGATCCGCGTGCCGGTTTCGCCGCTGTGGACCTCGATGTTCAAGGCGTTCGACGCCTCGCCTGCATCGATCAATTTCAGCGAAGTTTACTCCGCGCTGCAGACCAAGATCGTCGAAGGCCAGGAAAATCCGCTGGCGCTGATCTCCACGGCGAAGCTGTACGAAGTGCAGAAATACTGCTCGATGACCAACCACATGTGGGACGGCTTCTGGTTCCTGATGAACCGCAAAGCCTGGGCGGCGTTGCCCGACGACATCAAGGCTATCGTGGCCAAGAACGTCAACGCCGCCGCGGTCAAGGAGCGCGCCGACACTGAAAAGCTCAACATCACCGTCCGGGAAGAACTGGCCGGCAAGGGTCTGGTCTTCAACCAGCCCGATGTGGCGCCGTTCCGCGAGAAACTCCGCTCGGCCGGCTTCTATGCGGAATGGAAGGGCAAGTACGGCGACAAGGCCTGGGAAATCCTGGAAAAGTCGGTCGGCAAACTGTCCTGATCTTTTAATTGAGCATGATCTTCTCGGAAAACCGGTTTCCACTTTTCCGGATCATGCTCCAGTGCAGGGGGCCGTCATGGCTCATGCCGAAATGACCGAGATCGCGCCCGGCGAGGTGACTGCAAGGTCCCCTCGCCGCCGTTCGGCGTTGGCGTCCGTCGAGCATTTCCTCGGAATGCTGGTGGAGATTCCGGCAGCGTTTCTGGTGGTCGCCGAGATCGTGATCCTGTTTGCCGGTGTGGTGTCGCGTTACGTGCTGCACAGCCCGCTGATCTGGTCGGACGAATTGGCGTCGATCCTGTTCCTGTGGCTGGCGATGCTGGGCTCCGCGGTCGCATTCCGGCGCGTCGAGCACATGCGGATGACGGCGATCGTCGCCAGCGCCAGGCCGGCGATGCGCGCTTATGTCGACATGGTCGCCACCTGCGCCGCGCTGGCCTTCCTGCTGATGATCGTTTGGCCGTCCTATGACTATGCCTATGAGGAAAGCTTCATCACGACGCCGGCGCTGCAGATCGCCAATAGCTGGCGTGCCGCAGCCTTGCCGGTCGGCATCTGCCTGATGGGCCTGTTTGCGTTCCTGCGGCTGCTGCGGGCCGGGGATGTCAGGACCGTGCTCTCGGCGATCCTGTCGGTCGCCGCCGTTATCGCCGTGTTCTGGCTCCTGAAGGGAACGCTGAAGCCGCTCGGCAATATCAACCTGATCATCTTCTTTGTCGGCGTCGCCGGTTTCTGCGTGTTCGCCGGCGTGCCGATCGCGTTCGGATTTGGCCTTGCAACTTACGGCTATCTGGCGCTGACCACACGCACGCCGCTGATGGTGCTGATCGGGCGCATGGACGAGGGCATGAGCCACCTCATCCTGCTGTCGGTGCCGCTGTTCGTGTTCCTGGGCTTGCTGATCGAAATGACCGGCATGGCGCGGGCGATGGTTGGCTTCCTTGCGAGCCTGCTCGGCCATGTCCGTGGCGGGCTGCATTATGTGCTGGTCGGCGCGATGTATCTGGTGTCGGGCATATCGGGCTCGAAGGCCGCCGACATGGCCGCCGTGGCGCCGGTGCTGTTTCCGGAGATGAAGGCGCGGGGCGCCAAGGCGGGCGATCTGGTCGCCCTGCTCGCCGCGACCGGCGCGCAAACCGAAACCATTCCGCCGAGTCTCGTGCTGATCACGATCGGTTCGGTCACCGGCGTATCGATTGCCGCTTTGTTCACCGGCGGGCTGTTGCCGGGCGTGGTGCTGGCGATCACGCTGTCGGCGCTGGTGTGGTGGCGCTATCGTGGCGAAGACCTGCAGCATGTGACCCGGGCGAGCGGCCGTGAGATCGGCCGCGCGTTCGTCATCGCCCTGCCTGCGATCGCGCTGCCGTTCGTGATCCGCTATGCCGTGGTCGAGGGCATCGCGACCGCGACCGAAGTCTCCACCATCGGCATCGTCTATGCCTTCATCGTCGGCTTCCTGGTCTACGGTCTTTTGATCTACCGCAAGTTCGACTGGCGGCGGATCGTGCCCATGTTGATCGAGACCGCGTGCCTGTCGGGCGCGATCCTGCTGATCATCGGCTGCGCCACCGGCATGGCCTGGGGCCTCACGCAGTCCGGCTTTTCGCGGGCGCTGGCATCAGCCATGACCGGCCTGCCCGGCGGTTCGGCGACCTTTATCGCGGTGTCGATCGTGGCGTTCGTCGTGCTCGGCAGCGTGCTCGAAGGCATTCCGGCGATCGTGCTGTTCGGGCCGCTATTGTTCCCGATCGCGCGCGCCGTCGGCGTGCATGAGGTTCATTATGCGATGATCATCATCCTCGCGATGGGAATCGGATTGTTCGCGCCGCCGTTCGGCGTCGGCTACTATGCGGCCTGCGCCATCGGAAAGGTCGATCCGGCCGAGGGAATCCGGCCAATCTGGGGCTATCTGCTGGCACTGATGGTCGGCCTGATTATCGTGGCGATCTTCCCGTGGATTTCGATCGGGTTCCTGTAACTTCAACTTTGCCAATGGGACGGAGCCGATGAGCGCAGCCCAAAACCAGTACGCAATCGGATTGGACAAGACGCCGGCGAACTATGTGCCGCTGACGCCGCTGAGCTTTCTGGCCCGCAGTGCGGCGGTCTATCCGGATCACATCAGCACCGTCTATGAAGGCCGTAGCTTCACCTGGGCGCAAACCTACGACCGTTGCCGTCGCTTTGCGTCCTGGCTCGCCGGCCGCGGCATCGGTCATGGCGATACGGTCGCGGCGATGCTCCCGAACATCCCGGCGATGAACGAACTGCATTTCGCGGTACCGATGGCGGGCGCGGTGCTGAATGCGCTGAACATCCGGCTCGATGCGGCCTCGATCGCGTTCCAGCTCGACCACGGCGGCGCCAAGATCATTCTGGTCGACCCGGAATTTTGCGGCGTGATCGCGGAAGCGCTGACGCTGATGAAAGGCGCGAAACCGTTCGTGGTCGATGTCGATGACGCCGCGTTCGCTGGCGGCAGGCGCATCGGCGAGCTCGAATATGAGGCCGCCGTTGCGAAGGGCGATCCTGCCTTTGTCGCACGGCTGCCGGCCGACGAATGGGACGCGATCGCGCTGAGCTATACTTCGGGCACCACGGGCAATCCGAAGGGCGTGGTGACCCATCACCGCGGCGCCTATCTCAATGCCGTCAGCAACATCCTAGCCGCCAATCTCGGCCAGCATCCGGTCTATCTCTGGACGCTGCCGATGTTCCACTGCAACGGCTGGTGCTTTCCGTGGACGATCGCGGCGTCCGCCGGCATCAATGTCTGCCTGCGCAAGGTCGATCCGGCTAAGATCTTCGAACTGATCCCGCAGCACGGCGTCACCCACATGGCCGGCGCGCCGATCGTCTACAACACGTTGATCAACGCGCCCGGCGCGCCCAAGGGCAACGTCGCGCGTCCCGTGGTCGGCCTGATCGCGGGCGCGGCACCGCCAGTTGCCGTGCTCGAAGGCGCCGAAAACATCGGCATCAAGCTGACGCATGTCTACGGGCTGACCGAAGTCTATGGCCCGGCTTCGGTCTGCGCCGAGCAGCCCGGCTGGGACGAACTGCCGGCCGACCAGCGCGCCCAGCTCAAGCGGCGGCAGGGCGTGCCCTACCCGCTGCAGGAAGGCGTCACCGTGATCGATCCCGAAACCATGCGGGAAGTGCCGCGCGACGGCGAAACCATCGGCGAGGTGATGTTCCGCGGCAATATCGTGATGAAGGGCTATCTGAAGAACGAGAAGGCGACGCAGGAAGCCTTTGCCGGTGGCTGGTTTCACACCGGCGATCTCGGCGTGCTCGACGCGCACGGCTACGTCATCATCAAGGACCGCTCCAAGGACATCATCATTTCCGGCGGCGAGAACATCTCTTCCGTCGAGGTCGAGGACATCCTCTACAAGCATCCGGCGGTGCTGTTCGCCGCTGTCGTCGCCAAACCCGATTCCAAATGGGGCGAAGTGCCCTGTGCCTTTGTCGAACTGAAGGACGGCGCTGACGCCACCGAGGCCGAGATCATCGCGTTCTGCCGCGGCCATATGTCGGGCTTCAAGACGCCGAAGGCGGTGGTATTCGGCGTCATTCCGAAAACGTCCACGGGCAAGATTCAGAAATTCCTGCTGCGCAACCAGGTGGATTCGGCGAAGGCCATTTCGGCTTAGCGCGTAACCCACCGCCGTCGTCCCGGCGAACGCCGGGACCCATAACCCCCGGCGTTTGTGGGTTAGAACAATTCATCGAACAGCTTATTCAAACCGAGAAATCACGCGGTATGGGTCCCGGCCTGCGCCGGGACGACGGAGTTAAGTATCCCTCTCCACCGGCGGATAATACTGCGGCGCCTCGGTTCGATCGAACATGCCGTAGTCGCGCATGACCTCGACGATGCGGAAATACTCTGTCGTCGAATCCGTCAGCAGACGGCGTCCCAATTCGACGCCGGATTGTTGATCCGGCACGTCGATCAGGTGCGCGAAACAGCCGTCGCGATAGACGCTCTTGAATGAATCGCGGTGCCACTCGGTCTCCACCGAAAGTTCGGCTCGCTTCGATTCAGCGACCAGAACAAAGGTCGATGGACGCCTCGCCGGATCGTTGTACGGCGTGAGCCGCTCAGGCTGCCAGACCGGCTGCCCCGGTCTTTCCTCGTGGATCACCTGGGCAATGCGGATGCGATAATCCGAAAACACCTTCTCGCGCCCGATGGTCTGGACCTCGTGATGATAGCCATGGACCCGCCATGCCGTCATCGCGCCTTCGTCCTGCCAGATCTGATACGACAACAACAGGTCATTGCGGGTCAGGCTGCTGAAGCGGTCGATGAAGAGACAGCCGCCCATGGCCGTGAGGTCAGGTTTCAGCGACGCCGCAAGGTCGAGATATTGATTCCGGTGCCCCGGCCTGGTCTGGACTTCAAAGAACAACGCGATCATCGCAGCCCTCCTCCGCGACCGGCAACGGGCTCAGCTTGCCCGCTCCAGCGTCAGCCGCATCCCGTCATAGGCCGGAACCACGTCCGCCGGCAGCGTCTTCCGCAACACCTCGTAGTCGAGGTCCGAATGCATGTTAGTGATGACGGCCCGCTTCGGCTTGAAGCGGTCGATCCAGGACAGCGCGTCGCTGACGCTGAAATGGCTGGGATGGCCGGCGTAGCGCAGGCCGTCGACGATCCAGAGATCGAGGTTTTCCAGCGCCGGAAAGCTCTCCTCGGGAATGTCATGCAGGTCGGGCGTATAGGCTGCGCCGCCGACCCGAAAACCGAGCGAGGGAATCTTGCCATGATGAACCAGGAAGGCCTCCAGCTTCACTGGACCGCCCTTCCCTTCGGTGGTGTGGCTCTCGCCGGCCTCGATCGAATGGCGCGTGAGGATCGGCGGGTAGTCGCTGCCCTCGGGCGAGATGAAGCAGTAGGAGAACCGCGCCATGATGTCCTTGGCGGTCGACTGGTTGAAATAAACCGGAATGCGGCGCCGCTGGTGCAGCACGACCGAACGCAAATCGTCGATCCCGTGAGTCTGGTCGGCATGTTCGTGAGTCAAGTACACCGCGTCGATATGGTCGACCTCGGCGTCGATCAACTGCTCGCGCAGGTCCGGCGAGGTGTCGATCACGATCCGCGTGGTACCGTGCCCGCCGGTGCGTTCCACGAGCAGCGAGCAGCGACGGCGGCGGTTCTTCGGATTGCTGGGATCGCAGGCGCCCCAGCCCAGCGCCGGGCGTGGCACGCCGGCCGAGGAACCGCAGCCGAGGATTGTCAGCGTCAGCGTCATGCGACCGCCTTCGGCGCGGGTACCTTGGAGAACAGGCGGAAGAAGTTTTCGGTCGTCTGCCGCGAAATTTCTTCCAGCGACACGCCGCGCGTTTCCGCCAGCACCTTTGCGACCTCAACCACGTAGGACGGCTCGTTGCGCTTGCCGCGGAACTTGCCGGGCGCCAGATACGGCGAGTCGGTTTCGACCATGATGCGATCGGTCGGCAATTCGGCCGCGAGCTCGCGCAACGCCTCGGACTTCTTGAAGGTCAGAATGCCCGTGAACGAGATCGACAGGCCGAGTGAAATCGCCTTCATCGCGAGTTCGCGCCCCCCGGTGTAGCAATGCAGCACGGCCTTGAACGGTCCCTTGGCGATCTCGTCCTCGAGGATGCGGCCGCAATCCTCATCGGCTTCGCGGGTGTGGATGACCAGCGGCAGGCCGGTGGCGCGGGCTGCCGCAATATGCGCGCGAAAGCCGCGTTCCTGCGCCCCGCTTGAGCCGTGCTCGTAGAAATTATCCAGCCCCGCCTCGCCGAGCGCCACGACCTTCGGGTGCTTCGCCAGTTCGATCAGCTCGCTGGCCGGAATGCCGTCTTCCTCATCGGCGTTATGCGGATGGGTTCCGACCGAGCAATAGACATTGGGAAATCGCTCGGCGATCGCAAGCAGTCCGTCGAGCCGCCTGACCCGGGTCGAGATGGTGACGATGCGGCCGATGCCGGCGGTCTCGGCGCGCGCCACGATGGCGTCGAGGTCCTCGGCAAAATCCGGAAAGTCGAGATGGCAGTGGCTGTCGACGAGCATGGTGCGAACCGCTCAATCTGCCTTGATATCGACTTTGGGCTCGACATAGCGCGGGAAGACGCCGACCGGCGCCGGCAACGTCGTGCCAGCCTTGATCCGCGTGCCCAGCGCCTTGAAGTCGCGATCGGCCGTAGCTACGCCGAGGCTGTCGAGCAGCTTCGCCGAAGCATCGGGCATCACTGGTTGCGTCAGGATGGCAACCTGCCGCACCACTTCCGCGGTGACATACAGCACGGTCTTCTGCCGCGCCGGATCGGTCTTGGCGAGCGCCCACGGCGCCTCGCCCGCGAAATAGCGGTTGGCCTCCGCGACCACCAGCCACACGGCGTTCAGCCATTGATGGATCTGCTGGGTCGCCATCGCGGTCCGCGACGCTTCCAGCATGCCATCTGCTTGGCTCAGTATCGCCTTGTCGTTGTCGGTGAATTCACCGGGCTCCGGCAACACGCCGCCGAGTTGCTTTGCAATCATCGACAGCGAGCGCTGCGCCAGGTTGCCGAGGTCGTTGGCGAGATCGGCATTGATGCGGGCGACGATGGCTTCGTGGTTATAGTTGCCGTCCTGCCCGAACGGCACCTCGCGCAGGAAGAAATAGCGTATCTGGTCGACGCCATACTGGTCGGCCAGGTTGAAGGGATCGACGACATTGCCGACCGACTTCGACATCTTCTCGCCCCTGTTGAACAGGAAGCCGTGCGCAAACACCCGCTTCTGCACGGGAATGCCCGCTGACATCAGGAACGCCGGCCAGTACACCGCATGAAAGCGGATGATGTCCTTGCCGATGATGTGCACGTCGGCGGGCCAGTAGCGCCAGTTGCTATCGCTCTCGTCGGGAAAGCCGACGCCGGTGATGTAGTTGGTCAGCGCATCGAGCCAGACATACATCACGTGCTCGGGGTCGTTCGGCACCTTGATGCCCCAGTCGAATGTCGTGCGCGAGATCGACAGATCCCTCAGGCCGCCTTTGACGAAGCTGATGACCTCGTTGCGGCGTGAATCCGGGCCGATGAAGTCGGGCTGGTTTTCGTACAGCGCCAGCAGCCGGTCCTGGTAGACGGACAGTTTGAAGAAGTAGCTCTTCTCCTCGACCCACTCGACCGGCGAGCCCTGCGGCCCGCGGCGCACATTGTCCTCGCCGACGATGGTTTCTTCCTCGGCGTAATAAGCCTCGTCGCGCACCGAATACCAGCCGGAATAGGCGTCGATATAGATGTCGCCGTTCTGCTGTATCCGGTTCCAGACCACCTGCACCGAATGGTGATGGGCGGGCTCGGTGGTGCGGATGAAGCGGTCGAAAGAAACATTGAGACGCTGGTCCATTTCGCGGAACCGGCCGGCGTTGCGGGTGGCGAGTTCGGCCGCCGTCATGCCTTCGGCGACCGCGGTCTGGATCATCTTCTGGCCGTGCTCGTCGGTGCCGGTCAGGAAGAATACATCCTTGCCGTCGAGCCGCTGAAACCGCGCCAGCGCGTCGGTCGCGATCGCTTCATAGGCGTGACCGATATGCGGCTGCCCGTTCGGATAGGCGATCGCCGTGGTGATGAAGTACGTGTTCCGCTCGGCCGCCGGCGCCGGCTTGGGCGCTGGAGCGGCTTTCACGACCCGTGGCGCAACTGCTCGCGGCGCAACGGTCTTCGGGCTTTTTTCAGCGGAGGAAGTCCGGTCGACGGTGCGGGCCTTCTTCGGCGCGGCAACGGCTTTCTTCGCTACCGTCTTCTTGGCTACCGTCTTCTTGGCAGCTTTCTTCGCAATCTTCTTGGCGGCCTTCTTCCCAGTCTTTCTGGGTGCCTTCTTAGCGACCTTCCCGGAGGCCTTCTTGGCAACGCGCTTCGCGGCCTTCTTCACGCCGCGCTTGCTCTTCGCCGCGCGCTTCTTCGCAGTCGCCTTTTTGCCGGCGCGTGCGGGTGCGACCTTGCGAGCCTTCTTCGCTTTGCTTTTTTTGGAAGCTTTTTTCTTAGACGTCGCCACCGCGAATTCCTTTAATTGTCGGTCAAACAAGTTGATCTGGATGGATGTCGGCGGAGCGCTACCGCGTCGCTTCCGCGAGCATTCCGAAAACCGAAAAAACCAGCGGTTTTCGTTCCAGATTGTACGATTCAGTGTCGCGCGCGGCGCGGACGATCTTTTCCCATACCTCTGCCAGCCGTGCAAGGCGTGGCAGATTCGCGTTGGCGTCGCCGGCGCGCAGCTTTTCGCCGATCCAGCGGTCGATGCCGTCGATGAAGGCCGCGAGCGCCACGCGGTCGCTGGTGCCGAGCGCATCGCCCAGCGCATGCAGCTCGCGCGGATCGACCTTTGGCAAGGTCGCCAGCAGTGCCGCGGTCCGCTGCTGCAGCTTCAGCGCATCGCCGCCGAGCAGCGTCAGCGCGCGCGAGACGCTGCCCTCGGATGCCTCCGCGGCTTCGGTGAGCGCCGGGTCGTTCGCATCCTTGTCGGTTGCGAGGGCCGCGGCGCGGACCACATCGGCGGTCGAGAGCGGCCGCAACGGCAATTTGCGGCAGCGGGACAGGATCGTCGGCAACGCCCGCGCCGGCGAATGACTGACCAGCAGAAACAGCGAGCGCTGCGGCGGCTCCTCTAGGATTTTCAGCAGCGCGTTGGCCGCGTTCGGATTGAGCTCGTCGACGGTGTCGACGATGCAGACGCGCCAGCCGTCCACGGCGGCGGTCGAGCCGAAGAACGAAATCGTCTCCCGCGTCTCGTCGACGGTGATGACGGTGCGCAACACGCCGCGGTCGTTGAGGCCGCGCTCTAGCACCAATAGCCCGCCATGGGCTTCCGCGGTGATCTGGCGCGCGACGTGATCGGAGGGATCGACGGCCAGCGCCTCGGCGCGCTGCACCGACGGCGCCAGCGGATCGGCGTGGGCGAGCACGAACCGCGCCATCCGATAGGCCAGCGTCGCCTTGCCGATACCCTGCGGGCCACCGATCAGCCAGGCATGCGGAATTCTCCCGCCGCGGTAGGCATTGAGCAAGGCCGCTTCCGCCTCGCGATGGCCGAACAGCTCGGAGGTCTCGCGCGGATGCCGGACGGCGATCTCCTGTTCGGTCTTGCGGGCGCTCATGCTGTGCTCGCCGCAGCCGCGGGAAGCGCGAACAGATGGTCGCGCAACGCCTGCCAGACCTCTGCCGCGACCGCATCGGTGTCGGCATTGGCGTCGATCAGCACACAGCGCTGCGGCTCGTCAGCGGCAATCTGCTTGTAGGCCTCGCGCAAGTCCTGGTGGAATTGCAGATCTTCCGCCTCGAAACGATCAGGCACGCCCTTGCCGCGCCGTGCCGCCGCGCGCTGCATGCCGACTTCGACCGGAATATCCAGAATGATGGTCAGGTCCGGCTTCAGATCGCCGATCGTGACCCGCTGCATGGCGTTGAGCACGCCCGGCGAGACCTGCCCCAGCCTGCCTTGATAAGCGCGGGTCGAGTCGAAAAACCGGTCGCACAGCACCCAGGTTCCCTGGCTGAGCGCGGGCTGGATCACGGTGCGGACGTGGTCGTCGCGCGCGGCCGCAAACAATAGCGTCTCGGCATCGGGTCCGAGCAGCTTGCCCATGCCCGACAGCACCAGGTGCCGGATGATTTCGGCGCCCGGCGATCCGCCGGGCTCGCGTGTGACGATGGCGCGCAGCTTCGCGGTCGCCAGGCGCTCGGCAAGCTTCTTGATCTGCGTGGACTTGCCGGAGCCCTCGCCACCCTCAAACGAAATGAATTTTCCGCGTCCGGACGGCCGGTTCAGCACTGCGTCGGCCATGGTCAGAGCTTCTCTGCGCTCGCGCGGAACATGCCGATCACGAGCTCGCTGGCCCCGTCGATCGCCCGGCGCATGGTGGAACCGGTGCCGACGGATTCGGCCGCATAGACCGGCGCTTCCATGGCGACGTTGGCGCCGCGCCAGACCCGGACGACGCCCACCGGCTGGCCGGGCTGCACCGGCGCCCGCACCGGGCCGTTATAGATCACGCGGGCGATCAGCTTCTCGCTGCCGTTCTTCGGCACCATCAGCTTGATCGGCTGGGGGCTTGCGAGCTTCACCGAACGGCTGTCCCCGCCGAACACCTTTGCGTAACCGACCGGCTGGTCGGCCGCGAACAGGGTGCGGGTTTCGAAATTGCGAAAACCCCATTCCAGCATCTTCTTGGCTTCGGTGGCGCGATCATCGGGATCTTCCAGGCCGTTGACCACGACGATCAGCCTTGTGTCGTTCTGCACGGCCGAGCCGACCATGCCGTAGCCGCCCTCCTTGGTGTAGCCGGTTTTGAGGCCATCGGCGCCGGCGAGCGAGTTCAAGAGCGGATTGCGGTTCTGCTGCCGGATCTTGTTCCAGGTGAACTCCTTTTCCCCGAACAGTTTGTACATGTCCGGATAGGTCTGGATCACGTATCGCGCCAGCCTCGACAGTTCCCGCACCGTCATCTTGTTGGCGGGGTCGGGCAGTCCGTTGGAATTGCCGAAGGTCGATTTGGTCAGGCCGAGCTCGCGGGCGCGCTTGGTCATGAAGTCGGTGGCGAAGATGCGCTCGTTGCCGGCCATGCCTTCGGCGAGCGCAATGCAGGCATCGTTGCCGCTCTGGATCAGCGCGCCATGCAGCAGGTCGTCCACGGATACCTTGCTGTTGAGCACCGCGAACATCGTCGAGCCGCCCGCTGGCGCGCCGCCCCTGCGCCAGGCGTTCTCGCTGATCCGGTACTCGTCGGTCAATTTGACGTCGCCTTTCTTGATGGCGTTGAACACCACCTCCGCCGTCATCAGCTTCATCATGCTGGACGGCGCGCGCAATTCGTCGGCGTTCTTCTCGAACAGTACGCTGCCGCTGGAGGCCTCGATCAGGATCGCGGTCGGCGCGTCGCCGTCAAAAGCGTTCTCTTCCTTCTTGGCGCCCTGCACGCTGTTGTTGGCGGCATAGACGATCCCGCCCCAGCCTATGGCAAGCGCCAGCGCTGACGCCACAAGGCTGCGCCACGGGAACGCGGCCGCGGCTCTCAATGTGCGGAAAACGGGGGTCTCGACGGCCATTTGCGATGTCCTGAATCCGTGCGTTCTAACAGGTGGAAGTATCGCAAACAACACGGCTTTTGGCATTTGCCGCCGTGTCGATCGGATTGCAGCGCCGGTTGAAGAACCGTATCGTGCGGATACTGCAATTTGCCGACAAAATACGAAAAACAGGGCGGAAACGCGATGCCATCCACACGCACTATTTCCGCCAACGGGATCGAGCTGTTTCTGCTCGAGCAGGGCCAGGGTCCGCTGGTCGTGCTGTGCCATGGCTGGCCTGAACTGTCCTATTCGTGGCGGCACCAGATCGCGGCGATCGCCGATGCGGGCTTTCATGTCGTAGCCCCCGACATGCGTGGGTTTGGCCGGACCAGCGCGCCCGACGACGTCGGCGCCTACAGCATCTTCGACACCGTCGGCGACATGGTCGCGCTGGTGACGGCGCTTGGCGAAACCGAGGCTGTTATCGTCGGCCACGACTGGGGCGCGCCGGTCGCCTGGCATGCGGCGCTGTTCCGTCCGGACATGTTCACCAGGGTCGCAGGCCTCAGCGTCCCCCCGCCGTTCCGCGGCCGCGCCCGGCCGCTCGACAGCCTGCGCGCCGGCGGCGTCACCAATTTCTACTGGCAGTATTTCCAGACGCCTGATGTCGCGGAGGCGGAATTCGAGCGCGATGTCGCCACCACGATGCGCAAGATCCTCGGGCGCGGTGTCTCCGACCCCGCGGCCATGTTCGTCACCGAGGACAAGGGCTTTCTCGGCAACATCCCGCCTGTCCTGACCCTGCCGGACTGGCTCAGCGAGGCGGACATCGCCACTTTCGCGGAGGCCTACCGGCACTCCGGCTTCCGCGGCGGGCTGAACTGGTATCGCAACCTCGACCGCAACTGGGACCTGACCGCCCCCTGGCAGGGCGCGCAGATCCATCAGCCGTCATTGTTCATCGCGGGATCGAGGGATTCAGTCATTACCGGACTGATCGGCGCCAAGCGGGTCACGGAACTGGACCGGGTACTGACGAATCTGCGGCAGAAGCTCATCATTGAGGGCGCGGGTCACTGGGTGCAGCAGGAGCGCCCGGACGAGGTCAATGCGGCGCTGATCGCTTTTCTGCGGGGTTAGTAAAGCCCGCGGCCGCTGAGCACTTCGCTGGGGCCGCGCGGGTCGACCGGCAGATAGGCCGCGCTCGGGGCCGCATAAACAGCGTCGTTCTCGTAGGACACCGCGCGCGGATTTTCGAGTGTCCGGCCACGGGAGCGGCTGGACGCCGACATTTCCGAGGTCGCGTTGATCGAGGCGTAATCGGCCGAGCTGTTGCCGAGGCTGTAGGGGCGGCCTTCCGGCATCGGAACTTCGCCCCGGATCCGGCCCGCGGAGGACGGCATTTCGGGTACGAACGGCCGGGCGGAGGCTACCCGGACGGTCGACGGCGACGGCGCCGGAACCCCGGTCCGCAGGGTCGCGATCAACTGACGGTCGTCGGAACCCTCGAGCGGCGCCCGCCCGACATATTCAACCCGAACCTTGGCGACGCCATTCCCTTTGAAATCAAGCAGTTCGGCGGCCTTATTCGAGACGTCTATGAGGCGGTTGCCGTGGTACGGGCCGCGGTCGTTGACGCGGACGATCAGGGATTTGCCGTTCCGCAGGTTGGTCACCCGAGCGTAGCTCGGCATCGGCAGGGTCGGATGGGCCGCCGTCAGCGAACCCATGTCGAACACTTCGCCATTGGCGGTCAGCCGGCCGTGGAAATCATCGCCATACCAGGAGGCCATGCCCTCGGCGCGATAGTTGGTATCCTCCTCCGGGACGTAGACCTGGCCGCCAACGGTGTAGGGTTTTCCGATGCGATACGTGCCGCCGCCCTTCGGCACGGGGTCACCCAGCGCCACCACCCGGGGGCTGGAGGAGACGCCGTATTTGGGATCGACGCGGCTGGCGAACTTGTTCGACGAGGCGCAGTTGGCGAGGACGAGGCACGCGGCCACCGTCGCAGCGCCACGCGCCAGCACCATCGATTTTGACCGTCGAATCCCCATTCGCCCCAATTACCATTCCACCGGCCGGACACCTGCGTCGAGGCAGCCACGACCTTGAATCACGATACGGCCCACCTCCGCATCAAGTCGTGAAGATATCGCATCCGGAACGCGGCGGAAATGGGGTCAGCACCCGCGTGGTGAACGAATGGTTGCCTTGCGTATCCGTCGAAATACAGGAGCCGTCGCCGGCAAAATGCACACCTCGCGCACTTCGCTTGTCCCGGTTTCAGACAACCTGTTGCAGCAAATCATCACTCCAGTGCGATTTGGATTCCACCCCCTGAATCTTTTTGACTGTGCAACGGCGCGGTCGTTTGGTGGGTGCAGGGGCGCAAAAGGACTTTTGCGATGATTGAGACAGTGACTGCAGTGATGGGCCTGGTGAGTGCCGGGATTTTTCTTGCCCACGCTTTTGAAGGTTTTCGTTCCAGGGCCTGATTTGGCTGCCTGAGGCTGGGTGGCTCGCGGAAAAGCGCGCCGCCCGCCCCTTCCGGAGATTCCGAAAGCTTTAATCAATTCGGACGAGCATCGTGAGCGTGAGGTGTACCATGCGCAACCACGACTATGTCTCCAACGGATTCCTCGCCTTGACCACAGCGAGCCTCGTGCTGCTGTGTTCGGGTCTGCTGGCCTTCGCGTTAGGCTAGGACGACGGCACCCGAGAGGGTGCCGTCCTTGCCCGAATTGCCGCTTTCCCCGGCCGCACGCCCCTGCTATGCCGCCACATTCAAAGACGGAAGGGTGGCCGAGCGGTTTAAGGCACCGGTCTTGAAAACCGGCGTGCCTGCAAGGGTACCGTGGGTTCGAATCCCACCCCTTCCGCCACCTGCTAATCCACCAGTGTCTATACACGTCCATCCCTGATACCCAAGTCATTGTGACTTAACGCGAATTTTTACTTTCGCGTCGTTCAATGTTTCCGCGTGTCAACCCGCATCTACGTCGCCGACGTGGATGAGGACGTGGGTTTAGGCGGACACTTTGGAAGGATTAGCGATGGGAAATCTGACTGCATTGGCGGTGAAAAACGCCAAACCTGGCGACAAGCTTGGTGATGGTAACGGACTGCGGCTCGACGTCGACAAAAACGGCAATCGGTCTTGGGTCTTTAGGTACACGTCGCCGACGACCGGCAAGGAGCGCTACGCCGGTTTCGGATCCGCCAGCGAAGTGACGCTAGCCGACGCTCGGGACGCGCGCGATGAAGCGCGAAAGCTGATCCGCGCCGGCCAAGACCCGATCGAACATCGGAACACCAAACGAACTGAGGCCAAGGTTCAAGCTTCCCGCTCAGTCAGTTTCCAGGTCTATGCGGAAGGGTTCATCACCGGTCGCGAGGCCGGATGGAAAAACGACAAGCACCGCCAGCAATGGCGCAACAGTCTTCGCGATTACGGCTATCCACACATTGGTCATTTGGCTGTCGCAGACGTGGATACCGCGGCAGTGTTGAAAGTGCTGCGCCCGATATGGGACGTGAAAAAGGAAACGGCGCGACGTGTTCGCGGACGAATTGAAGTAATTCTGAATGCAGCAAAGGCCGAAGGGCTGCGCACCGGCGAAAATCCTGCCCTCTGGCGCGGTCATCTCGACCAAGTGCTTGCCCGTCGCAAGAAGTCGGAAGTGAAGCACCACCCTGCCCTACCCCATGAAGAAATGCCGAAATTCTGGAAATCGCTGGCCGGCGAAACGAGCGATGCAGCCCGTATGCTCCGGTGGGTCATCTTGACCGCTTGTCGCTTCAACGAGGCCGCGGACATCGACCCGGCCGCCGAAGTTAAAAGCGATCTCTGGACAATTCCGGCCATTCGAATGAAGGGAGAGCGTGAGCACAAAGTTCCGCTGACGGGCTTGGCTTTAGCGCAGTTGCCGTTCCGCCCCGTTTCCGACGTGACGTTGTCGACCTGTATCGCCCGCCACACGAAAACGATCGCGACCACTCACGGCATGCGGTCGACGTTCCGCGATTGGGCTGGTGACTGCACAAGCTTCCCGCGGGACATCGCCGAGATGGCTCTTGCGCACGCGGTCAGCGACGAAACCGAAGCCGCCTATCGGCGATCAACAGCCTTGGCTAAAAGACGGGAGCTGATGACCACTTGGGCCGCCTATTGCAGCAGTGCAAGTTCCAGTTGACATGCAACCGAAGGTGTCAACGGATAATTGCACACGTTTTTAATGGACTGATAAACAATTCCGTGTATATTTAGAGACACTGTAGGGAACGCAAGGCCACCGAATTGGGCCAAGGACAGTTTAAGCGCAACAACAACTGCGCTCGTCCTTGGCTATTTTTTTGTCCATGGCGAGTGCTCAAATCGGAGCCTGTAATGGACGAGTCTTTCACAATCAAAGAATTCTGCGCAGCCGAGAAAATCTCTCGGGCATTCTTCTACAAGTTGGACAAGCAGGGCAAGGCGCCGCAGACGTATCCGCTCGGCAGCAATCGCCGTATTAGCCGTGACGCCCACGTTGCCTGGCGCACCGCCCGCCAAAACGAAGCCGCCTGAAAACGCAAAAACCCCGACCGCGTTGGCGCGCGACCGAGGCTGATTCATTGCAAGGCTGGAACACAACAACCAGTTTTATAATGCAACCGGCCCCAAAAATCAAGCGCTTTCGCGTCGGGGGGTTCATACCGCCACTGTGCGGCAAGGCCCTTAGAAAATGCACGTCATCAAAAACGGCAAAGTATATAACGACGAAACCGGCAATCTCACTAAAACGTCCGTTGAGAACGGAATCACCTACGACGACGACGATAATGTTGTCGTCATGCGAGCACTCAGTTTCAAGACCTTTGCGGAATTCGCGGATGAAGAGCCTAAGAATTGGCTAATCGAGGGCGTCATCGCGCTAGATGAGGACTCGACTTGGTTCGGTAAAGATGGCGGCGGAAAGTCGACCCTTATCGATGACATCGCCGTTCACGTCGCAAGCCGCCGCGATTGGCGCGGTCACAAATTCAATCGCGACGAAACAGAAAGTTGTGGCGTTATCATTTTCGCCACGGAGCGGGCGGCGCTGCACCGACGACGGTTGGAGGCGTACAAAATCCGCGACAACTTGCCGGGCAACTTGCCGATTGCCGTCATTGCGGAATCTATCAACCTTTGTGATCCTGATTGTGTCGAGATCGTATCGGACACGATTTACGATTTCGAACGGAAAAATAACTGCACTGTTGGACTGGTCATAATCGACTCGTGGTCGAAAGCCTTGGGCGGATGCGACGAAAATCTAGCAGCGACGCAAAATTATGCCTGCGGAAACCTCACGAAAATTCGCGATCGCCATTTTAACAACCGCTTTCACTTTCTGACGGTCGGTCATCCCGGCAAAGACGGTACGAAGGGCGAAAGAGGCAACTCCGCCAAACGCGCCCACATGGACCTTGCGGTTTGCATCAATAAGGGAGTGGCGGAAGTCGTCAAAGCCAATGACATAGTCTTGGGCGCCCTTGCGACTTTCGAGCCGCAAGAGTTCACGGTAACTCGGGGCGCCGAGAAGGTCGGCACGTATGACATTCCGGAAAGGTCGTTTACCGTTTCCATCCTTGCACCCTATTCGCCTGCCGCCGCTCCGGTGACCAGGGAAGCTCGCCCATTGGTTTTCGAACCGACCGGCAAGAATGCCGAGGCGCTTGCGGTGCTCAAACGAGTGATCGCCTCGCATGGCCAAGACGGTGCGGTGTCCATGGACCTTTGGAAGGCCGAACTTTTCAACGCCGACTTGCTCCCCGGCAAAAATCCGCGAGTACCGTTCGCGCGATTCAAGAACTCACTCAGGCAACACATAATTGCTGACAATAATTTTGTCAGACTCAACTCTCAATCCCAACAAACCCATCGTCCGTCACATTCACTACACCCCTAAAGGGGTGTGTAGATGATGTTACGGGGGCGATTATGGGCCGTAACAGCGTAACAGAAGCGTAACATTGTTACAGTGTTACGCGATGATTTCAAACACTTAGCTCGAAAATCGAAAGTCCGTAACAGCGTAACATCAAGCGTAACATTCGAAGCCGCCGATGTTACGCACTTCGTCAACACATAATTGCAGCAACCTAGCCTAACCTGGAAATGAAAATGGGACGACCTTCTACATTCACCGACGAAATCTTTGAGACGATCTGCGAACGCCTGGAAAATGGCGAGGTATTGCGGGCCACCTGCGCCAATGAGGAAATGCCCGATCGCAAGCACCCCCAGCGCGTGCTAAGGTCCCGCAATACGCGACCCCTCGCGTTAATCGTCGACTAGCTCAATAGTCATTTTGCCCAAACCGTCGATAGGACACCCCAGATGGCAAGCGCTGGTAACGAAATAGCAAGCCAGCTCAAAAACGCTCCAACGAAGCAGGACCAGCTAAGGCCGACCGCCGCCGCCACGACATTCACGCGCTCACCCCGAAGTCGTCGATCTTGAATGGAGTGCCAGTGCTCCATAGGAGCCAGGACTGGCGCGGATATAATTCTGCCCCATCCCTTGAGAAACCGTACTGCGAAATTCGGCTGCCCTGACGGGCGGGGTGGCATTTTGAAAAACAGCCAGACCGATAGTACTGCGCCGATCATCAATTCGACAGAGAGTCCCGCTGAGGACTGGGCACCGACCCAAAACGCCCAAAGCGCGCCTGCCGCAACTGCGACCACTATTAAAATGCCGAAGGTCCACGCTGCACCGGCAAGAAGCCACGGCAGCAAGCATAGGATCAAAACGGCGAGCAGAATTCCCCCAGCAATCGCTAACATAATGCGCCCCAAGCCGGCTTCGATCAGACTTCTATAATAGTAGCACTATTGTCCGTGGTTTAATAGACCTCAGCCTGATCGCCTGTCTTCATGAAAGCAGGCGCTCTTGTCGCTAGAAACATTCGTCGGTTGAGGGTCGCGCGGGGACTGTCGCAGGAAGTCTTGGCGGTAGATGCTCAGATTGATCGAACTTATGTTAGTCGCCTTGAACGCGGTCTTGAGAATCCAAGCGTGGCCGTTCTTGAACGCCTTGCCAAAGCGCTATCCGCCAATATTGAGGACTTGTTTAGGGTGCCTCGCGCCGGCGAAGCTGCCCCTCGGCCGTTGAAGGGCGGTCGACGGCCAAAAAGTTAGGACGCTGGCTTACCGCTGGTCGCCGCCCAACCCAACAGCCACGCGCGCCGACGCTGCAAGGCAATGCTGTGGGTGCTGTCGAGGTCCGCTTTTGGGGGAAGACCTGACGTGGCCACTTCTGGTCGTCAGGGCAGATTTTGACCCAAAGCTGAAGTTGTCGGTAGTTAACTATCCCGCCGCGCAATGAGCAGTGAAGCCCCGAGTCCGAACATGACTGCACCCGACATGCGTTTGATGCCGAGCCAGATCAGGTAGACCGCACCTGCAATTTTGAGCACGGTGAACGCCTCCGCGCTCGCCATGACAACCGCCGACACCCCGACGGTCGCAGCGATAACATGCACAAAGCCACCGACACCGGTGCCAAAGCTTGATGCGAGCCCTTCCGAACGGCCGCCTGCAAGGGTTCGGGCTGCAACGTAGAATATCCCGGGTCCTGGCGTAAGCGCAACCAAGAGCGCCGCTGCCAAGAACAGCGGGAACGTCTGGGAGTCGAGCATTCGCTTACCTCTTGATCGCGCCGATCGCGACGCTTGTTAGTCCTGCGGTATCAGAGACGCGACGATGTGGTCCTCTGGACGATGGCTTTCAGACAATCCATTGATGACGCCAGCGCGATCCGCCAAGTTGCGGTTCTGACTCATCTTCCGCTTGCCATCGAGCCTCGAAATCGGCATCCGCAAACCGACAATTCCTCTGAGCTGCGCTTTGATGAAATCAGCCGGGGCGTCCGTCACCGCCCAGCGATCCTTTCGCGGTTGCTCGTGCAAATCCGTCAGTCGCGTTATCACGTCGAGTAGCCGCTCCGCATCGTCGAAGAACTCGACAGGGCCATAGGCGTGAACGGCGACGTAGTTCCACGTTGGCACGACCTTGTGCGTCTCCTGCTTGGTCGCATACCAAGATGGGGAAACATAAGCCTCCGGCCCAACGAAGATAGCCATCGCCTCGCCTGATGGCGTCAGCTTCCACTGCGGATTGGCCTTTGCCACGTGCGCGTAAAGCGTGCCGTTCGGACCTTCGCTTTCGTTGAGAAGCATAGGGAGCGGCGTTCCAATAAGCCCTTCTTGCGTCGCGGTAACAAGCGTTGCCGAGCGTGCTTCACGCATGGTCCGATGAACATCGGCGATGTCGTCAACGCGAAACGCCGGCGGAATGTACATTGGCAAGGCTCCTCGGTGCCAAGTGAGAACTAACGAAGTCAGTTTAGGTGTTGATACGTGCTGCTTTAACAGGCACACTGGACCACCAGAAGGGCCAGTTTGGAGTGTTTATGGTGGACCAGTCTGCGGTTAAGAGGCTCCCTAGGCCACATGGGGCACGGGAAATCTGCCAAGCATTAAAAACGCAAATTGAGGATGGCGTTTACGGGCCGAGCGACAAGCTACCCTCGACGCGCACCCTCGCCAACGAGTTTGGAGCTTCCCGAACGACAGTTACTGCTGCCTACGAGCAGCTTCTAGCGGAAGGCTTCATAGAGACGGGACAAGGACGCCGGGCACGGGTCACGCCTACGCTCCGAGTGGCACGCTCCTTACGGCAAAGCAGCAAACGAACGCTAAGAACGGCTCGACTATCGGCTTACGCAAGACAGGTCGCCGACTTAGCGGGACCGCCAGTCGTGAGCGAGCCTCTGCCGATCGACTTTCGCTACGGTGATATTGCCGCCGCCGACTTTCCGAGCTTGGCATGGCGGCGTGCTTTAACGAAGGCCGCGACAACGTCGGGTTCACGCCGCCTTCGCTATCAGGAGCCACAAGGATCAATAGAGCTGCGAACGTCGCTACAAGCGTATTTGTGGCGCGCCCGGAGTTTGCGGTGCAGCCGTGAGCAGATCATTATCGTCAATGGATCACAGCAGGGGCTCGATCTTTGTGCCAGGTTGTTGCTCGACACCGGTGACCGGTTTGTGATCGAAACTCCGTGTTATTGGGCTGCCCGGCATGTTTTTGAGAGCGTCGGTGCCTCACCTCAATTCGTGCCTGTCGATGAAGAAGGGCTGCGGACGGAGATCCTTGAGAGTATTAAGAAAGCCCGCCTTTGCTATGTGACGCCATCGCATCAATTTCCGTTGGGTCACGTCCTTTCAGCATCGCGACGGGCTCAACTGTTGCGTTGGGCCAGCAATGCGGGGGCCTATATCGTCGAGGACGATTACGACGGCGAGTACCGATACGACATTCGGCCCATACGACCGTTGCATGCGATCGATGAAGCCGCTCCCGTAATCTATCTCGGGACGATTTCAAAGACGCTCTCGCCACTGTTGCGTCTAGGATACCTCGTACTGCCGCCAGAACTCGTTGACGTCTTCCGTGCCGCGAAGCGTCTCACCGATCGGCACTCGCCGACGCTGGAGCAAGCCGCTCTCGCAGAATTTATCCAATCGGGTGCCTATGAACGGCATATCAGAAAGCTGCGGCGGAAAAACGCGCAGCGCCGGGCCGCATTACTCGATGCATTCAGCGAAAATTTTGGCAGCACGATCACGGTTCAAGGTTCGGAGGCCGGGCTCCATGTGGTCGCGTGGTTTAGAAAATACGGTTCGGCGCAGGAAGAGCAATTGGTACAAAAAGCCAGGTCCGCAGGTGTCGGCATCTATCCTATCTCCGATTTATACGAACACCCACGAGCAGTTGCCGCGAAAAGGAGAGCCGGGTTCGTTTTCGGGTACGCTGCACTCGAAGAACGGGACATTCGGCAGGGCGTTGCCCGCTTGGCCGGTGCCTTAAGAACCGCATAAACTTCCGCTGTTGGCACTTTTCGGACCTGCCGCGACGTCCGAGTTGAGTGTGCGCCGTGGAAAGGCGGCGCTTTCCAGTGGGTGTAAGTCCCACCCGGCAACCGCTCCAGCCGGAAGCAACCGGAGCAGTCATGGAGGTAACAAAGTGGCTGAAGCCTTCGGTATGCGTGTCACGAATTGGTGACAGCGCGAGTGTGCAGGCCGTAACGCGAGTAAACGCCGAGCAAACCTCGAAAAGGACGATGCGCAGGCCGACCCGACCACTCTTTCGGGGAAGGCTGATACGGTTGGGTGCAAGAGCGAATTAATACTCCCAGCCGCTGCGCCGGGGTAGTGGCGACGGCATGTACACAAGGAAAGCGTACGCAACACGGGAAGCCCCATGGCGTGGCCAGCGATGACCAACCGAACGCCCGCGAGGGACAGGTCGGGCGCCTTGGGGTGGCGGAGAGGTTCGCAGTACCGCTGAAGCCGGGTAACGCCGGTGGAGGGAAGGGACCTCAGTTCAAGACAGACGCAACAAGTAGTGAGGGATTTGGAGATTGGGTAACCTATCAACTCCGAAAACTGTTCAGAAACTGCAGAAGGCGTTGCACGCGAAAGCGAAGGCAGAAGCCGGCTATCGGTTCTATGCCCTGTACGACAAGATCAGCCGCGAGGACATTCTGGCCCATGCCTATGCCCAGTGCCGCTCCAACAAGGGCGCACCGGGTGTGGACGGTCAAGACTTTGCGGATATCGATGCGTATGGCGTAGGGCGATGGCTTGGCGAACTGGCGCTTGCGCTCCGGGAGGAAAGCTACCGACCGGATCCTATCAGAAGAGTGTTCATCCCGAAGGCCAACGGCAAGCTCAGGCCGCTGGGCATCTCGACCGTGCGGGATCGGGTCTGCATGACGGCAGCGATGCTGGTGCTGGAACCGATCTTCGAAGCCGACCTTCCACCCGAACAGTACGCGTACCGTCCTGGGCGAAATGCCCAGCAGGCGGTAATTGAGGTGGACCGGCTGCTGTTCCGAGGCCATCCGGAAGTCGTTGACGCCGACCTCGCGGACTACTTCGGGAGCATCCCCCATGCCGAACTACTAAAGTCGGTAGCGCGCCGGATTGTTGATCGGCGCGTGCTGCATCTGATCAAGATGTGGCTGGAATGCCCCGTAGAAGAAACCGATGATCGAGGAAGGAAGACACGCACGACCGAAGCCCGGGACAACCGGCGAGGCATCCCGCAAGGGTCACCCATCTCCCCACTACTGGCGAATATTTACATGCGCCGGTTTGTGCTGGGATGGAATATGCTCGGGTTGGAGCAAAGCCTCGGCTCTCGTATCGTGACCTACGCCGACGATCTCGTGATCCTGTGTCGGAGAGGCAAAGCCGAAGAAGCCTTGCAGCAACTGCGCAAGATCATGAGCAAGCTGAAGCTCACGGTCAACGAGGAGAAGACACGAATCTGCAGGGTTCCGGAAGGTGAGTTCGACTTCTTGGGCTACACGTTCGGACGGATGTTCTCAGAGAGAACCGGCCAGGCGCGCCTGGGATACCGGCCATCGAAGAAGAGCATCAAGCGCATGGTTGAGAAAATCCACGCACTGACAGACCGAACGGGGACATGGCAAGAAACCACAAAGCTGGTGGGCAAGGTGAACCGCACGCTGCGCGGATGGTCGAACTACTTCCAAGTAGGCACTGTCAGCAAGGCGTATCGGGCACTCGATAGCTACACCGCGATGCGGTTGCGCCGGTGGTTGCGCATCAAGCACAAGGTCAGGCGACGCAAGGGCGGGACCTATCCACTCCCGCATCTCTACGGGCACTTCGGGCTCGTACGGCTGAGCATGCTTGGGCACGACGTGCCGTGGGTGAAGGCGTGACGTTTTGTCCGAGAGCCGGATGCGGGAAATCCGCCTGTCCGGTTCGATGAGCGGAGTGTGAAAACGGGGCCATGGTCGAACCAGTAAGGCACCGCCAAACGAAAGGGGCGGAAACAGATATGTTCGAACCTAAAACTACCGCGTCACACTTCGACTCTACCCGCTTCCGGGAGAATAACCGACGTACTGTGCAGGTCTCGGGAGAGCGAACAGTTCAGAACTGGCCTTCCCGCATTTGGCGGATCTACCCTCCGCCAAGCGTTACTGATCGTGCTTTGTAATTCGCCGATTCGTGTGTTTCACCCACGGCGCCATCCACGTTGCTTCGGTCGGAGAGTGCACGGGCGCTGTCTAGCACCAAACTTTCCGCGGGGGTGCGGCCGCAGAATGGGCTTTACGCTCCAGTTTGTCCGTTGCCACGTCTCTCAAGACGGCCGCCAAAATCGCGAGGGTCAGGCGTTGTTGCCCGTCGACCACCTGGCCGATGTTCTGCCCGGCCGCCTCAATCAGAACGATGCTTCCTAGAAAATACGGCACTCCATCACCATACTGCATTGCCTCCCTGAGAACGTCCAGCAGTCGGAGAGCGTGTTCGGGCGTCCAGGCGTAGGGGCGTTGATAAGGTGGAATCTCGTGAAGAAAAGTGTCGCCCAATACGTCGGCGACCGAGTGTTGGTTTGCTGTAATCACCCCCTACCGCAAGAGCTGTTGAAGAATGGACGGATGGCACCGCGCCTACGCACGACCTCCCAACCGCAGAGTCTTTAGAAAAATGCCGCACCGGTGGGTCCCACGGTATCGACCAACAGCACCCGATCAAGAAGCACATTTCGCGCCTCGCAACTCGTCTCTGAGATCAGCAAGCATCCGTGGCAGGCGGCGCCGTGCAGCATCCTGTCATCGTCCGCTCTCACTGGATCATGATCTGCACAGACTGGATCGCCAGAGCACAGGCGTTCGCGTTCGAGGGCGGACTTCAGAACCTTGGCAAAGCGGTGAGTGATTTCGACTAGGCCGCCCAGGGTTCCCTGGTTTCCGGCACTCGCGGTGTAGATCAGGATGCCGCACTGGATCGGCTGGCCGGGCAGCCGCGGAAGAAGATATATGCGTTCTTTCAAGGCGCTGGCCGGATAGCCGCAGTCGATCGCCACCTCGGTCATGAGGGCATGAGCCAGGCTGTGCGCCATGATGTATTCAGGTCGCTCGCGCTCGTTGAGAATGTTTGCGCTGACCGCCATGCCCCTAGCTCGTTTGGCGTCTATCCAAGCCGTAGCCCCAGCCTGAAGCTGCTGAGCGCGCGCGAGCACAGCGGGCCGAGCTAACCATTGCGCCAGCGCCTCTGTAGAGAACTGAATGAAGAAGCCCTCGCCGAATTGCTCCACCGCAGGAAGCCACTCGGGATTTTGCCCGAGAGCGGCCCCGTTCACGGCGAGACCGACGTCTTCCAAATCCTCATTGGCTAGAGGGGCAGGCTCAAACCTCGTAAAACCGTAGAGGCAAGCCACTTCCCGCAATCGATGTACCGCAACGAGTGAATTGATTCCGCTCAGCGACGGGTCAGAGGCAGGATCCCAGATTGACCGGTCGAGCGTTTGTGCGTGCAGATGAGCACCGGACGCGTTTTCACCGATTAATGTATTGCCACTTGCGAGCAATTTGAATTCGGCGATCCTCGGATCCTCTACATCCGCTGCTTCCGCCCTATTACCCCCGTTGGCTATGGAAAGGACGCTCGCGAGTATCTCCTCGTCAGAGTAGCCATCCAAGTTCGCCCTCACTTCCGGATTGAAGCGTCGTGCGGCTTGAATATCACCGATCGCCTTACAGTCGCTCAAAACGGACCAAACCACCTCAATTCGCCGCGCCAGTTCGTCAACTGTCTGGGGGAGCGAAATCACCCGGGCGACCTGGGGGAAGTAGGTATTGGTGGCACTTCGCGTAAGTAATCTCAGTCCTTTCTCAGCGTTGCACTTTTCGACTTCCCGATCGATGATCCAGGGGCGCTCCCCCGGGCAAGAGCCAAGACGACCAGGCTGAAACAGCTCTTCCAGCGACAGGGACGCTCCACAGTCGCAGGAAATACGGGTGTCTCGCGGATCAGCGCTGGTCCCAGAGTCTTCAAGCCACATTTCTCTGCGGCAAGGGCCGGCAGTTCCGCCCGCCTCACCGCGGAAGTTCTGATGGACTACCCCACGCCATTCGATGTCTTGAAGGTGGCCGTTCTCGCAACCACAGACGAAACGGATAGGCGAGGCTTTTCTTCTCTTGCCGTCGTCGCCTTTGTACTCAAGCCGCTTCGGCGGTTCGAGGTCCTGGAACCGCGCTAGCCGGCGGCGGTTCGGCGGATCGCCGGCAATGGCATCACAAGCAAACCATCGCGGAAAGACAGTCACCTTTATCGCCGGCGACGGACGTTTCGGATCGCCAGCATCGATCGGCGGCGTCCTGAATTCCGGTGGCCGGTCGCCGATAATGCGGGCATCGTCCTTGAGGCGCTGGTGAAGCAGCCGCTGAAGACGCGGTTCCTGAATGACCTTGAATGTCCCCGTTCCGAACATCTCCCAATGATCGAGACCAAGGACGAGCACTGATCGTTCCGGAAGATCGAGCATCGAGCCCGGTCCAAAGGTGCCCACGATCTGGCTCAGCCTGACCTTATTATCTGCCATAGGTGCTCTCGTTTCAGGTCAGGGTCTGGCCGTAGGGATCGGTGATCTTCAGAGCCGCGGCGTGTTCGACATCACGCATTGATCGGCCTGCCGTAAACTTCCGGAATTCCGGATCGAGCGATGCAAGCAGAGGATCGAGCGGATCATGCAGTAGGGCTTTCTCTCTGGGGTAGCCGTAGAAAAGACGCTCCGCGTTGTTCTTCTTGTCGGCGGCGAGACCTTCCCAGGAATCGATAAGCACATTAATTGCAGCGCTAAGCGCCGCATGTCCGCCGACGACGTCGGCGGGCGGCGCCCGATCCAGGATCATCTTCACGATATCCGCCCGGGCGGTCTTGTAACCACCGACCTCTCCAGCCGAACCATCGGCTGTCAAATCCGGAATGAGATGGCGAGCGGCAGCAACGACGACTGCGGCCAGAGCACGATCCATCGCTCGCGCTGCCCACGGGGTGACGCTGGTGGCCTCTACGGCGCGGTAGAAGCAGGCATGGAAATGCCGGAACCCCTCGTAGTGCAACCTGTCGCGTGGTTTGTGGGCATTCAGGAGCACCAGTACCAGGCCAGGCTTATCCGTTTGACGGCCGACGCGACTTGTCGCTTGGATATATTCAGCGGCAGCTTTGGGCTGCCCCTGCACCACCATCAACCCGAGCCGACCAATGTCCAGGCCGACCGAAATCATGTTGGTGGCCAGCGCCACGTCGACTCCGTTTTTTGGGTCCGAGCACGGTTTACCCAACGCTTCCTTGGCCGCTGCAACCTTGTCGGTGTTTTCACGCGACGTCAGCTCCAGCACCTCACGCAAACGGCGGTCGGCGAAGGGCTGATCGTGTGGAATTTCTCTTCGCCGCTTGGAGCCGTAAGTGGCGAGACGTGTCCGCACCTCGTCCTCCACGATCCGGCGAGCCCCGCCGAGTTCGCGAAGCGCGTTGAAATAACAGAGCGCGGTAAGGTAAGCGTCGGCGTCGCCTCCGGCCTGGGCCTCCTTCTCAGCCGCAGCCAACAGCGTCGTGAGCACCCGCATAAAAATCAGCTTCGGACCCTTTCCGGGCGCTGCGAGCCCCAAATAGAGCCGTGCCGGTTTCGTCGCAGGTGACACGGTCTTGGCGAAGAAGCTATCGCGCCGATCCGGTCCAGGTGGTGGAAATACTTCGGTCCGGTGCCTGTCGAACAGCGCCTCAATCTGCGCGCTCGCCCTTCGGACAGTAGCAGTGCTTGCAACTACCTTGGGACGGATGAGCTTGCCCTCTCTCCGCCGAGTCGCCAGGCGGTCGAGCACGACTTCATAGAGCGCGGCCACGGTCCCGAGCGGGCCGCTAATGAGGTGCAACTCGTCCTGGATGATCAATGCCGGTGGCAAGAGACTTGCCCCACCATCGAGCTTCCGGCCAACGCCAACCGGGTCGGCCGCACCGTAGAAACCCCACTGATCCTCCCGGTCGACATTACCGAAGAACGCGCCAGCTTCGGCGAGCCAAGGCAATCCAGCAAACTTATCGACCGTAGCGATCACGAAAGCGGGCAAACGACGGTAAATGACTTCGTCGACGGTCAGAATGGGCAGTGAGCGTTTACCGGTAAAAGGACACGCGACGCTGGCACAGCGGATCTCCATATTCTGCGGCGCAGTATTGTTCGGATGACAGGCGAAGCTTTCGCGAGAAAACGGTTCGTTGCACCATGGGCACGCCTTGATGGGAGCCGGCGCTTCACGGCCGTCCTTACGATAACGTCGGACGCGCGCCACCGCGGTGTCATTTCGACCGTCGCCGGTCTTGCCAAGCCGATTTGGTGACGCTGCCGAACCGACCCAAAGGCCGATCTCGATTGGCCAGTCTCCCAGCATCTTCTTTTCGCCCTGCTGCCAAGCAAGCTCGTCGCGCATCAGCTCCAGGGCGCAGACGACACCCGCGGCGCGAGAAAGCTGGTCCAGCGTGAGCAGTCGCAGCGTGTAGCGCATGAGCACGGCGACACCGGCTCCAAGCGTTCCGCCGTTGGTGATGCGGCGATGGGCGATCGTCCAGGCTGCCAGACCGAGGTAAGCCTCCGTCTTGCCGCCGCCCGTCGGAAAGAACAGCAAATCGACGATCTCACGCTCGGAATGCAACGGTTCCTGCAAGCCAGACAGATTGAGGAGGATGAAAGCTAGCTGAAAAGGACGCCAAGTGGGTTTGCGTTGGGCACTTGGATCGCCGCCGGCGCCGGCGTCGCGCTGACGAGCGGCGCGAGCGACAGCCTCATTCATCGCACGGAACGCGAGACGCGCATATTGATCGGTCCGCAAAAGCTCGATGCCTGCGGCAATTCGATCTCGTGCTTGCCGGGCAGAGGCAACCAAGCGCCGAGCCGTGACTTGTCGCGACGCACCCGGAATTCCAACAATCCCGCTATCCTGGGCGGCGATCCAGGTCTCATGGTGGAGCGGCAGAAGCCGCAGGGCGTCTGCAAGGACGTCGGGGCCACTGGCCGCTAGCGCCGCCAAGGCTTCCATCCCGAATTCAACGTCTGGGATCTGTTCGTTTGGCTCAACGCGCTCGACCTCGGCAGCGGGAAGAAAATCAGTAAACGCAGTGCGAACTTGGCCTGCCTCCTCGAAGTTCCAGCCGGCCGACGTATTGCATCCGACAGCAAACTCGGCGACGTCGCGATAGTGCAGATCGGCTAGAGCCGCGTCTGGATCCCTAGAACCGTAGCCCGTCAGGTCACCGCGTGGATGCAGACCGATAGGGCAATGCACTTCCAGCCGAACTTGGAAAGCGAAAGTAACATCACTAAAACGGCGAACCGTGCTCTTACGACGGTTTACGACCATAATGGTAACGGCCCGCACATGCTTCTTGCTGCCGTCGGGTTGGTCGAGAGAATATGGACGAGCGTGAACCTCCAAAACCATGCCGCCCCCGGGGTGCTGCCGCCCGGCGGAATTAGGCACGATCACTGGGTGACCGCGACCGTTCTCGGGCACGGTCAAACGTACCGTTTCCTTGCCTGGCATCCGCTGCCATTGAACATTCCGATAAGCGGGGTCGAACTGGGCCTTCTCGTTGAGGAATACTTCGTCGGGCAAGGGCGGAAGGGTGACATAGTCACCCCAGCTCAGGGTCACCTCGATCTCGCGCACTGAAGCGTTGATCATCACCGTTAACCCACAGGAGGAAGGCGCCCTGCTCTTCCGCGCAGACGGCTCGTCATCCGGCGTATCGTCCGCGGCTCGCCCGCCGCCAACTTCTGGATCGGCACCTTCATCATCGCCAAAAAGTGGATCACCGACATCTTCGATGGTTTCCGCTTCTTCTCCTGCTCCGTCTGGCGCCGGTGCAAGGAAGCCAGCGAGATACCAGCGGGACGGATTGTCCGTCAGCCGCTCGTTGTGAAGGTCAACGTCCGATGGATCCGGTCCAATCAGATCGCGGCGGAGTACATCGACGAGCCGTCTCCGGATTGCATTGGCGTTGGCGGGGGCTGGAGCGATTGTCATCAGGCCTCGACCTCTTCATTTTCTTCGTCATCGTCTGTGACAACAGGCGTCACGCCTGCCGAGCGTTCAGCGGCGCCACGTTCTGCATTGAGGGAAAGAAGACGCGCCAGGACTTCGTCCTTGAACTCTTCCGGCCAGTCTAGGTGGGTCTTGGGCGTCTTTCCCTCATCGCTGTCCTGTTCAATGAATTCGGGCGCGGCACTATCGGCGAGGTCGTTCCAGCCATATGCGCGCAAGATCGCAGCATCTATTTGAGCGTGCAGTTCGCGGAGGCGCGCGATACCCGGCGTGTTATCTCCGCGTGCGTGAAAATGATTGTAGGTCTTGGTGAGACCTTCGTTGCGAGCAACCATCAGTTCGGCGCGGAAGGCATCGTAGGCGCTCCCGGCATCCATAATGGCGACTGAAGAATCAGAGTTAGGCAGAAAGGGAAAAGTCTCAAAACAATCTTCTATGTTATACCGTCCGTCATCTTTTAGAGTACCTGAAAAGAAATCAACCCATGTTTCATGCAATCGAGAACACAGCATCGCCAATGTCTTGTGCGGCTCACCCAAAAATATCAACGCCGTTTGGTCAAAGATTTGATCAGCTCTCACTCTTGCAAAGGTTGAAAAATGTGTGCTGGTGAGAGATCGTGCAATTACGAAATCAGCATCCGCGATAGAACGGTATAGGAACATATTAGGTCGCTTAAATTTCCACCATTTCCGTTTTGCTGACTTGTCGCCTTGAGCGTCGCGCTCTGGATGCACATATTTTTCCACTATAGCCAATAGGTCGGGCCAATCAGAGCAAACATCCTCCGGATAGTTTGCCGGCACAATACCTTGTCTCAGACAAGATGCCCTCTGGTCTATGGACATCGAAATCCAGCTATCAAGCGATTGATCTCGTTTTAATGGGAGGTCTCTAAAGTCGATTATAAGACGGCTCGATTTTTGCTGTGGGCTTGTTGTCAAGTCGCTGCCGCCTATGAATGGACGGACTCTCTTTGCATCGTGGGGCGAATGAGCAAGCAGAGCCTCCGCCTTTGCCAGTGGTTCACACTTTCCGTTTTTCGATTCCCGATCATCGAATAGAAAGCCCGCGCCCAATGGATAGGAGCCAATTAAAACCTTCCGCGAGTTCGCGGCCAACCGTATGGCGGACCCGTCGAGATCTCCTTCCACTAAATATGCGGAAATGCGACTAACCGGTCTATTGTCTAATACCGGGTTGGTCGCGCCACCCTTCGCTACGTGTACAACTGAGACCACCACGGCTGCTTCGCCCGGCCATTTCAATCGTCGCGTCGCGCGGAGGATCGAGCCGCCGCCTGACAGAATCTTCGTTAGGCCGGACGCACGAGTGTCGCCTTGGCCAATGGTGTTAGTGGCGATTAAGCCAAAGACGCCATTGTTCCTGAGCAATTTGAAGGCACGGCGGAAAAAATGGGCGACGAGATCAGCATTGCCGTGCGCATCTTCATGTAAAGCTTGCAGCCAAGGCAAATAGTTCATTCTATTACTGCGAATGATCGTATTCTTGCCGGCGAACGGCGGATTGCCGACGATAGCATCGAACCCGCTGTTCGCCCGGGCGAAGACTTCCGGGAATTCAATCTGCCAATGAAATGGTGGGACTGGATTTATGCCATCTCGGAGACTTGCCACGGCAGCTTCGAGCTTTTCCACTTGGGCTTCGAGCGAGCCGGTCAAAAAGCTTTCGATCTCAGTACGTTTCCTCTCGCGCGCTTTCGACTTATCTGCGGCAAAGAAGGCCGAAATCACAGCATCACCCATAGTGCGAATCGGCGCTAACCGTACTTCAGCGCCACGATGCCTCGCTTCTTGGATGGCTCGCGTGGTGTCGTCGGGCGCGGCCTGAATCTCTGCCCTAGCCTTCATCGCTTCGGCTACGCGATCTTTCACGAGTTGTCGGAACAACGGCAGCCCTGGCTTGGACTCGTCCCAATTTGCCGCCCCAATCTGAGACGTTGTCAGGCCGACGAGAGAGTCGCCGCATTTTAGCGCATGATCGAGGAAGGTGAATTCATGATCGCGGGCCAGCGTCGCAAGCCAGAGCGAAAGCTTGGCGAGGTCAACTGCACGCGGGTTCTTATCCACGCCGTAGAGACAACGTTGCGCGACAAGACGGCGAGCATGAAGTTGTTCATCTTCGTCCTCCGGAATAATCGGCCGCCTCTCCGGCCAACGGTCCCATGCCTTGACCAGCCGCTCGCCAAGCGCACGGCATGCCTCCACTAGAAATGCGCCCGATCCCATTGCGGGGTCGCACACCGTCAATTCGAGGACTTCTTCCGGACGAGCATCAGGTCCCAATCGGTCGAAGGCGGGCTTCAGCGCATACTCGACAATTGGCGCCGTTAGAGAGCGAGGAGTGTAATGGCTTCCGGTGCGCCGGCGCTCGTCCGTCGGCTGCAAAAGCGGGGAGCCAGGCGGAGAGAGCGCCCCACCCGGCGAGGCGCGCTCGTCGACGATAGGCCGCAGTGCCTCGACCACCGCCGTCGCATTAGTAGCCGCTGACAGGGCCTTGCTGGCCTTGTCGCTCAGCGCATTGCGGCCAGCCTCCTCCTTGAGAAATTTTTCTCTATCCGATGCCTTCTTTGCCGTTAGATCGGCAATATCGACGAAAACTGGTGTACGGTCGTTCTTGCCAGCGCGGATGGCGAGGGCCGGCCCTGTCCGGGTCTCGATCGTAAAGCCCATCACGGTTTCATAGACGCTGCCGATCTGTTCCACGTCGAGCGTGCGATATGAAAGCTTTTCGCCGCCAAGGTTCAGGAGAAGATCAAGGATCCGCAGAATGCACCCGTCTGAGACTGCGGCGGGAGACGGTGGATGAGATGCTTGCTCCTGGCCTTGCAGGAAGGGGAATTCAGCGGTGTCGAAGAGTTTCCCGCCCCTGCCTCGAATCCAAATGCCGGTGCTATCGCCCTCGTGGACCAGCCGGAACAAGGCCAACAAGCGAGACCAGGCGCCCCGCCGTTCATCCATCGTATCAGGGTAATGGGCCTTGTCGTCCAAGAGACGGGCATAAAGCGTTCGGACTCCGTAGCCTTGATCGTAAAAAGCCCGGGCGGCGGCGTCGGTGCGCGACGGAATCAGGTCACGGTCCTCTGCGTAAAGCAGGAACACCAAGCGAAGCAGCACAGTCAGCAAACCATCGTAAAGATGTTCTTGCCGGGTCGCGGCCAGCGTCTCAACCCTCCTGGCATCAGTGGCATGCAGGCCGCGGAGCAATTCGTGGAGCGCGCCCAACACCTGCGAGGCCAGTTTGGTTGAGACTTCGGCCTGTGCATCGCGGCTGGCTTTCAGCAGCGCGGGCAAACGGCGGTTCGGCGCATCATTGTATAAACGGAAGGACGAGAGCAGCAGCTTCAGACCGCCCAGCATAGGGCGCCCGCCAACCTCTCCAAGCGAGCGCAGTGGAAAGCACATCCAGCCGCTGGTTTCGCCGCGGGGCGCGTAGATGAACCGCAGCTCGTCGTCGGTGATGAGCAGGCCGATCGGCACCTCCGTTTCCCGAAGCAGGCGCTCCAGACGCTGATGTGGTGACGCCTCCCAGCCTTCGATGGCGCCACGTGCATCCGGATTTACGCCAACCGCTTCGATCCGGGCGAGGATCTGCCATCCACCGTCGGGTTTTACCGCTGCCCAGTGTGGGGCGATTTCGGTGTCGCTCTCGTCGATCCTGAGCGAAAGCCCCTCTGGCACGGGCGGCCCACCGGGTGCGCCAGCAACCAGGGCGGTTCGCCAACCCAGAATCTTCTCAAAGAACGCCCAAGGGTCCCTGAGAGCACGAAGATCATCGTTCTTCGCGGTTGCGCCTTCCTCCTTCGAGGATAACAGCTTGCGCACCTCTTCCGTGTCGGCGCGCGTTTGTGTTTCAGGATTGAGACCGTGGCGAGCCAGCACCACGGGCGCAACGACCAAGCCGATCGGCTGGACGTGGCCGAGCCATTCCTCATTCAAGTCTACTACGGCCATGCTCAATTACCTTCTGGCCACAGGTAGACCAGGCCGATGGTCTCTAACCGATCAGCCACGACGGAATAACTGCGGCGCACTCGATCCGGCTCCTGAGCGATGTCCGCCGTCAGCTTTTCAAGCTTGGTCTTCCAGTGGCGCCGGTCCCGCCGCCGCTGTTCGGCTTCGGCGTCAACAAAAAGGGAGAGCTGTGCATCATCGGGCTCGGCGTCGGCCTTGGAGACCCGAGCGCGCTGGTCTTCGAGCAGACGCTGGAGCGACTTGGCCTCTATCTCGCCGAGAGCGGTCAGATCCTTGATGGCTTCGGTCTTGTGCGCTTCTGCGCGGCTGCGTAATTCCGCCTCCAGGTCGGCGGCATCCTGGGCAGCCCATCGCCGGATCCGTTCGACGATCGGTCGCGAAGGCTCGCGAGGGTTCGCGAACGCCTTGTCGAGTTGATCGATGGTGGCCTCTTCACGCACCGTTCCGAATGGCCGCAACGGTTTTGTGCCACGCCCCGCCTCCGTCCAGGCCGCTGTCACCAGGATGATCTCCTCGTGCAGCCGCGCTGCGCCCGGCCCATAGAGCGCCAGCCGACCGAGCAAAACGACGCGCGGCTGGGCGCCCGGCCCGATCACAACGCTGGCGCGGGCGAGGCCCGATGCGAAGCCCTGACTAAGGAACCGCGACAAAAGCCGCCGCACCAGCCGATGCTCAAGATGAACCTGAAGCACGCCCTCGGCATCCGCGCCCTCTTTGGTGGTCGCCGGCCGAAACGAAATCGCACGCAGAGGTGCCGTGGCGCGCCAGTCCTTCAGCCGTTCGTTTCGCTTGCGGCGGCGAACCCTCAGATCGTCGAGGGCGTCAGGCCAGCCGCCGCCGGCAAACGCGGGGTCCGACGGATTGAGCTGGTAGAGCGCAGTGCCATTGAAGTCACTGACCCGAACCGCGTCGAGAGAGGTACCAGCGCGCGACATGGCTTTCGCGACGACCGCGTGGAGCAGATTAGGGTCCACGCCCACCTTTACCCGCGACTTCTCAAGGATATCGTGGAGATCATCAAGCTCCCGGGCCTGCCGTTCTCGACGGGCCGATGTTTCGTCGTCCATCTCGACTAAAGCGGTCGTCTGGAGACTTTCTTCCGCCTCCTCGTCGATCTCACGTGCAAGAGTTTGCGCCCGCCAGATGCCCTCGCGCTCCAGGCGCTCCGACAGCCTGAAGCCGATTACCTGCCCGGCAGAACCCAGTTGGTCGCGGATACGCTCGGTCTTTCTGACAAGCGCCTGAAGCACGACATCCTCCGGGCGTTGCTCGTACACGAAATAGCGGCACCATACTTCTTTGGAGGGTTGCAGCTTGCGATCGATCCGGCCGTTGCGCTGTTCCAGTCGCGCCGGGTTCCAGGGTAGATCGACGTGAATGAGATCGTAGCAGCGCATCTGGAGATTGATGCCCTCCCTTGCCGCGTCGGTGCAGATCAGGATCCGAAGCGGATCCTTGGCGGGATCTGAATTGAACCGGCGCTTCAACTCCTCGCGGCGATCGCTTGGTGTAGAGCCAGTGAACGATGCGATCCGGTCATCGGGGTGCAGTTCATCGAGACCTTCGGCCAACCGCTTTTCTAGCCAGCGGCGTGTGTCCTCGTATTCCGTGAAGAGAACCAGCCGGCGCTCATTCCATTGGCCCGCCGGTGCCATGTTCGCGCGAATCCACTCCACAAGCTTGTCGATACGGGCGTCGGGCCCGTGCGCGTGTTTACGGGCGATTTCCAACATCTGATCAATGATGGCCAGGTCTGAAACGCCGGCCGCAAGGGCACCCGCAGCTTCCGCAGCCTGGTCTTCTTCCTCCTGGATCAGCTTTTCCCCGGTTTCGACGTCTTCGGGGTCGTCTTCGGTCTCGGCGCCACCCCGGACGAATGCTTCCGCAGCAGCTATTGAGGCCAATTTATCCAACTTCAGCAGCCCCTTGCGATGGACCTCTAAGGTTTTGGCGAAAGCCGCAATCGATGAAAGCAACCGTTGCTGAAGGCCGACAAATGTGAGGCGAATATAGCCCGCCTCTTTCGGCGGCAGATTGGCCGTCCGCGCACGGACAGCCTCCCCATAAGCCGTGAGCATTTGTGAGAGGACGAGCTCCGGCGTATTGCTCGGCAGCCCTGAAATGCGGATGGGCTCCACCCTCCGCTCAGGAAACGTTTCGCCGAAATATCGCAGATCGGATTTCAGGCGCCGCACCATAACGGGGTCGAGATCGCGGGGCTTCACCGGGACACCGCGTGTGAACCGCTGGGGATCGAGGATTTCCAGCAGCGCCGAAAACGAATTAGAGTGACCGTTGTGTGGGGTGGCCGACAGGAAGAGACGGTGCTCGAAGCGCTCGGCCAGCCCGCGCACGGCGCGCGTGAATTGGCTGTCTATCGCGTAGCGCGAGCCGCTCGCTGGTGCTGCGTGATGTGCTTCATCCAGGATTAGAAGCGCGCGAGGCCGGAAATTTCCGAGAAGATCACAAAGACCGCCGACGTAGGTCTCATCAGCCAGCAGCGAATGCGAAATGATAAAGCGCGAACCCGATGCCCATGGGCTCGCGCTATAACCCCTTTCCCGACGAAGCGAAGCCAAATACTCACGATCGACGATGGTGAAGGATAGGCCGAACTTCGCGTCCAATTCCTCCTGCCACTGGCGGACCATGCCTGCCGGCGCTGCCACCAGGACAAAGTCAATCCGCCGGCGAAGGAGCATCTCGCGCAACACCAACCCCGCCTCGACCGTCTTTCCTGCGCCGACATCGTCGGCGATCAGGAGGTTGACGCGAGGCAGACGAAGGGCCTTCCGCAGGGGAAGCAGCTGATAGGTGTCTTGATGGATACCTGCGCGAAATGGAGCCTGAAACAGGTCACGATCGGCAGCCGTGGCGGTGTTCCAACGGAGCGTGCGGAAATAGGCCGAAAAGACGCTGGGGTCGTCGGTTCCCAGGTTGGCAACGCTGGCCCAGCCTTCATCCCCAAGAACTGAGCCGTCAATCTCGGCGTCCCACAAGACTTCGGCTATTTCGCCTTGGGCGTCGTCGTCTACACATGCCAAACGAAGGGTTTTCAGTCCATCAATTGGGCGCTCATCCTCGACAAGCCAACGACGGGAACGCACGCGGACGAAATCACCGCGTTGCGGTACGGACCCCATTTTCTCTTCCTAAGCGTGTCTAATTTGACGTTTCAATCATAAAGATAGTCGGGCCATCCGCTCCCAAGGTCAACCGGGCATCGCGCGATTATCGTCAACAACTATCCCAAATTGGTAGGTGTTAAAAAAGGGGCGAGCAACGTTCCACCGATTTCTTTGGATACGCCAACCAATTCGCAGGTCATGGCCATCGTCCCCTTCCGCGCTTGTTCAGCGAGTTATCCCGTTAAATGTGGGACGAGGAAAATACGGCCCGCGTTGACAAATCTTCCTTCTCAAGCGAAAGAGACGGTCCCTTGCGCAAGGGCGCGCTTAGGCGCATTCCTCGTGGCTTCACGGCCATACCTGCCAAATGGCGTTGGGGCAGGTTTCACCTCGCCCCAATTGTCATCTTTCTTGAAAACATGCGAAACGTCGCTCGGTCATTTCTCAAAGACGGAACCCGATACTTTGTCCTCACGAAGTCCTATGCCGGATGGCGTACTTTTTCAGAGGGTGGCCGCGCTGCCTATGACGGCGAAGAGGAATGGCGACTACTTAAGGAGCGCGTCTTCAGTCATTGGCAGCCGAACGCGGCATTCACCGCCTTCGCCAAGCGGGCTCACGTAGCGGCTCTTCGACCACATCTTGTCAACAAATGCTTCGCAGTTATCGACCTGAAGGGATTCTTCGATCACGTCACCCGCACAAAGGTTTGCCGCGCACTTGAAGCTATCGGCTTGGCACGTTCATCGGCGTTCAAGATTGCAGGCGAAAGCACAATACGCCAAGGCGATAAGTGCACATTGCCGCGTGGATTTAGACAATCTTCTCTGCTCGCGACCCTAGTATTGGAGAAATCGCTATTCGGATCAGCCTTGACTGGCAACCGCTTCGAATCAAAAGTTACCGTCTACAGCGACGATATCATTTTTTCTTCAAATGATTTTGAAACGCTCGCAGACGAACATTCGCAAGCGATAGCGCTTTTGCGTAGGTCGCACTTTGCGATCAATCCTACGAAGACTCAGACAGCCAGAGCTGAAGTAGACATTTTCAACCTTCGAATGTCTCACCGAACGCTACGTTTTACCGACGAGCGAATGTGGAAATTTCTCGAACAGGCGGCGAGCTTCGTAAAGGGTGAAGACGCGGAGCACAAATTACATCTCTACGAGAAGCTGTTCGGCGATTACATTCGGTCTATAAATCCAGAGCAGGAAAAGCGTCTACGAACTAGCCTTGGTCTCCCTTAAGGGTCTCTCAAGACGAGGTAGCTCAGAGACGCGAGTTCGCATCGTCCGAACAATCGCCCGGCTTCCGCCTTGCTTAGGGCCGCTGTAAGAAACACGGCCTCCATCACCCCACTAATATTTCCATTCAGCTTCCTCAGCCAATCTAAACGCGCTGGACGCCAACGGCGGACGTACTTTCCGCCAAGCGCTATTGATCTCGCTTTGAAATTCGGCGATTCGTGTGTTTCATCCACGACGTCGTCCACGTTGCATCGCGCGGTCGGTGAGTGCGCTCCTCAACCGATAATGGCGACCCAAACAAAAAGCGCCCGTATTCTCAGCCAAGAATTGACTCTACAACCATAGTGTAATGTCCTGCTAAACAACCTTTGGGGGCTCTCCCTTGGTACGGCTTCTAGGCCGTATGGGGCGTCACTTCCTTCCCGTCAGGACCACCTCAATGCCGATCATCAGGAAAATCGAGATCGCGAACTTTCGATGCCTGAAGAAGTTTAGCTGGGAACCTTCACCGGGGGTGAATTGCATCATCGGTCCTGGCGATACCGGAAAGTCCAGCATCCTCGACGCGATTGACTACTGCCTCGGCGCTCGACGCAATCTGCAAATCAACGATACTGATTTCCATCTCATGGACGTCGCAAACCCCATCAACATTGCTGTAACGCTTGGCGCGCTTGACGACGCGCTAAAGAACGTCGAGACCTACGGCTCCTATCTCAGTGGGTTTGATGAACTAACCGGCGACGTTACTGAGGAACCGGAAGTTGGGCTCGAAACGGTCCTGAAGCTTGCTCTGACGATAGGAAGTGACCTTGAACCACAATGGGGTTTAGTTTCAGAGCGTTCCAGCGCAAAAGGTCAGTTTAGAAATCTCAACTGGACAGACCGGCAACGTATTGCACCCACGAGACTAGGCACATTCTCAGAAAATCACCTTAGCTGGCGACGTGGCTCCATTCTCAATCGTATCTCAGAAGAGCGAGCCGACACTTCGACCGCGCTCATAGCGGCGGCGCGAGAAATGCGGAATACGTTTGGTGAGCGAGCAAAAGAGGAGCTATCGGACGCGTTGCAAGTTGTTGCCGAGACTGCTAACGAACTCGGCATCCCCATAGGCAATGAAGTCAAAGCTCTCCTCGACGCTCACTCCGTTTCGATCAGCGGAGGGACGATTTCGCTCCATGACCAAAACGGAGTCCCGCTTAAAGGCTTGGGCCTCGGCTCTTCGCGCCTATTGATCGCTGGCCTTCAACGACGCGCCTCCAAGAACGCCTCGGTCGCAATCGTCGATGAGCTCGAATACGGTCTTGAACCCCACCGCATCATTCGCCTTATCGATGCCCTTGGCGCCAAGGAACGCACGCCTCCACTACAGGCCTTCATCACGACACATTCCCCTGTCGCCGTGCGAGAGCTATCTGGTAGCCAACTCTACGTACTCCGCAAGGTTGGCGAGGAACATCGAGCAACTGTGGTCGGGACCGCCGACGACATTCAAGGGACAATAAGGCTGTCGCCGGACGCCCTGCTCGCGCCAACCATCATAGTCTGTGAAGGGGCAACCGAAATTGGCCTTCTGCGTGGACTGGATCAACACAGAATCGCGCAGAGCAAAACGGCGATCACGGCACTCGGCGTCAGCCTTGTTGATGGAGGCGGCACGAACACCTTCAAACGCGCCAACGCCTTTCTCTCGCTGGGTTACAGAACTGCCGTCCTCCGCGACAGCGACAGGCAGATATCGGCGCGGGCCGAAAAGAGGTTTACCGATGGTGGCGGACAAATCTTCGCATGGGCACCAGGAAGCGCGCTCGAAGACGAACTGTTCAAATGCCTATCAAACTCCGGTACCCGTGGCCTCTTGGAAACAGCTGTCGAGCTTAAGGAAGAAGCACTTATCAACGATCATATAAAATCTGCCTCGGCTAACGCAAAAAACTTGAATGGCATGCGAGAGGAATTGGGCACCGGCATCTCCTACGAGAGCTGCGTGATCCTTGCCACGGCAGCTAAAAGCGGAGCCGGTTGGTTCAAAAACATAGGCGCGATGGAGACTGTCGCGCGCGATGTTATTGGTCCCGATCTCACCGAAGCTGACGATGAATTTTCCGACAAGATCACCGCTATTTTTGAATGGGCGGCGGATGGCAACGCCTGACCCAAATCTCCTCGATGTAGAACGAGGGTTGGTTATCGCCCCTGCCGGTTGCGGTAAGACCCAGCTCATCGCACGAGCCCTGCAAGAACACACATCCCCACGGCCAATCCTTGTCCTGACGCATACAAACTCTGGCGTAGCTGCCTTGCGCGATCGCCTCGATAAGGCAAACGTCGTTGGCTCCGCCTATCGCATCTCCACGATCGACGGATGGGCCATACGTCTGATTTCGACCTTTCCTGCCCGAGCCGGGCACGACCCCAACATCATTGAAGGAGGTCGTCCCAATTACCGCGCCATCCGAGACGCTGCTTCCGCCCTCTTGCAAGCGGGGCATATTAACGACGTCATTGCCGCGAGCTATTCGCGGTTGCTCGTTGATGAATATCAAGATTGCTCAACAAGGCAGCACGCTATCATTTGCCACGCCTCCGCGATCTTGCCGACGTGTGTTGTCGGCGATCCGGTCCAGGCTATTTTTGGATTCGGTGATGACCCTCTTGCCAGTTGGGACGATGATGTTTGCAGTCACTTCTCGGTCGCTGGTGAGCTCGCACATCCCTGGCGATGGGCCAATGCGGGTGCAGATGAGCTCGGGTACTGGCTGCTAGAGGCAAGAAAGCGGCTCCTCGCTAAAGAGCCCATAGATCTGACCACCGCTCCCGCCGCTGTGGTCTGGACCAAGCTCGATGGCAGTCAGAACGACTACGCAAAGCTCTTGAAGGCCGGACGCGTGAAGGCGCCGTCCGGCACCGGCTCCGTATTGATTATCGGCGAAAGCACTAGCCCAGCTAGCCAACAAAAATATGCTAGTGAGACTCCGGGCGCGGTAACCGTGGAGGCCGTGGATTTGCGCGATTTGGTGACATTCGCAGGTCAATTGGATTTGGCGGCACCTCGCGCCTTACGGACAATTGCCGAATTTGCCGAAAAGATCATGACGAACGTCGGAGCCGCTGACCTTGTGAAGCGCGTTGAAGTCGTCACGCGCGGGTCCGGTCGAAAAGAACCAAGTGCGGTCGAACGCTCGGCTGTCGCTTTTCAGAACGACCGCAGTCATCGAAATGTCCTGGACCTTCTGGTGGAGATTAACAAGGAAGCCGGAGTGCGGGTATATAGACCCGCGGTGCTGCGCTCCTGTTTCCGCGCGTTGGAACTGTGCTGTGGGCCGGACGTAATCGAGTTTTATGATGCCGCCGTTCGAATTCGCGAACAAGGTCGCTTCGTCGGTCGCTCGTTACCACGTCGCGCCGTCGGCAGCACGTTGTTGCTCAAAGGCCTTGAAGCGGAGGTCGCAGTAATTCTCGATGCCGACAGCTTAAATGCCCGAAACCTGTACGTCGCCATGACGCGCGGGTCCAAACAACTCGTCGTTTGTGGACGCAATTCGTCGCTCAGCCCAAAATGGTGAATTGTGTACGGCTGGCCCTGGGCGAAGGATTAGCCTTTTACGTCGGGGACGAAGCCTTCATTTCCTCTTTTCCGGAGAACTACCATGGCGAGCGATATCGACGTAATCATAAAAAAACTCGAAGTCCAAAACGAGAAGCTCTTAGGCGAAGCCAGGAAGCGCTACGACCGTTTCAAGAAACTTGCGGACAATCCGAGGTCTCCCGTCGAAAAGAGGGGTGCGGAGCGCAATATGCAGATCGTCTTGGGCACGCTGGCGGACAGTCAGAGTAAACACAAAGCAATATTGGCAAAGCTGAACAAACTTAAGACCAAACGGTAAGTCCGCCTACTTTTTCGTCAGACCTTTAAAAGAACTCTGCTGGAGTAGCCCGTCCGAGGTAATATCCCGAAATTCAACGTCAGCACGAAGGACGGCTCCCCGTCCAGCAGGAAGTCAGGCTCATTCTTCAGGTTTGTTGCCAGCAGGCGCTTGAGAATTGACTTGATAGTCTCGCCCTTAGGCCGCCCATTCGGGTTGCCGGACTTGCCTTTTTGGAACTGCGTGTCTTTATTCAGGAAGCTCACCTGTTTTGCACCTGTTGGGTGCATTATGCTCACATCTTTTCGGATTTGTGAATCATGACCGTAGGCTTCCCGCCAGGCAAACCATTCAAGCCTGCTCTTAAGTCACGCACTATAGTCGTACCGGGACGCACGACGGCCCAAAAGCAGAAAAACGCGGTAGACGAACGAAGGCTTCATTCAGAGCTCGGTAAACTGGTTCGCCGTTGGGCGTGGCTGCATGAGCAATTGGCTGGCACCTTTCAATTAGCGTCAGGTGCTGAAACGTCCGTCGCCAATGCGATATGGCACTCATCTAAAAGTGACGCCGCGCAACGGAACATGCTCACCGCAGCGCTTAGAGCGTCCATCGAAGAATTAAAGAAGCAACAGGCCGACACTCACAACCAGTTTCAACAAGCCGTTTTCGCCGAATATGTTTGGATTTCTGACCAGATCGGCAAACAATCGCACACGCGGAATGATCTTATCCACTCACCCATATTATTATATTTTTCCTCCGCTGACGGTCAGTTTGAGGCGGTCGTAACGGACGTTTATTCAAATCCTCGCGCCAAGAAAATGGCAGGCAAGGAACTATTCCAGCTCACGAGGTGGCTTCTCTCGTTCTGCGATGACATGGGAAGGCATCTAGCAGCCGTTGACAGCGTCAGACGTAATGGCGGAACAATCCCAGCTCAACCAAAATTCAAGCTGCTCTCGGATCTACCGACAAGAAAACAGCCACCGCCCAAGTCGAGTCGGTGGCGGAAGAAGAAGACCAAGGATTGACCACGTCACTAACATGACTGAGGACATCACCGCCCTGCTCACCGCCGAGTTGAAGAATGCAAGCTTTATGACGGTGGACTTGGAAATCTCCGACGAGCAGCGTGATAAGCTTCTGGAGTTGTAAACCGTGCAACGACTACCGCCCGGGACAAATACATCGGAAATTTGAAGAAGGACGAGCGAACCAAGAACGCCATCCAGATTGTCGAGACCTGCATGTGTCGAGTGTTCAAGACCTCACGAACGCGGTCAGGGCTCCATGCTGCGTATTATGCAACACGTGATCGGAAAGTTGCGGCGGTTGTTTGAGGACTAAAGGGCTAGTGGCAACGGCTTGGACAAGCGCCATGCTGGCCGCCCAGCATGACAACACCGGGGCTGATTAATCCCACCACAGAGACCCCTCGATACCTCTAATCCGGTTGATATTCCGCCACGTTTGGTTTGCCAGCGCCGTAGCGTCCTGCACCTGTTTAACGGAGAAGACGTTGGAGCCGTGCTTATCCATCGAGTAGTCTTCGAGGTACTCGATGTTATTTTTTATCACCCCGACCCGGTAAGACTGTTTTGGCCGACCCTTAAACTGATCCTCGTAGGTTTCGCCGTGCACGATTGAGTTTCTTTGGGGCAACAGGGCATCGAGGTCTTCGTAGATTTGGTTTCGCAGAATGAGGTTTTCGGGCGAGAACTGGCTTTCGTCCGCCGTGTATTTTTTGAAGAACTTGATTTTGTCCCCGAACGGCTTTTCCGACATCTGGTCGAAAATCCACTCGTAGTCCTCGTCCCTCATCATCATCAGGAGGAGGATCATGGTCAGCTCGACACGGCCTTGTGCGGTCAGAAACTCGCCCATGGCTTTGTTCATGCGGCCAACACCGAGCTTACCGCGTTGTTTGGCGCGGTAGCGTCTACCTCCCCTTTTGGTCTGAGCGCTGTTGGTCATCGAAGCCCCCAAAGTAGTGTCAGGAGGCTTTTACCACTTCAGGAGCGAAGGTTGGCAACTGCGTTCGCTATCGTCTCCGCCTAACGACCATACAATGCGGGCATTCGAGAGATGATCATCACGAGGAATGAGTGGATTAAGCCCGCTTCCGGCAAAGCGCGATAACCACCACAATCAGAACCGCAGCCCCGATCGCCCAGACGCCATCGGCGCTGATGCTTGCTCCCCAGAGATTGACCAGTAATTTGTCTGACACAGGCATGGTTCTCCATTGAAAAAGAAACATGCCTTTCGGGGGGAGTTAGATGTGTGGGGTTGGCCTGAACCGTTGGCAAGGGCGCGAGGGAATATCAATATGACTTATCCCGTGGTGATTTGAGCCGTATTCGGAATTTTAAAATAAAATCATAGACTTGTTGGACAGTTCGAGTGGCAGAACCCCTTGCGCCAAAATGCGGAGATTGTGGCTTTCCTGCGGCTTTGTGAATTTATTCCAGACCTTCCGAGGGGTGATTCGTGCCTGATGAGCCATAGCTGTTTAAAATGATTTCTCGTCTATCAGCCTACGTGTGGCCGCGATGTGGCCATCCTGGGTACCGTACAGAGCTTCCCAGCGCTTCTGACCAGCATGGAGAGCAACACCGTAGCCTTCGAACTGGTGGTGTGACGGACAGAGCGGCATCGTATCGAAGTCGCTAGACTTGATGGCCATCCCTGCCCCATGATGGACGTGCACATGGACGCAACGATAGGTGCAGAGCGCGCAGCCCTAGCCGTGGCAAAGGACGGTGAGTGATGTCTAGCCACCCACCGGAACAACGTGGCCAAATAATTTGGTCACCGCGGGTCATTTAGCTTCTTGATTCTATAGTCAACCTCTGCGCGGGCCTCTTCTTTCGTCATGGGACGCCAGCTCAATTCTCCATTTTTGTCGAATCCAGTGCTGACTAGGTATCCTTGAGCTGCATTATTGGCGCTTATCATGCGGTTTAGGTTTGTCGTCAGAACTCTGCTAGATTCCGTCAATACCTCTGTCGACTCGCGGTTTGTTATCTGATGCTGAAGCTTTTCGAGTTGCGATTTGAGGTCTGACGCTTCTTTCGCAGATACCGCCGTCTGTTCCTTTGCCAGGCTGAAACGTTGGTCGAGCGCTGCCATCTGAGCCTTAAGGCCGTTAATCTCAGAGTCCGCAAATTTTCCGCCCAACCAATAAGCCAGTCCGATAAGACCACCTATCGCTGCTATAAAGATCGGCGCCGCCCAATTGAAAAATGCGGGCGCGGCCAAATACAAGTCCGCAGCTTTCGTGAGAAAATCCTTCAAGGCGTCCATAAAGCAAACCGGAGCTAGAGAGTACTATTGGGCTCTCTACCACCAATTGAGCACTTAGCGAAGCTTCGCCACCGCATTAGCAATCGTCTCCGCCTCACGGGCACTCAGATAGTTGCCTGCGTGGGTGTAGCGGATAAGTCCTGTCGGTGGGTGACGGCCAGGATAAACCTTCCGGTAGCATCGACGACCTGGAAGCAGTCGTGTTTGCACTCCACCTGCCGGTTCACCGGGAGACTCCGGTTGATTGGCAGCGTCCTTCTGCTCTTTCACGCCAGCGTTCTGCGCGCTCTCTTTATCGGTGGGCTGCTCTTACCTGCACACCATGCTGCGCGTTTTGGGTCTCGCCTAAGACAGGCGTGCTTTCTCGTCGTGGAATAGTCCGTGGGATCAAACCCAAAAAATGAAAATACCGTAGCTTTTCCCGTGCCCTTCGGTTGACACCCCTTCCGCCACTATCATTGATATAATTACGATTTTTTTGAAAAACTAACCCTCACCCAAACATAAACCCATACACGCACTCGCAAGCTTTTGTGGTCACCTAGTCACTGAAAATGGAAGCGTCCGCCGCGATGTGGTTGTGGCCCATCGGATGAACTGACCCCATCCCAATGGTGTTGACCCCGCCAAGTCGTTTGAGAGACGAAAGTTCTGTCGAGAGTTCGCAAGTATCCGGCAGCGCCCTGAGTTCCTGGCGGACGGCCCGGCGCCGTGCGGGGTTCCGGCCGTTGATGCCTCGCTCGATCTCAAATAAGACGTCGATCCGGTGGACCGCTTCCAGCGCCAGCGGCGAGATCTGCCAGTTTCTGGCCCCTCACATTTGACAGTAGGCGGATTGCATCTGCCGAAGCTTGGTGCTGCTCCGAAGGCGACTTAATACTCCTAAAATGATCTCCAGGAGTAAGCGCCGCAGCAATTCTGGCGTTGATGATCGCTCCACCCAGGCGAGCACCTTCTTCCCATCGGCCGTCGGCGGCGATCCTCAGGCATGCCAAGCGGCCGCCATTGAATTCTGCAAGCTGGTGTCATTGGGTGCTGTGTGGATACTTGAATTCGTTGGGTCGAACCCGGGATTGGCCGCCGAGTAAGTTGCCATCGCTTGAACCAGTTGCAAAATCTGACTGTCGAGCTTTAGCCCCCCTGCAGAAATCTCTTGCAACTGGTTGTTGCTGTTAGCGAACCAACCATTCACGTCCACCTGCGTATTTGTTCCGATCAGATCAATCTTCAGATCGTTTCCGGATTGCTGGAACCAAAGATTTTGGTCTGTTATCCCGCCGACGAAATCAAGTACGTTTGTCGCTCCAGCAGCCCAGTTTGCGTCAATCGTTGTTTGGCCGGACCTGGAAGCAACATAGGTGTTGTTGCCTGCCCCACCGATCAAAGTGTCAGTCCCGCCATTGCTCACGAGAATATCGTTTCCGCTCGTACCAACGAACGTGTTGCCCGAATTAAGGCCTTGTTCAACTGCGACAGGAGCTCCCGCCGCGAGGTTGGTAGCGCTGATCCCGTTCGACAAATCGACCGTGCCGCCAACTTCATCGAAATTGAGCAGGCCCCAGGGCGCGGCAGCATTCAATGTGACTCCACTCGCATTGAATGATCCGAGATCCGCATATCTATAGAAAGCCAGCAAATCCTGCGTGTACGTTCCGGAAACATTTAGATCTGTCAGAGCGATATCACCGCTCGACTGATACGGTCCGACGTTGACCGTATTTGCACCGGTCTGAACGCCGCGCATCTGGATTGCCTTTTGCGCTCCCGCACCAGGATTTTCGATGGTTACGCCGTTGGCGGTGAAATTCCCGTTGTAGCCGTAAAGAAGGATGTCTCCTCGGCCATTGGATCCACTGGTTTGAGTCGCATTCCCGGAAAATACGGAATTCAGGATTGAAATCGATCCGACCGTGTCTGTGTGTGTAGGCGTCGAACCGTTTCCGCTTTCGATGTAGGCAAAGCCGTTCAACTGGGCATTGGCGATGGATGCATGATCCAGGATCACGGAGCCGGCGAAGCCGGTCGAATTTGCCGACACCAATACACCGTATTGCTGGCCGGTGGCATCAATGGCAATGCCGTCGATGGTCAACGCGCCATTGAGTGTACCGGTTTCGGTAATGCTGCCGTGAAGGGTCGTGCCGCCGAAACCTTCGAGACTTAACGCCTTTCCGACAATGGCTACATTCTCCGTGTAGCTTCCCGGCGCAATCAAAATGGTATCGCCGTTCGAAGCAGCGTTTACCGCGGCCTGGATCGTGGCGTACTGGCTGCCGCCGCCCACCAGCAAGAACCGATGACCCGCCCCATCGACGACAGACTCCACTCTCGAAAGGGTCTCTGCAACGCCTGTCGCGCTGACATGCCAATCAGCATTGGTCGCGTCATAGACGAAGTTCGAGGCTTGCAGCGTCGTGGCGATATCGACAACATCGACGCCTGAACCGCCATATTGCACGATGCTCGCACCGGAACCGACGTTTCCGGCGAGATCACTCGCGGTCACGGAGAACGTGTGCAGCGCATCCGCCAGTGAGGCTGTAGTTAAGCTCCACAATCCGGAGGCGTCCGCCGTTGCGGCGCCAAGGAGCGTCGTCCCGTCGAAAATCTCCACCACGCTACTGGCTTCCGACGTTCCGTTCAGGACCAGGGCCGCGTTTTGCCCTTGGGCTATTCCGGAGGTCACCGGCTGGGGAGCCGTGGTATCAACGACGATAGTGGCCGCTGGCCCGCTCGTCGTCGAGGTTCCGTTAGAGCCCGTCGCTGTCGCCTGGAGTTGGTGTGTCCCGTCCCCTAGATCGGTTGAAAAAGTCCAGCCTGTACCAGAAACGATCGCGCTGCCGACATTTTTGGTGCCGTCGAAGATCGAAACGCTCGACCCGCTCCGCACCGTTCCCGTCAACGTGACGTGACCGTCGCTGGTCACATAGTCCGTGTGCGACGGACCTTTATCGTTCGCCAATACTTCCGATGTGATGACTGTCGGCACTGGCTCGAATACCAAGTTACTGATCTGCGAACGATTCCAGCTTACTCCGTCAGAGAAGTTGACTGTCAGCCCGCTATACCACGGGGTCAACTCGTTCTTTAATGTTACCGCTTTTCCGGTCGACGTTACCGTCAAGATCACATCGTAACTATTGCTCGGATTTGACAGCGTCACTCCGGTCGACGCGATATCCTGCATCACCAGCGTCCCGCTATCGTCATCGATCGTGGTATTGCCGCCAGAAGGCGTGTAGATGTAGGTGTCGTTGTCGCCGAATCCACCGTAGAGATACTTGTCGCCAAGTCCGGCCGCGATAGTATCGTCGCTGTAGTCAAAGCCGTAGACCGCGCCGCCATCCGCGGCACTCTCTTGGTCGATCAGGGTTTTCTTGACATCGCCCGGCGTCAAGCTGACTCCATCGGAGAAGCTGATTGTCTGCAACCTTCCACCGCGGAAAGGACTAAACTCTCCCAGCACCGTCACGGTCTTCTCGGTCAGCAGGCCTGTAATGACCAGGCTGGTACCGTCCTGCGAAAACCTAACGTCTGTCGAGGCGATGTCGCTGAAAACCAGTGTTCCCGCGAGGCCGCCGTCAGCCACCAACTCGATGCCGCACAACATCGACTTCCACTCCGCCACGGGCGCCCTTGGCGGCGCCGAGCTCTCCCTGATCAATCCCGGCGAGCAGGTCACGATCCGCTGGAAGGCCACTCGCACCGGCACCTTCGTCTATCACTGCGCCCCGGGCGGTCCGATGATTCCTTGGCACGTCGTCTCCGGCATGAACGGTGCCGTGATGGTGCTGCCGCGCGAAGGGCTGACCGACGGCAAGGGCAAGTCCCTACACTACGACAAGGCCGTCTACATCGGCGAGCAGGACATCTACATCCCGAAGGACGAGAAGGGCAAATACAAGTCTTATGACTCGCCGGGTGACGCCTACACCGACACCGTCGAGGTGATGCGCAAGCTCGTTCCGACCCACGTCGTGTTCAACGGCAAGGTCGGCGCCCTGACAGGCAAGAACGCGTTGACCTCAAAGGTCGGCGAGACGGTGTTGATCGTTCACTCCGAAGCCAACCGCGACAGCCGCCCGCATCTGATCGGTGGCCACGGCGACTACGTCTGGGAAACGGGCAAGATCGGCAACGCCCCGCAGACCGGTCTCGAGACCTGGTTCATCCGCGGCGGATCCGCAGGTGCCGCGATGTACACCTTCCTCGAGCCCGGCATCTACGCCTACGTCACCCACAACCTGATCGAGGCCGTCGAACTCGGCGCCACCGCCCACTTCAAGGTCGAAGGCAAGTGGAACGACGATCTGATGACTCAGGTGAAGGCGCCGGCGGAAATCCCGGCCCCGAAGACGAACTGAGAACGACGAACTCGGGTGCCGGCCTTTCGCCGGCACCCCTCCTCTCTTGAATCGAACACGTCATGCTGATCGCATTCAAAATCAAGTTCGCTCTGGCCTGCGCAGCGGGCCTTGCGGGTCCGCTGGCGGTGGCGCCGCTGGTGATGGAGAACAGCGCTCTGGACGCGAACCTTCGAGATCGCCAGGCCATCGTCGAACTGCATTCCGGATCGTCCCCCTACCGCGTCAACGGCGACTTCACCCACGCTGGCAAGCAGGCGTCCGCGCCGCTGATTCAGGTCAGTCTTCCCAAGCCGCTCGCAATCATGAAACACCAGGTTTCGTCCACCGACTACCAGGCTTGCGTCGATGATGGCGCCTGCCGCGCGCTTGACCGCGGTGTGGTCGTCGCCGCGGACCGCCCTGCCGTACAGATCTCCTGGCACGATGCCAACGGCTATGCCGCTTGGCTATCGCGCAAGAGCGGCGAGACCTGGCGGCTGCCGACCGACGAAGAATGGGCATTTGCTGCGGGCAGCAAGTTCAAGGACGACGGCATTGTCATCGACGACAACGATCCGTCAAAACGCTGGATCGCCCGCTACGAACGAGAAGCCGACCGCGCTCCGTCCGACCCAGGCACCCGTTCATTCGGAAGCTTTGGCTCCAACGAGAACGGCCTGCAGGACGTCGGCGGAAACGTCTGGGAATGGACGGCATCCTGCTTCGTCCGCCGCGTGCTTGACGATGCCGGCAAGGTCGTCTCGGAAAGCCCCAACTGCGGCGTGCGCGTCGTCGAGGGCCAGCATCGCGCCTACGTTACCGACTTCATCCGCGACGCCAAGGCGGGCGGCTGCGCCGTCGGCGTTCCTCCCAACAATCTCGGCTTCCGTTTGGTCGTCGAGCGCGACAGGTGGCCCGGCGTGCAGCATCTCGTCAGCCGCGTCAAAGCTCTCCTTTAGCCATGGCGCTCACCATCGAGATCGACCACGCCCGCACGCGTGCCAAGAAGGCAGCCGCGTCCGGAACGACCACCAGGGTCGTCCTGCAATCCGTGAAGGGCCGGATCCGCCGGCTCAAATGGGTGATCCTGGTCCTGACGCTCGGCGCTACTACATCGCGCCCTTCCTGCGCTGGGACCGAGACGCCGGTGAACCCAACCAGGCCATCCTGCTGGATTTTGAACACGGCCGCCTCTACGGTTTATTCATCGAGATCTGGCCGCAAGAACTCTACTACGTCACCTGGCTGATGATCCTGGCCGCGGCGGTCCTGATTTTGACAAATGCACTGGCCGGTGGCGTGTGGTGCGGCTTCGCCTGCCGCAGACGGTCTGGACGGATCCCTTCCTGTTGGTGGAGCGCCAGATCGAAGGCGACCGTCGTGATCGCCTGAAGAAAATGAACGCACCTCTCACGATCCGGCGCATCGCTGAGATCGGCGCCAAGCACGCCGTCTGGCTGCTGATCTCGTTCGGCACCGGCGGCGAAGCATCGCTATCAGCCTGGACCTGGATCACCGTGTTCGCCGGAACGACGTACGGCTTGGCCGGCTTCGCCCGCGACCAGGTCTGCACCTTCATGTGTCCGTGGCCCCGCCTCCAGGGCGCGATTTGGGATCCGGACGCCATCGAAGTTCAGCAAGCCCTGCACCAGCGGGGTTTTTATTCTTTTCAGTAACTTACCGTTATCTCAAGCGCAGGATGACTCGGGACTCATATTTCATCCCGTGTAGAGACTCGGGACTCGGATTTTCGGCTCAACTAGACTCAAAGTCGAATACGCAGGCCCCTTGAATTCGCTCAGATTTTTTGGCTGACAGACTCAATTTCGGTTGCTTGGATCAATGAAGCGCCGCGCGACCATGTGAACGTATCAATTTCCTTTTTGTTCTTCCCATTCTTGATCAAGATCAAGCCATTGCTCAGCAAGAACAGAATAGAAACCGCCTGCGGCACGAACGACAAATCGAAGCACTCGTTACAGGCCTAGTTTGGCTCTCAAGCCCAATTTGATTGAGAAAATCGAGCTGACGAGGCCTTTAGAATATCTCCGTCGTCCACGCTATCATCTCCTTGGCAATCCGGCCGAACACTTCGCTGAACGCTTCAACTGCCGGCGCCGGCGCGACCGAATCGATTTTATTGCTACCCTCAAATAAGCGGGAGGCGACAACCTTGCCGTTCTTGTCGACGATCCGCGCCGACAATCCGATCTCGGCCGTCGGCTGCTGGTCGAGTGCAATCCGGAACCGCCTGACATCGATCAGCAGCTGAAATTCGGGCTGGCCCAAATCCGCGACGCGCAGCGGTGCGTGCGCAAGATCGTAATTCTCGAAACTCTCGATCAACCGCGCCTGGATCAGCTTCGGCAGCGCATCGGCCCACATGGCCTCGGCAAACCCGGGAACTTCCTGCGGCGGCGAAAACAGAAAGCGTTGCGTCTCCAGCATCACCACTGCGGTGGGCTCCGGAATGGCCCACTGCACATTGATGGTCTTGCCGGCGGGGCCGGCGCTCGGCACGGCGCGCAGATCGTAGGTGATCTTCGGTGGCGGCGCGGTGACGCCGGTCATCCGTTCGAGGCCGGCGACGATGCCGTCAAGCTTGCCGGTATTGCGCGCCAGGCCTTCCGAAAAAATCTTGAAATTGCCGATGGTGTCCTTCAGCGCGCCGGAATTTTCCGTCAGCACCGAATCCACCTTGCGCAGCGCGTCGCGCGCGGCCTGGGTCATGCCCTGTCCTGCGCCGGGTTCGGCGATCAGCGTCGGCACCTCGCCGTTATTCGCCAGCATCACGCCGCCTTCCAGCGCGATGACGGGAACACCGGTGAGGCCCTGGAACTCAAGGCCGACCTTGGTGTCTGATCGCACCGGCGTGGTCGTCGTCACCGAAATGGTGGCGTTGACGCGGCGCGGATCGTCCGGCGCAAGCCCGAGCTCCGTCACCTCGCCGACGCGGATGCCGTTGAACAGCACGCCGGCGCCGACCAACAGGCCCGGCACCGGTCCGTCGAACCGGACATGATAGGAGGTGCGCGGACCGAGCCCGCCGGAGGCATTCAGCCAGTAGACGAAGCCGAACACGGCGACGATGGCCGCCAGAACGAAAGCGCCGACAACGGCGAAGGGAGCGCGGGTTTCCATCTGTTAACTCGCTTTGGGTTGCAGCATCTGGGAGCGCTTGCCGTGAAAATAGGCCCGCACCCAGGGATGCCCGGATTGAAGCAGTTCGCGCATCGGTCCGATGGCGACGATCTTGCCGTCCGCCAACGCCGCGACGCGGTCGCAGACGACATTGAGGCTGGCAAGGTCATGGGTGACCATGAACACCGTCAGCCCCAGCGTTTTCTGCAAGGTCTTGATCAGGGTATCGAACTCGCCGGCGGCAATCGGGTCGAGCCCCGAGGTCGGCTCATCGAGGAAGACGATCGCCGGATCGAGCGCGAGCGCGCGGGCCAACGCCACGCGCTTGGTCATGCCGCCGGACAATTCGGACGGAAACCTGTCGCCATCCTCTGGCTTGAGCCCGACCATTTCCAGTTTCGCGGTGGCGATCTCGTCCATCAGCGGCTGCGACATCACAAGGTTTTCACGCAGCGGAAACTGAACGTTCTGCCGCACCGTCAGCGACGAGAACAGCGCGCCCTGCTGGAACAGAACGCCCCATCGGCCCGCCGCACTCTGCGTGACCAGTTGATTGGCGCCGCCGATCATGGCGCCCATCACCTCGATGTCGCCGCTCCGCCGCGGAATCAGGCCAATGATGGTTCGCATCAATACCGACTTGCCGCCGCCGGAAGCGCCGACCAGACCGAGGATTTCACCGCGGCGGACATCCAGCGTCAGATGGTCGATCACGATCTGCCGGCCAAAGCCGACCACAAGGTCGTGCACACGAATGGCAAACTCGGGGAGCTCTTCCCGCATCGTTACATTCCGATCGATGCGAAGAAGATCGCAAACAGGCCGTCGAGCACGATCACCAGGAAGATCGACTTCACCACCGACGTCGTGGTCTGCTTGCCGAGCGACTCCGCACTTCCCTTCACCCGCAGGCCTTCGCTGCAGGCGACGATGCCGATCACCAGCGCCATGAACGGCGCCTTGAGAATGCCGACCTCGAAATGGGTGACGGAAACCGCGTCGTGCAACCGCGCGAGGTAGATTTGCGGCCCCATGCCGCCATAGAACTGCGCCACCAGGCCGCCGCCGTAAAGCGCGGCCAGCGAGCCGATGAAGCTCAGGATCGGTAGCGCCAGCACCAGCGCAATGACGCGCGGCAGGATCAGCACTTCGACCGGATCGAGGCCCATCGTGGACAGGGCGTCGATTTCCTCGCGCATCTTCATCGAGCCGAGCTCGGCGGTGTAGGCGCTTCCGGAACGGCCGGCGACCATGATGGCGACGATCAGGACGCCGAGCTCGCGCAGCACCAGAATGCCGACCATGTCGACGACATAGGAATCCGCGCCGAATTTCCGAAAATGGAAAAAGCCCTGCTGGGCGATGATGGCGCCGATCAGGAAGGTGATCAGCACCACGATCGGAATCGCCTGCCAGCCGACCCGGTAGAGCTGATAGACCAATGACGTGATCCGCAGCGATCGCGGCCGGCGCAGCACGCCGATCAGGGCCATGAAGAGCGAGCCCAGCATCTGCAGGAACGCACCGACATCACCCGTCGCGCTGATGGCGGAGCGGCCGATGTCGTTGAGTTTGAGCACGACCGGGTTGAGCGGCCGGACCGCGGCCGCGTTGTGGCGATTGACCTGATGGACTTCCTCGATCAGGCCGGCGTAATTGTCGGCTACACCGACGACGTCGGCGCGATGGCCGACTGAAGTCACCCTGCGCGACATCTTCTCCAGCATCCAGGCGCCGAGCGTGTCGAGCTCGCGCAACCCTGTCATGTCGACCTTGACGCTGGGGGCCTGATCGAGCTGCGGCGTCACGTCGCTGGACATGCGTTCCAGCGCTGCGGCATTGACCGCGGTCCAGGACCCGCCCGGGCGCAGCTCAAGCGTGTCGCCCGACGCTGTGGCCGTTAGCAAAGGTGTGGACGTCAAGATGATTGTTCCCTCAATTGGATAGCGCCCTGTTCTAGGCGGCGGTGCGGCATCGATGTTGACCTGCCTCAAAGCGTCGATGCCGTCCCCGGCACGCCGCCTGTTGACCCAAATCAATGGAAAATGCGCGCACGCGCGTAGAGTTCGCCTTGGTCAAACAACGAGAGTGGCGCGATGTTCCGATCGAGCGAATTGGGTGACGAGCTGAAAACTCTCGAAAGCGAGGTATCGCGCCTCTTGAATCCGGACGGCGGCAACATGTTCGACGCCGCGAAGAACCGCGCCGACGCGCTGGGCGACCAGATCAAGGCCGCGCTGACCGAACTCGGCGAGACCCTGCGTGAGGAAGAAGGGCACGTCGAACAGTTGATCGCCGAACGCCCGATCACCACCATGGCCTCGGCTTTCGCGCTCGGCGTCGTTATCGGCTTCATGCTGAGGAGACACTGACGTGAACAGCGACAACGTCGTCAAGAACCTGCGCGCGCTGTGGCGCACCGACCGCATCATCGCCGAGCTGCGGATGCGGCACATGCTGGTCGGACTGGGCCTGCGGGCCTTCGCCGCGCTGATCGCAGCGTTCGGCCTTTTGACGCTGGAACTGGCGGCCTATTTCGCGCTGGTGCAGATCTGGAACGCGATTTCCGCGGCTGCGATCCTCGGCGCGGTCAATTTCACGATTGCCGCGGTCTTGTTCGTGATCGCGGGGAGGCCGCCGGCAGGCCGCGAACTCGAACTCGCCAACGAAATCCACGGCTCGGCGGTTGAAGCGCTGCAGACCGAGGCGCGCGGCATGCAGCAGCAATTCGCCGGCATGGTCCATCATCCCCTCAACAGCGCGCTGCCGCTCATTCTGCTGCCGCTGATCACGATCATCGTCAAAAGCCTGAGGAAAACCAGAGCGGCCGCCGCCGCTGCTGCCACGCCCGAACAAGGCTGATCGCAACGAAGGCATGCGCCTTACGCCGCCACACCAGGGAGCACCACCGAGATGTCCAAGACCCAGCGCCAACCGATCCTGAACGCATCGCTGCCGGCCCAGTTCCGGCAGATCCGCATCGCGCTTGCGCGCGAACCCGACCATCCCGACGGCGATGCCGAGGTGGCCTATATCCTGGTGGCGCCGCTCGATGCCGAAGATCGCATCGACGCCAGACTGTGGAAAGCACATCGCGACGCCTGCCGCGTGGTACGACGGCGACCGGACGAGCAGGACAGCTGGGGTCATCTCGTTCACCGGCAAGGCGGCGGCTGGGCGTTCCACTATGACGGCGAAGCCGCGCCGGCCGACGAGGTCGGCCATCATTTCGCCGACGAACGTTTCGTCGTCGGCGGATATGTTTCGCTCAACGAACACGGCAAGATGCACACCTATCGCGTCACGACGTCGTCGCACATCTGACGCCAGGGAAATCCCGGCGCGCCTTCGCAGGCCGGTTGCACACCAGGCGAATCCGACGGAGAGAAACCATGCGGGCCTATCTGCGTCTGCTTCTGTTGTTCGCGTTGACTGCCGGCGCGGCGTATCTGGCAAGCCGCCTCCTGGTGCCCAACGCCGTGCCTGTCGCCGACAGCGAACAGCCGCAATGGTATCTGCAGCTTGCCTTTGTGCTGAGGTCGATCGAATTGATCGGCCTTGGCGGAATAGTCCTGGTGCTGGTGGCGGGCCTCGCGGCGTGGTTCGGTGGGCGTTCGCCGACGAAGCCAGTTCGCTAAAGCGTCAGCCTGACGTCGGCGAATCCGACGGAGAGAAACCATGCGGGCCTATCTGCGTCTGCTTCTGTTGTTCGCGTTGACTGCCGGCGCGGCGTATCTGGCAAGCCGCCTCCTGGTGCCCAACGCCGTGCCTGTCGCCGACAGCGAACAGCCGCAATGGTATCTGCAGCTTGCCTTTGTGCTGAGGTCGATCGAATTGATCGGCCTTGGCGGAATAGTCCTGGTGCTGGTGGCGGGCCTCGCGGCGTGGTTCGGTGGGCGTTCGCCGACGAAGCCAGTTCGCTAAAGCGTCAGCCTGACGTCGCAGATGTCGTGCTCGACCGGATCGGTCTTGACCTCGAAGCCGAGGCTGCGGCACATCGCCAGCATGACGCTGTTTTCGGCCAGTACATCTCCCGAGATGGTCTTCAGTCCTTCAGACTTCGCGTATTCGATGATCATCTGCATCAGGGCCCAGCCGAGCCCCCTGCCCTTGAGACCGGATCTCAGCAGGATCGCGTATTCGCCGGTCTCGTAGATCGAGTCCGAGTGAATCCTGACCACGCCCAGGATCTCGCCGGTGATCTCGTCGAACGCCACAAAGGCCATCGCACGGGCATAGTCGATCTGCGTCAGGCGCGCGATGAACTCGTGGGAAAACTCCTTCATCACCGCAAAAAATCTCAGCCGCAGGTCATGGGCGGTCACATGCCGCAAAAACTCGTGCATCAGCGGCTCATCCTCGGGCCGGATCGGGCGGACGAATACCCGCCAGCCGTCCTTGACGTCGATATGGCGCTGCCATTGCGACGGATAGGGCCGCACGGCGAAATTCGCCGGCCCGGAACCGCGAAACTTGCGCGCCACCCGCCCGACCGCGAGGCGGGCATCGACCGCAAGCACGCCATTCTCATCGGCCAGCAGCGGATTGATATCGAGTTCGCGGATTTCCGGAATGTCGGCTGCCATCTGCGCCAGCTTGACCAGAACCATCGCGACCGCGTCCTGCTTCACCGCCGGCACGTCGCGATAGGCGCGCAACAGCCGGGAGACCCGGGTGCGCTCGATCAGGCTGCGCGCCAGTTGCAGATCGAGCGGCGGCAGCGCCAGCGCCTTGTCGTTGATGATCTCGACGGCGGTGCCGCCGCGGCCGAACACCACGACGGTGCCGAAGGTCGGATCGTCGGCGAGGCCGAGAATGAGTTCGCGCGCCTTCGCCCGCACCACCATCGCCTGCACCATCACGCCTGAAATCCGGGCGTCCGGCCGCATCGACCGCGCCCGCGCCATGATATCGGCTGTCGCCCGGCGCACCGCGTCGGCGCTGGTGAGGTTGAGCACGACGCCGCCGACGTCGGATTTGTGCACAATGTCGCGCGACATGATCTTGAGCACGACGGTCGAGCCCTGCGCGAAGATCGCCTCGGCATGGGCGACCGCTTCCTCGGCATCGGCGGCGGCGAAGGTCGGCACCATCGCAATCTCGGAGGTGTCGAACAGCCGCTTGATCTCGATCGGGTCGAGCCATTGGCGGCCATCGGCCAGCGCCGCCGCGACGATTTGCCTGGCGGCATCGATGTCGGGCGCGAACTCGCTCGGCATTGCCGGAGGTACCTGCGCCAGCGTCTCGACCGCTTCGCGGTACCGAACCAGATGCATGAAGCCGCGCACCGCGTCGTCTTCGGTCGGATAATTGGGGATCCCGGCGCCGCTCAGGAGATCGCCGATTGCAGGCTCCGAGCCGACCCAGGCCGCCAGCACCGGCTTCGGCGACATCCGATGCGCGGCACGGTAATTCCGGACCACGTCAATCACGGTTGCGGCGATCTCGTCGGCACGCGCGATCGCGGTCTGCACGTTCATGACCAGCACGGCGTCGTTGCCGGGATCGGCCAGCAATATTTCAAGCGCCGCGGCGTAGCGCGCGGCATCGGCGTCGCCGACGATATCGATGGGGTTCGAGCCCGACCAGGTCCGCGGCAATACCGCGTCGAGCCTGGTTTTGACTTCCGGCGAGATCGCCGCGGGAATTCCGCCGAGTTCGACCAGACGATCGACCGCCAGCACGCCGATGCCGCCGCCATTGGTCAGGATCGCCAGCCGCCTGCCCGGCGGCGATTTGAGCCGTCCGAGCGTTTCGGCGCAGTCGAACAGTTCGCGCAGATCGGAGACGCGCAGAATACCCGCACGAAGGAAGGCGGCGTCGTAGACGGCATCCGATCCGGCCAGCGCGCCGGTATGGGTCGCGGCCGCTTTGGCGCCCTGCGCCATGCGGCCGGATTTCACCACGACGACGGGCTTGATCCGGGCGGCGGCGCGCGCCGCCGACATGAACTTGCGCGCGTCCTTGATGGCTTCGATGTAGAGCAGGATGGCGTTGGTCTTCTCATCCAGCGCGAAATAATCCAGCAGGTCGGCGATGTCGACATCGAGCTGGTCGCCGATCGACACGATGCCGGAAAAGCCGACCGCGCGCTGCGTCGCCCAATCCACCATACCCGCGGCGATGGCGCCCGACTGCGAGATCAGCGCCAGATTTCCCTTGGCGGGCATGTGCGCGGCAAAGCTGGCATTGAGGGCGGCGCAGGGCATCATGATGCCGAGGCAATTCGGGCCGATCAGCCGCATGCCGTATTTCTGCGCGGCTTTTTCCGCCTCATCCGCCAGCGAGCCCGGACCGTGGCCGAGCCCGGCGCTGACAATGAGCGCGCCCGCAGCGCCGCAACGGCCGGCCTCGTCGATCAGGCCGGGGATCGATTTGGCCGGCGTCGTGATGACGACCAGTTCCGGCGCAAAGGCCAGCTTGTCGAGGCGATCGACCGCCGTAAGGCCATCGATCTCGGGATAGCGCGGATTCACCAGGGCGAATTCGCCCTTGAATTCCGCTTGGCGGATGTTGCCGAGAATGGCGCGGCCGACGGAGCCCTGACGTGGACTGGCACCGACCAGTGCAACCGAACGCGGCGACAGCAGATTTTTCAGGCGATAGGTCGACATCGGTGTTTGTTATCCGGCCGGTGCCGGCCTTTCTGAACCAGTCGCGTATGGTACGCAACGGGTTGCTGGAGCGGGACGTATGGCAGGCGGGTGGCGTCCGCATTCCACGCCATCAGATCGTTCGGCGCCGTCCGTTCTCCCATCAGATAGTCGCGGGTCAGCCGCAACCAGATCAGATCGTTGGAACGCAGCAGCTGAAACGCGCCGGCCATCTGCGTGGTGTCGAGCACGCCGCGCTCCCACATCATGTCTTCGAGGAAGGCAACCTGGCTTTCGTTGATGAACAAAGTCAGTTCGCCGGCCTCGGTAAAATCGGTTTGCGCCGCCAGCAGGGTCACCGACTTCAAGCGGTCGTCGCCGTCGCGCGCCATGGTGGCCGCTGATATCGACAGCAGCGTGCCGCCAAGGCAATAGCCCAGCGCGTGAACCCGACGATCGGGCGTGATATTTCCGATCGTGTCAAGGGCCGCCTCAACGCCGAGCCTGCGATAATCGTCGAAGGCAATGTCGCGGTCCTCGGCGCCGGGATTGCGCCATGAAATCATGAACACGGTGAAGCCTTCGCCGGTCAGGTATTTCACCAGCGAGTTGTGCGGCGACAGATCCAGAATGTAATACTTCATGATCCATGCCGGCACGATCAGGACCGGTTCCGGATGCACCTTGGCAGTGGTTGGCTGATACTGGATCAGTTCGATCAGCGCGTTGCGAAAAACCACCTTGCCGCGCGACGCCGCCACGGTTTCGCCGACGACGAAATCGCCCGCCTTGACCGGATCCTTGCCCGCCGACACCACGCGCATCCAGTCGCTGCAGAAATTCTGCCAGCCGGACACGAAATTCGCGCCGCCGCTCTTCAGCGTCTTCTGCAGCACCTCCGGATTGGTCGCGGCAAAATTCGACGGCGACAGCACGTCCAGCATCTGCCGCACCGAAAATTCGACGATCGCCTCGTTCTGTTTCGATACACCGCGCACGCCGGTGGTGGCGTTGTGCCACCATTGCTCGCCGAGCAGAAACGCCTGCGCCATCCAATTGAACGGCGGCGTCTCCCATTCCGGCCGGGCGAAACGCCGGTCCTGCGGCTGCGGCTTGATCAGGTCCCAAGGCGCCTGTTTCGGCGAAAAGACGTGCTGCGCGGCTTCGACAAGCTTCTTCGCGTCCGTCGCCGCTTCCCGGGTGATATCGATCTGCCGTTGCGGCGATGTCGCCAGATGCGAAAGCCAGTCGGTATAGGCCAACAAAAGCGCCACCGGCGAAATGCCGCCGCTCAGCCGTGCCAGCATCGCGTGAAACGCCCTGTCCGCCTGGTAGGTTTCTGTCTCCTGCTGTGCCGGTGCGATCTGCGGCTCGGGCAGCGCCACCGGTTGCCGATTATCGCCCTGGGTCGGGGCACGGGTACGAAACGGCAGGACGGTTACTTCCTCCGGCGGCTGGGTCGGTTTCGGCTGCATGCTGTCTATCGCTTGTCTGGTTTCGCCGGATGCTGGATACGCAGCCGTCAATTCAAGGGATCGCCGCTGATCAGGTGGGACGTCGTCGCGATGATCCGTTCGCCATGCTTGAACAGCCGCTCGGAATCGCGATGCAGGAAATCGAGCTGGTGCTGGCCGCATTCCCGGCACATCGTCTTGATGTCCTTGACGGAATGCGCGCCGCCCATTTTCGCGGCGAATTCGGTGAAGAGCTTCATCTCGATCCGTGTCCGCTCCAGCATCTCGTCGGTGTAGAACACGAATTCCTCAAACATCAGCCTTTGCGCGCCGATCATGAATTCAGCGGCACTCTGGTTCATCTGGGAAGCCTGTGCCTCGCCCTTGGCGGCCGATTCCGCGTAACCGGAAGCAACCTGTTCAGATAGTTCGGTCATGGCGATCTCCGATTTCAGGGGTCTTTAGAAACGATAGCGGCTGGCATCCATCCGGACATTGAGATGCATCAAATACGGATCAAGCTCTGCGCCCGGATTTGCCGCTTGAGGCACATCAACGGCCGGCCGGGCATTTCCGGGCAAACAGCGGACGCTGCCCAGTTCCCGGAGATGACCGATGCAGGCTTCGCACGAGGTGAAGAGAGCCGACCACGCCTTCTGGCATGAGACCGCAGACGGGCTCCTGACCCGACTGGGGTCCCGGCTGACCGGACTGACGCAGGAGGAAGCCGACAGACGGTTGCAGACCTATGGCCCCAATCTGATCGAAGCCACCCATGGCGAGGCTGTCCTGCTCAAGCTCGGCAAGCGCCTGCTCAATCCGCTTGTCGCGCTCCTGATCGCGGCGGCGGCGATCTCCGGTATCAGCGGCGATTTCGGCAGTTTCTTCATCATTCTGGCGGTGCTGACGCCGTTGATCACGCTCGATATCGTCCAGGAATATCACGCCGAAAAGGCCGCCGAGGCGCTCCGGCATTCGGTGGCGGTTCGCGCTGACGTGGTGCGCGATCGAACCCCGGTGGCCCTGCCGGTAAGCCAGCTGGTGCCCGGCGACATCGTTTTGCTGCGCATCGGCGATCTGGTGCCGGCAGACGGTCTCGTGCTCGATTCGGAGAATCTTCAGCTCGACGAGTCGATCCTGACCGGCGAGCCGTTTCCGGCGCGCAAGAACAATGCGCCGTGTGCGGCGAAGGATGCGGCAGACGCGCAGAATGCGTTGTTCGCCGGCACGTCCGTCGTTGCCGGCAAGGCCACAATGCTGCTGGTCGAAACCGGCCAGCGGACCCGCTTCGGGGCGATTGCTTCGGCACTGGCCGCCAATGTGCCGCCGACGGCGCTCGAGCAGGGCGTCCGGCGGCTCGGCCTGCTGATCCTGCGACTCACGATCTTTCTCACCCTGTTCGTTCTGCTCGCCCATCTCGCTTCGGACCGGCCGGCGATGCAGTCGATGGTGATGACCGTGACGCTGGCGCGCGGCGCCCAGCGCATGGCTCGGCAAAAGGTGATCGTGAAGCGGCTGTCGGCAATCCACGATCTCGGTGCCATGGGCGTGCTGTGCTTCGACAAGACCGGCACCCTGACGCAAGCGAAGATATCGCTCGCCGAGTGCGTCGATTGGCAAGGTATCAAGAGCGACCAGGTGCTCGAGCTGGCGCGCGTCAACAGCCGGTTTCAGACCGGCGCGCGCAGCGGGCTCGACGACGCGATCCTGGCGGACTGCATCGCCGGTACGGACTGGACACGACGCGGCGAACTGCCGTTCGATTTCAGCCGGCGATGCCTTTCGGTCCTGGCCGAACGCGGCCAGGACACGCTGCTAGTTACCAAGGGCGCGCCGGAAGCGGTATTGTCCCGCGCGGTGGCGGTCGAGATCGACGGCCTCGCCCACCCGCTCGATGAATCCTTGCGGACCCGCATCGATGCCGCGCAACAGCGCCTCAACGCGCAGGGGTTCCGGCTGCTCGGCGTTGCCGTCAAATCGGTCCCTGCCGGCCACACAGCTCTGACACTGGATGACGAGCGGGGCCTGACCTTCCTGGGCTTCTGCGTCTTCGCCGATCCGCCGAAGCCCGATGCCACCAAAGCGGTCGCGGAGCTGTCGGCACTCGGGGTCCGGCTCAAGGTGATTTCGGGCGACCATGCTGCCGTCGTGCGGCATGTCGCCGGCGCCGTCGGATTGCGCAGCGACAACGTTCTGACAGGAGCCGAGATCGCGGAGCTCACCGATGCCGGACTGGCGGCAAAGGTCGAACAGATCGACCTGTTCGCGCGCGTCGATCCGGATCAGAAGAAGCGCATCATCGAGGCGCTTCGCAAGCGCGGCCATGTCACCGGCTTCCTCGGCGACGGCATCAACGACGCGCCCGCGATCCACGCCGCGCATGTCGGCCTGTCGGTCGAGGGTGCCACCGACGTCGCCCGTGCCGCCGCCGACATGATCCTGCTGGCGTCCGACCTCAACGTGCTGGCGGAAGGCGTCCGCGAGGGCCGGCGAACCTTCGCCAATATCCTGAAGTATGTCCGCATGGGCACCAGCTCCAACTTCGGCAACATGCTGTCGATGGCGCTGGCCTCACTGGTGCTTCCGTTCCTGCCGCTGTTACCGCTGCAGACCTCTCGGAGATCGGCATCCCGTTCGATTCCGTGGATGCGGAGGAAACCACCCGCCCGCATATCTGGGACATGGCCGCCGTCCTGCGCTTCACGATCGTGATGGGCGTGGTCTCGTCGTTGTTCGATGCGGCGACGTTTCTCATCCTCTGGAAGGGCTTTGGCGCAGGTGCGGCGGAATTCCAGACCGGCTGGTTCCTCGAATCGATCGCGACGCAAATCCTGGTGATATTCCTGATCCGAACCGCAAGGGTGCCGTGGCGATCGCGTGCGCCGCATATCGCGCTGGTGGTCACCTCGCTCGGCGCACTCGCCGCGGCGTTCTTTGTGGTTCTCGGCCCGTTGCAAAGCCTGTTCGGCTTCGTCCCGCTGCCCTGGCCGCTGGTGGGGGCCATGGCTGCGGTGACGGTAGCCTATCTCGCGAGCGCGGAGGTCGCCAAGCACTTCGCACTCAAGCAAGGCGCTTGAACGGCCTCAATTTTCGCGTACGGCCTCGCCGAGATGGAAGTGGCGGCGGCCCAACGCGACGATCTCGCGGTCGCTGGGGTGGTCGATGGGCTCGGCATGGAGATCGCGTCCCTTGTGGGAGCCGCCGGCCTCCTGAAGATGCTTGAGCAGCAGCGTCTTCTCGTTTCCGGGACCGACAAGAAGCACCGCCTCGCAATGTGACAACGCCTCGTCGATGCGTGGAAAGAAGGTCGAATCGTCGTGGGTCTTGCCGGAGCCGATGGTATTGGCCTTGTGATGCAGATGTTCGTTGTCCAGCTTGGCATCGATTTTCCGCTCATCGGCGGTGTCCAAACCCAGATAAAATATCTTGGCGGTGCGGTGATCGACCCAGACGACAGCGTGATTGTGAACAGTCATGGTTTTTCTCTTGGTTTGAATAAAAGTCAGGAGCGTAGTTGCCACGCCCCGAAGGCAGTTGCGCCAGGTCGGAAGATCAGTGAGACATCAGCACCGGAACCGTCATCGACTGGAACATCTCTCGCGTGACGCCGCCCAGAATCCGCTCCTGCAGCCGCGAATGTCCGAACCCGCCCATCACCAGCAGGCTGATAGCGCTTTCGGCCACGATCGACAGAATGGCGCCCTGGATATTGCCGCGATCGACCGTCACCCCCTGGACACGCGCCGCGATGCCGCGCCGGCCAAGATGGCTGACCAGATCGTTCGACGAAGCCGTGCGCGCGTCCTCATTGACCGCGATCACGGTGACCGCCTTGGCGCCCATCAGGAATGGCATCGCATCACGCACCGCGCGCGCGGCCAGCCAGCTGCCGTCCCAGGCAATCCCGACATGGCGGGTTTCGAGCGGTCCCTTGTGGGTGTGGGGAACCATCAGCATCGGTCCACCGGAATTGAACAAGACTCCCTGCGGAATGATGTCGTCATAACTGGCATTGCCGCCTTCCGGCTGCAGCACGATGGTCATGTCGTAAAGCCGCGACAGCGCGCCGACGTGCTGTTCGGCATCGGCGGGGATGGCCGCGAATGTCCGCGTGCCGTATTCGATCCCGGCGAGCTTGGCCTCGACCTCGAACACCGAGATCGCGGCATTGGCCCGCTCCTGGGCCCGCTCCTCCTCGACGCCCATGACGGCGGCGACAGCGGCGCTGCCGCCCTCCACCACCATCCCGACCGCGCTCATGGATTCGTAGCCGATCGCAACCGCATCAAGGTGCGACCGGCGCGCGGCGGCCAGCGCGATGGCAACGTCGATGACCGGCCTGACCGCTCGCTCGGTCGGAATGTGGACCAACAGGTTTCTGAACATCGCCATTCTCCCGACATTGATGGGATGCGCAGCCCGCGCACATCCGAACGATGACGGGAAGACTAGACGCCGCGTCCACGGCGGACGTTGACGCACATCAAGCCCGGCGGCCGGCGCAGGTGAGATCCGGCGTCAGCACGCCCTGGCCTGCTTCAGGCGCGCCAGGCCCCTACCGCGGCGCTTCTGAGCTGTTCCCGTTGGCGGCGATAGCCCGGTGGGCGGTGCTTGTCTGCCGATGGCGACAGCCCGGCAAAACGCTTGAGGTCGCGCAGATCGCCCAACTTGCGCTGCAGCCGTTTCGCCGCACTGTGCATGTCGCGAACCTCGGCACGGCTGTGCATCGCGACGATATCCGCCAATGCTTCCAGGATATAGCGGAAGCGCTTGGCCCTGATCCGGAGGCGGTGACGGCGCTCGGCGTTCAGGCTCGAAAGATGCTTTCCCTTGCGGATCAACCGCTCGCGTCGGCGATTGAGTTCGCGCTCGCAATAGGCTTGCAGCGGCTCAGCGTCGCCGCGGCGGGCGGCCGCTTCCCAGCGCGCCAGCCACGGCCCCTGCCTGGTCCAGACCGATAGCGCCGCGATCAGGCGCGGAGTACGGGCCGACCGCAGGCAGCGAACCAGCCGCCGATGATCCTGCCCCGTCGCCGACGGAGACGCTCGCCGATCACGCGATCGGCCTAGGCCTGATAGCGCTTGCCGCTTGCATACTCCACCATCACATCGCTGTCGCGCGCAGCGCCGAGCGAGGCGTTGAGCCAGGCGAATTCCCCTTTCAGGCGATGCCATTCCGCGTCAACCGCGATCGGCGCAAAGAACGACACGGCCGCGCGCAACCGGGTGATGGCGACGCGGATCTGGTGCACGGCCTCGGCATCGCCGGCACAAGCGCTGCCGTGATGCGCCTTGATGCCGGCAACGCAATCCAGCGCCATCTTCTGAAAGGCGGCCGCACCATCGAGGTCGGCCACCGGATCGGCCTTGCGCCGGCCGGAGGTTTTGGCTCGGCCGGCCGGCATCATCGGCCCACGCCCGGTGCGAGACCGGGCACACCGGCACAGGCGCGGCGCAGCGTGTCGCCGGGCGCACCGGAAGCATCGACCATTTGCCAATCCACATGGCCGGTCGCAAAAGTCTCCTGCATCGCCGCGACCTCGCGCGTGGCGTCCGATGCATCGCCTTGACGGCGTTCGATCCGCGCCATCCGGGTCGCAAGATCAGCCGTCAGGAACAGTCCTGAGAATTCAGCATTCTGCTTGCGCGCGATACCCCCGACGGCGTTCCGCTCCGTCTCCTGGATGAAGGCCGCATCGAGTACGACCGAATGGCCCTGCGCGAGGATCCGCTCCGCGGTCGACGAAAGAAGATCATAGACACGCTTGGTGGTATCGGCCCGATAGGCGGCTTCCGGCAACGTCGTGGTTTCGCCGACACCAAACAGGCGCTTGCGAACCACGTCCGAGCGGACGACGACGGCCCCCGGCGGCGGCCCGATCAGCCCGGCAAGCCCGCGCGCGAGCACCGACTTGCCGGTTCCCGACAGGCCGCCGATCGCAATCAGGCGCGCCGGCTCCGGCTCGATAAGCCGTCCGGCGAGGTCGAAATAGCGCTTCGCTTCCTGCCGGGCCGCTTCGCCGTGCGCCGCCTGCTCGCTCCGGGTGAACAGCACGTGGGCGCGGATCGCCGCCCGCATCGACAGGAACAGCGGCAACAGGCCGAGGCCGTCGAGATGATCCTCCGCCGCGCCGGAGAGATAGCGGTTGAACAGGACGTTGGCGGCATGCCGCTGGCCGAAATGAACCAGATCCATCAGCGTGAAGGCGAGATCGTAGAGCATATCGGTGGTGGCGATCGAAGGATCGAACTCGATGGCGTCGAACAGCAGCGGCCGGCCGTTCACCAGCGCGATGTTGGCGAGATGGAGATCGCCATGGCAACGCCGCACGAAACCTTGTTGGGCGCGACGGCTGAGCAGGGATTGCAGACGCGTGAGGTGATCGTGGCTGGCGGCGTCGAGCCGGTCGATGGCGGCGACGTCGAGACCGCGCACCGCGTGGAATTTATCGGTGTTGCGGTCGATGATACCGGGAATGGAATCGAGCCAGGTTTCGCCGCCAGCGCGCGGCGCCTTGTCGTGCGATTGCAGGATCGTATCCGCCATCGCCAGCGCAAGCGGCTGATCGATAGCGTTCGCCACGGCGACATGGTCGAGCGTCTGCGCCTCGTCGAAGCGGGCCATTTCGACTGCCCATTCGACCGCGGTCCCGGCGCCGCCAATTTCAAGGCCACCGTCGCCCTTGCGCGTGATCGCGACCACGCGCCGGTAGATTTCCGGAGCGTTGCCGGCGTTGACCTTCAGTTCCTCCTCGCAGGCAAGCCGGCGTTTTTCGAGCGTCGAGTAATCCAGAAAGGGCAGTTTCACGGCGCGCTTGATCTTCAGCACGCGGTCGCCACCCAGGAATACCGCGGAGGCGTGGGTGTCGATCCGTTTGAAACCGGAGCCATCAAGGAAACCGAGCACGCGCGCCTGGGTCGCGGCCCCGGAGCCGTTCGCCAGCGTGGCTGCTGCCGGCGCCGTCATGGCTGCAGCACCGCGGCGCCGGTGATCTGTCCCGCGCGCAATTTCGCCAGCACCTCGTTCGCCTGCTGCAGCGGGAACACCGTGGTGTGCGTCTTGATTCCAGCCTGCGCAGCAATTTTGAAAAATTCCACGCCATCGTTGCGCGTCAGATTGGCGACCGAAAGCAGTTGCCGCTCCCCCCACAGGATATCGTAGGGAAACGAAGGAATATCCGACATGTGAATGCCGGCACAGACCACGCGCCCGCCTTTGCGCACGGCGCGTAACGCCAGCGGCACCAGTCCGCCGACCGGCGCATAGATGATGGCGGCGTCGAGCGCCACCGGCTGCGCGTCCTCCGACGCTCCCGCCCAATCGGCGCCAAGCGATCTCGCCAGGCGCTGCGCGTCGACATCGCCGGCGCGCGTGAAGGCATAGATCGAGCGACCCTGCCAGCGCGCCACCTGGGCGATAATGTGCCCCGCCGCGCCGAAGCCATATATACCGAGATGCTTGCCTTCGCCCGCCATCACCAGCGAGCGCCAGCCGATCAGGCCTGCACAGAGTAGCGGCGCGATCGCGACGTCGTCGCCGATCTCTCCCAGTGGAAAGCAGAATCCGGCATCCGCCAGAAGATGCGTCGCAAAGCCGCCATCGCGGGTATAGCCGGTGAAGCGGGGACGGTCGCAGAGATTTTCCCGACCGCTCCGGCAATAGGAACACTCCCCGCAGGTGGAACCGAGCCAGGGCACGCCGACCCGGTCGCCGATCTTCCGCGCGGTGACGCCGGGGCCGAGCGCATCGACCCGGCCGACGACTTCATGGCCGGGGACGATCGGATAGGCGACATCGGGCAATTCGCCGTCGACCACATGCAGATCGGTGCGGCACACGGCGCAGGCGCTGACCGTGACGCGCACCTCCCCCGGCCCGGGTACCGGGTCCTCCCGCGGTTCAAACCGGAGCGGCGCGCCGGGCGCTGTCAGGACCATGGCGTGCATTCTGTACGTCACCTCACGCAACCGTGTGCAACCTAGCGGGCCAACCCGGCCCGGATTTGATCCTCGTCAAACAGCGTCGGCCTGTCCTCTCTATCATATCATCCTGCCAGGAAGGCTTTAACCAGGAGGTCCACATGACGACGAAATCCGTGATCCCGGTTGGAACCCAGCGCGCCGTTGCCAGCCGCGAGACCAACCCGTTCGCACTTCTGCAGCAGGAAATCGACCGGCTGTTTGAGGGCGTGACACGCAATATCCCCGGCTTGAGCTCAACCGCCATGCCGAGCATGGATATCGGCGAGACCGATAAGGTCATAGAGATCACCGCCGAACTCCCGGGGCTGGAAAAAACGGACGTCGTGCTCAACGTGACCGATAACCTGCTGACCATCCGCGGCGAGAAGAAAAACGAGCGCGAGGAGAAAAACAAGGATTATCACCTCGTCGAGCGCAGCTACGGCTCGTTCTCCCGTTCGGTCGAGCTTCCGGCCGGCGTCAAGGTCGAGGACATTACGGCCGAGATTGCCAACGGCGTGCTGAAGGTCACCGTGCCGAAGCCGGCGCCCACGCAGGTCAAGCAGATCGAGATCAAGACCGCCGCCTGAGATCACAGACGGAGCGCCGTCCGCGGCGCTCCACCATTTCCAAAGGCCACGAAACAGGAGATCGTCCCATGCGCGCCCATCAGATCATGACCCGGTCGGTCATCACAGTCACACCGGATGCCACCGTGCTCGAGGCCGCCAATCTGATGCTGCGGTATCACGTCAGCGGACTTCCCGTCGTCGACACGGCCGGCAGGCTCGTCGGTATCGTCTCGGAAGGCGACTTCATCCGCCGCAGCGAGATCGGCACCCAGAAGAAGCGCGGCCGCTGGCTCAAGTTCCTGCTCGGAGCGGGCAAGGCTGCCACCGACTACGTCCATGAATACGGCCGCAAGATCTCCGAGGTCATGACCCTGGATCCGATCACCATCACCGAGCAGACGCCGCTCGAGGACATCGTGTCGTCGATGGAGAGCAACGGGGTCAAGCGGCTGCCGGTGATGCGGGACGGCAAGCTGGTCGGGATCGTGTCGCGCGCCAATCTGCTGCAGGCGGTCGCCGGCCTCGCCCGCGACATCCCCGATCCGACCGCCGACGACGACCACATCCGCAGCCGCATCGTCGCCGCGATCGAAAAGAACGACTGGAGCCCGTTCGGGCTCAATGTCATCGTGCGCGACGGCATCGCCCATCTCAGCGGCGTCATCACCGAGGAACGCTCACGGCTGGCCTCTATCGTCGCGGCGGAGAACGTTACCGGAGTCAGGAAGGTTCACGACCATCTGTGCTGGGTCGACACAATGTGCGGAATGTACGTCGAATCGCCCGAAGATAACGAAATGGCAAGGGCCAGCTAGACTTCCTGCAGCAAGGAGCGAAAAACTTGGTAACATACCGAGAGAAGCCTAAACACATCAGTTGATGATCGTGTCGCGGATCTTCCTACTCTTCGCCGGGATCATCGGGGCGCTGTGGGCGCCCCGCGGCGCCCTGAACCTTGACGTTATCGAGACACTCGTCGCTGTCATTCTTTGCCTTTCTTATAGCATTGTTTAGCTCGTTACTAACGTTTTGGAGACTGCGCCCGCCGGGTTGCGCGGAGCGTCGCCCGGATTTCTTACCGCCGAAACTATGAAGCTGTCCGCATGTAACCACCATTCGCTAACGTTCTCCAGCTGGCAAAAGCTGAGTTTTGCCATCTCACAAGCTTGATTTTTTGTCGACGCTTCGACCTTCACCACGCGCTGACAAATTTCCACTTCGTGTCCGTTTTCGCCGAGAACATTCTTCATGAAGCGGGCTATGTACTTTGTCACGGCTATCTCTCCATTTCACATTAAGGCGATGAGCTCGCCCGGCACCGATCGGTTCGCAATCGGTTCACAACAAGCCCTCCTCAACGGCGCGCGAGGCTCTTGCCTAGCGCCTGTATCGTCGGAGCATTCGAACAGTAGTCCTCGTAGTCTCTCGCCGCAGCGCCGGTCTTGATGTCGTTGTTGCATTGGGCTTTCCGTACGCACTGGCTGCAGACGCGCTCCATGTCACACAGCACTCCCGGCTCGGAGCGAATGAGATCCGCCTCGTCGAATCCGAGAACTTTCAGCAACTTTGGCAGCTCGTCAGCCGAATGAGGAGGCAGCTTGATGAGGGCGCTGAGCTCTCCCTGCGGAAGGCGCAGGTCGCGCGAGATGTCCTCGAACGTGCGCGAGTCGAGCTGGTCGTAATCGCCCCTTTCGCGGCGATGATTTAACCAGTCACCGAAGACGCCGATGAGACCTTCGACGATCGGATAGTTCTCCTCTCTCGCACTCATATTCGCCTCCTCGATTGCCAACTGTCGACCCCATGATGGCAACCTAAGAAATATTCCGACGACAATCCTTGATTCAGCGCAAAAAGAAAGCAGGATCCCGTCGCCATGGACGGTCAGTAAAAGTCCCTCGAGACCGAATCTGGCCCGAAGTCGCCGATACCAGAACGATGAAAGCGCCGCGGGCCCTCCGATCTGGTAGCGGCTACCACCCAACGCAGAGACTAGGAAGCCGCCGGCAATAAACTTGATCATATTTGAAGGTATGGGACTAGCGTCGAGAATGAGCCGCTGCGTCGCTCGCGATTTGATTCAAGTCAAATCGCCTGATCATTCTTGGGCGCACTCTGCGTCAAGTTTGGCACAGGGCTTGGACCGAGCTTGGCAAGGTTCCTCGATGCGACAATTCATGCTCAAGATGATGATCACTTGTCTTGCCGCCCGTCGGAGTTCATCGCGACAAATCGGCGCAATGCGCGCCGTAAGCAGCATGCTGACACTGATCTTGCGTGTCAGCGTCGGAGTCTACATCTGGGTGCATGGCAGCTGAATTTCAGCGCGCCGGTTTGTCCGCTACCGCTTCATCGTCCGCAATCGCGCGCCATCCAGCCCCTTCAAGGTCTTCGTACTGACCGTTCTTGAGCGACCAGAGAAATCCCATCAGGCCGAGCAGTCCCAGCAGCAGCGCCAGCGGAACCAGGAATACCAGGACTTCCATCAGTCAAACTCCTCGACACCGCGGTGCGCGCGTAGCGCATTCAATATCACCAGCAGCGACGAACCCGACATCGCGGCCGCCGCCACCAGCGGCGTTGCCAGACCGGCAATCGCCAGCGGCACCGCGAGCAGATTGTATCCGGCGGCGAGCCACAGGTTCTGACGCATCAGCCGCAGCGCCTTGCGCGAGTAGCCGATCGCCGCCACCACGGGCGCGAGGCGGTCGCCGAGGAAAACCAGATCGGCCGTGGCCTGGCTCAGATGGGTGGCGCTGATCGGCGACATCGACACGTAGGCAGCGGCCAACGCCGGCGCATCGTTCATGCCGTCGCCGACCATCATCACCTTGAAACCCTGCCGCTTCAGCTCGTCGATGCGGGCGATCTTGTCGGCGGGCGTGACCCCGGCGCGCCATTCCTGAATGCCGAGCAAGCACGAGGCGTGCTTCACCGCGGGCTCGCGATCCCCGGAAAGGATCTCAACCGCGATCCCGGCCCGCAAAAGCTGCGCCACTGCCGCCTCCGCATCGGCGCGCAGGCGTTGCCGCACCGCAAAGACATGGCAGTCGTTGCCATGCCTGAAGGCGACCACGGAGGCCTCCGGATCGCTGCACAAAATCTCGTTGGCCTGCCGGTCCGCATCGCAGAACGACGGCCTCCCAAGTCTCACCTCGATGCCGCCGACAGCGCCGCGCACGCCCTGGCCCGGCACTTCCTCGATTCCCGACAACGGCTTGTTGGCGCCGGCCGCGCGGGCCACCGCGGCGGCGACCGGATGATGGCTGGACAGCGCGAGCCGGCCCGCCAGCGCGAATTCGGATTCGGGAATTGCGGCGGCGTTGCTGACGTCGAGTTCGGGCAAAGTCAGCGTGCCGGTCTTGTCGAACACGACCCTGTCGACCTCGGCCAGCCGCTCGATGGCATCGCCGGAATTGAGCAACACGCCGCTCCGGAACATGGCGCCCGACGCCACGGTCTGCACGGCGGGAATCGCCAGCCCCAGCGCGCAGGGACAGGTGATGATCAGGACCGCGATCGCGGTGATAATGGCATCATGCCAGCTCGCGCCGAACGCGACCCAGCCCAGCATGGTCAACAGCGCCGCAGCGTGCACGACCGGCGCATAAAGCCGCGAGGCCCGGTCCGCCAGCCGCACATAGCGGGAGCGGCCCTGTACGGCATTTTCAAGCAGACGCGCGATTTCGGCCAGCAGCGTGCCTTCCGCTGATGCAGCGACCCGCACCCGTAACGCGCCGGAGAGATTGAGCGTTCCCGCATAGACGGCAGTGCCCGGCTCGGCCTTGACCGGCAGCGTCTCGCCGGTGATCAGGCTTTGATCGATCTTGGATTGGCCTTCGATCACCGAGCCGTCGACCGCGCAACGCTCGCCGGGGCGCAGCAGCACGATATCGCCGGCCTGAATGGCGGCGATCGGCACCTCGCTGATTTCATCGGCACCGACGAACTTGGTCGCGGTCTCGGCCTTCAGCGCGGCAAGGTTTCCGGCAACCGCGCGGGTCTTGCGGCGCATGCTCTGATCAAGATAACGCCCCGCCACCAGGAAGGTGATCAGCATCAGCGCGGCATCGAAGTAGGCGTGTTCGGCGTGGCTGATGGTCTCGGAGACCGACATCGCCAGCGCCAGCACGATGCCGATCGAGATCGGCACGTCCATATTGGTGCTGTGCGCCCGCAGGCTCCGCCAGGCGGAGCGGAAGAACGGCTGGCCGGCATAGGCCGCCGCCGGCAGCGCAATCAACGCCGACAGCCAGTGAAAGAAATCGCGCTGTTCCGGGATCATGTCGCTGACGTTGCCGGACCACACCGGAACCGACAGCATCATCACGTTCATCGCGGCAAAGGCGGCGACGCCGAGACAGCGCAAGAGAAAGCTCGCCTGCTCCGTCTCCAGTGCCTCGGCGCGGACCGGCTCGAACGGATAGGCCTTGTATCCGAGTTCGGCCAGCCGATCGATGAAACGCGCCGGATCCAGCGCGCCCTGTTTCCATTCCAGCGCCACCCGGCGGTCGGTCAGATTGACGCGCGCCAGCGTCACGTCCGGCAACGCGGAAAGGCCGCGCTCGATCTTCGACATGCAGCCGGCGCAACTGACGCCCTCGACGGCCAAATCGATGTGCGACAGGCCTGAGTCCAAGTTCCTGACGTAATGTGAAAAGTCGCGCGTCGCCTGCATCGTGCGTTTCCTAGTTCAACACAACGCGGTTCTTGGACAGGAACATGCGCTGGCCGGCCGATGCGCCTTCCAGCACCAGGTCCCATTGGCCCGGCGCGATCGCCGGCGCGCTGCCGCGATAGATGCCGATCCCGACTTCGGCCAGCGTGACCGGCAGATCGGCCCGCCGGTCGGTCGGCCGCTCGAAGCGGCCCTCGAACGTCAGGCCGGTCATCGGACGGCCGGCATTGTCGCGGGCCTCGACCTGCAGCGTCGCGCCGCCCTGCCCGCTGCGCTCGACATGCGCGTCGACCTTCCAGTCGCGCGCGGCCTGTTCGCGGGCCGTCGCGATCTCCTTCTCATAGGCCAGGCTGGCGCTGTAGGCGCTGTCGACCTCCGTGCCGGGCAGCGTCTTGATCGCGAGCCGCATCATGACGAGGTTGACCCCGATCACGACGCCGAAGAAGGCGACCAGCATGGCAAACACCATGCGCCCGGTGAGAGGTCTCGGAGCCCGCGTTTGGTTCATGTCAAACTCCTGTTCGCCCTCGAAGCCGCGAGGTAATGGCTCATGGCGTCACGAAATTGTCGGTCGCGGAGGCGACCTCGCCGAGCCCGATGTCGGTGACGTGGAAGTGCACCGGGATGGACTTCTCGGGATTGCCTTCGGCGGGCGCGGTCACCAGCAACCGCAACTCGGAGGTCTGGTCCCGGCCCAGCACGATCATCGGCCGGTCCTGGGTGATGGAATCGGCGCCGACGACATGGACGGTGGCATTGACCGGACCGTCGATGTCGATCGCGATGACGCGATCGAAGCCGCGCTTGTTGAGGAGACGAACCGTATAGGCGTTGCGGATCGAGCCGTCGCTCAGCTTGACCGCGACCGGGTTGCGGTCGTGCAGCACGTTGATGTCGAGCAGCGTGCGCGTCAGCAGCGCATAGAGCATGATGGCGCCGACACCAGCGATCAATAGCGCATAGACGGTGGTGCGTGGCCGCACCGGCCGGTAGACCGGCGCCTTGCCTCCCTTACGGCGGTGAATGTTGATGTCGTTGTCGTATCCGATCAGGCGGGTTTCCCGGCCGATCTTCTTCATCACGTTGTCGCAGGCGTCGATGCACAGGCCGCACTGGATGCATTCGAGCTGCGCCCCGTTGCGGATATCGATCCCGGTCGGGCATACCGCGACGCATTGATAGCAATCGATACAGTCGCCGGCGGATTGGCCGCGCGCCTTGAGTTCGTTCGCCTTCTTCAGCGAGGTGCGCTGCTCGCCGCGGTCGTATTTGTAGCTGACGGTGAGCGCCCATTCGTCGGTCAGGGCCGCCTGGATACGCGGCCACGGGCACATATAGGTGCAGACCTGCTCGCGCATGAAGCCGGCAAAGACATAGGTCGTGGCCGTCAGGATCGCGATCCAGATATAGGCGATCATCGGCGCCTGGAAGGTGACGAGCTGTTTCACCAGCGTCGGCGCGTCGTTGAAATAGAGCACCCAGGCGCCGCCGGTCCACCAGGCGATCATCAGCCAGATCGAATGCTTCAGCACGATCTCGGCAAACCGCTCGAGCTTCATGGTGCCCCGGGCGGCGTCCTTGCGCATGCGCTCGCGCCGGTCACCTTCGATCAGGCGTTCCACGGCATAAAACAGATCGGTCCAGACCGTCTGCGGGCAGAGATAGCCGCACCAGATGCGGCCACCGACCGCGTTCATCAGAAACAGCGTCAGCGCCGCCACGATCAACAGGCCGGTGAAGTAATAGACTTCCTGCGGCCACAGCTCGATGAAGAAGAAGTAGAAGCGGCTGTTGGGAAGATCGACCAGCACCGCCTGGTCCGGCGCACCGAGGCCGCGGTTCCAGCGCACGAAGGGCAGCAGGTAATAGACGCCGAGGCAGAATGCCATCAGCCCCCATTTGACGCGGCGGAAGGTGCCGGAAACGCTCTGCGGATAGACCTTCTTCTGGGCCACATAAAGTGGCCCCTCATCGTCCAGTTGCAGCTCGGTCGGGTTCACGGGCTTGTTCATTGCAGGGGTTAAACTCGTCAATTGAACTGACTCTAGACCCGCCCCCGCAAACGCGTTTGATCCACCTCAAGCAAGACCGGGATCAGGCCTCTGCCCGGCGGCTATTTGCCGCCGCCGAGCGAGTGCACGTAAACCGTCAGCGCCTTGATGGTGGAGGGATCGAGACGCCCGACCCAGGCCGGCATGACGCCGGCGCGGCCGTTGGTGATGGTCTCGACCAGCGTCGCCTCGTCCGAGCCATAGAGCCAGATCTTGTCGGTCAGGTCAGGCGCGCCGAGTTCCTGGTTGCCGTTGGCCTTGTCGCCATGGCACGCGGTGCAGTTATCGGCGAAGATTTTCGCGCCGGCGGCGGCGTCATAGCCGGGGCCGGTCGACAGCCCCGACAGCGATCGCACATAATTGGCGACGGTGACGATCTGGTCCCTTTTCAGAACGCCTTCCTTGCCGAAGGCCAGCATGGCGCTTTCGTGGGTCTTGGCATGCCCCGAGCGTGCGCCGAACTGGATCGTCTGCATGATCTGGTCGAGCGAGCCGCCCCACAACCAGTCGTCGTCGTTCAGGTTGGGAAAGCCCTTAGCGCCGGCGCCGCCGGAGCCGTGGCACGGCGCGCAATTGTCGCCGAACACGGTCTTGCCGCGGGCGCGCGCCAGTGCAAGCAGCGCCGGGTCCTTCTCGATCTCCGCCAGCGGCGCCGCCGCAAGCGCCACCATCTTGTCGCCGCGGATCTTTTCCAGATTGGCTAACTCGACGGCGACATCCGCGCGGGACGAATAGCCCAGCACGCCGGTCGTGTTGCTCCACAGCAGCGGCCACGCCGGATACACGATCCAGTAGCCGATCGCCCACAGGATCGTCGCGTAGAAAGTGAGAATCCACCAACGCGGCAGCGGAGTGTTGAGTTCCTTGATGCCGTCCCACTCGTGGCCCGTGGTGGCGGTGCCGGTGACGTGATCAGTCTCGCTGTGATCGGTCATGATCCCCTCACTCCTCGCGCAATGGCATTTTCGCCGCTTCGTCGAAGTCGTTCTTGTTGCGCGGCCACAGCGCGTAAGTCACGATGGCGATGAAGATCGCGACGAAGATCGGGGTCCAGAAGGTGGTCACGAAGTCCGAGGTGATGTTCTGGACAGTGAGAATGGCTTTCATCGTTCTGCTTTCTCAGCTCAGCGAAGGTTGGCTTTTTCGTTGTAAAGCTTGAAGTCGACCAGCGTGCCCAGCATCTGCAGGTACGCGATCAGGGCGTCCATTTCGGTCGGCGCGCCCGGCCTGCCGTCGAAGTTGCGCGCCACCGCCTTCGGATAGCGCTTGGTGAAGGCGTCGACCCCGGCATTATCAGGATCGGCCTGCGCCTTGAGGTCCGCTACCGCGTTGGCGATCTGATCGTCGGTGTAGGGCACGCCGACGCTGCGGCTGGTGCCCAGATGCGCGGCCATGATCGAGGCATCGACTTCGGTTTCGGCCAGGAACGGATAGCCGGGCATCACCGATTGCGGCACGATCGCGCGCGGATTGGTCAGGTGCGTGACATGCCAGTCGTCGGAATATTTGGCGCCGACGCGCGCCAGATCGGGACCGGTGCGCTTGGATCCCCACTGGAAGGGATGGTCGTACATGCTCTCGGCCGCCAGCGAGAAATGGCCGTAACGCTCGACCTCGTCGCGCAGCGGGCGGATCATCTGCGAGTGGCAGAGATAGCAGCCCTCGCGGACATAGATGTTGCGCCCCGCAAGCTCCAGCGGCGTGTACGGCCTGATGCCGTCGACCACCTCGATGGTGCTCTTGAGATAGAACAGCGGGGTGATTTCGACCAGGCCGCCGATTGCGATCACCGCGAGAATGCCCGCGATCAGGATGATCGAGTTCTTTTCGAAGACTTGATGCCGTGCCCAGAAAGACATTTATGCGCTCCTCATTCCGCCGGCTGAAGAGCTGCGGACGCTGGCGCTTCGGCCGCGCCGACGCGCACCGTCATCCAGAGATTGTAGGCCATGATCAACGCGCCGATCAGGAACAGCGCGCCGCCCGCGGCGCGGATGATGTAGAACGGATGCATCGCTTCCACGGTCTCGATGAAGGAGTATTCGAGGAAGCCGAGCGAGGTGTAGGCGCGCCACATCAGGCCCTGCAGGATTCCCGACACCCACATCGCCGAGATGTAGAGCACGATGCCGATGGTCGCGATCCAGAAGTGCCAGTTGACCAGTTTCAGGCTGTAGAGGCCCTTGCGATCCCACAGCCAGGGAAACAGGCAATACAGCGCGCCGAACGACACGAAGCCGACCCAGCCCAGCGCACCCGAGTGGACGTGACCGATGGTCCAGTCGGTGTAGTGGCTGAGCGAGTTGACCACCTTGATCGACATCAGCGGGCCTTCGAACGTCGCCATGCCGTAGAAGGCGACCGACACCACCAGCATGCGCAGCACCGGATCGGTGCGCAGCTTGTCCCACGCGCCCGACAGCGTCATCAGGCCGTTGATCATGCCGCCCCAGGACGGCATCCACAGCATGATCGAGAACGTCATGCCGAGCGTCTGCGCCCAGTCCGGCAGCGCCGTGTAGTGCAGGTGGTGCGGGCCGGCCCAGATGTAGAGAAAGATGATCGCCCAGAAGTGGATGATCGACAGCCGGTAGGAATAGACCGGCCGCTCCGCGCGCTTCGGAATGAAGTAGTACATGATGGCGAGGAAGCCGGCGGTGAGGAAGAAACCGACCGCGTTGTGGCCGTACCACCACTGGAACATCGCGTCCTGCACGCCGCCCCAGGCGATGTAGGACTTCGAACCGAAGAACGACACCGGCAGCGCGGGATTGTTGCCGAGATGCAGCACCGCGATGGTAACGATGAAGGCGAGATAGAACCAGTTGGCGACGAAGATGTGCGGTTCCTTGCGCTTGATGAGGGTGATGAGAAAGACGAGCAAATAGGTCACCCAGACGATCGTCAGCCAGAGATCCGCATACCATTCCGGCTCGGCATACTCCTTGGACTGGGTGACGCCGAGCAGATAGCCGGTGCCGGCGATCAGAATGAAGAAGTTGTAGCCGATCACGACGAACCACGGCGCCAGATCGCCGGCGAGACGCGCACGGCAGGTCTTCTGAACGACATAGAACGAGGTCGCGATCAGGACATTGCCGCCGAAGGCAAAGATCACGGCCGAGGTGTGCAGCGGCCGCAGCCGGCCGAAGCTGGTCCAGGGCAGGTCGAAATTCAGCGCCGGCCATGCGAGCTGCGAGGCGATCAGGAGGCCGACGGCAAAACCGGCGATGCCCCAGAATACCGCCATCACGGCGGAGAATTTGATCGGACCCAGATTGTAGTTGGGCCGGCCGTTGATCTCCCGCGGCGGCAGCGACGCCGCGCGCTCGTAATAGCGGTTCACAATCGCGACGGCGGCGGCGAGACTGGCGGCGCATGCCAGCGAGGCATGAAAGGCGAATGCGGTATCCAGCGCTTGCCCCGCGGCGAAAAGGCAAAGGAAGGCAGAGGCGGCAAAAGCGATCATCAGACCGGCTTCGCCATGCGTCATCGATTTTGCGGTTTTGGATTGGGTCATGCCTGGCTTCTTTTCTGCAGACGCGTTTTCTACAAAAGCATGCTCCAATGATCACAGCTCCGAGAGCGGAGATTTGATCGAAGTCAAAGTCGAAAGCTTTTGCAGAGTTTTTGGGAAAACATCGACCGGACAGGCCCTGCCGGAACGCTGCATTCAGCAACAGGACGGGCCGATCGGCAGCAGCGCCTGCTTTCGCGCGGAAATCTGTTTTGCTTCGGACGCTTGCGCTGCCCGGATGCGGTCTCGCGAAATCTCGAGCTCCGCCAATTTCTGTTCCGTGAGCTCAGCGGAAACGTTGCGTCCCGTCAAAAGCCCGTAAAGTTCCGGATGCGACAGATTGAGATCGCGCGCGACCTGTTCGAACTCGGTGCGGTTTATTCCCTGCAGCCGATTCAGATGCCGCCATCGCGCGACGACGCCCCGCATCCAGCCGCCAAGACGGCCGGGGTGGGGTAACCTTGCGCTGTCGCCGGAATCCAACGTCACGGGAAGGCCTCACAGGATCGGGCTTCATCCAAGCAGATCGCGGCGATCCGCACCTTGACCTGTATCAAGGACCTGCAAAGGACCAGCATCAAGCCGGCTGGCTCGTCAGACCGCCTTGCTGAATCGCGCGGCATCTTGGCGCGTATGCGAATCGAACACCGCGGCAATGACGCGAACGACCGCGCGGCCGGCCTCGGTCGCGGTGACGACGCGGCCGTCGATTTGCACCAGGCCGTCGCGGACCAGCGGCTGCAGCAACGGCAATTCCTCGTCGAACGCCAGATCCGGCGCGGTCACGTCGAGGTCGGCCTGAAACTGGCACATCAGGCTCTCGATGGTGCGGGCGCGCTGCCGCTCCGCGGCATCTAGCCGGCAGCCGCGCGCCGGCGCCAGAGCGCCGCCCGTGATGGCGCGAACATAGCTCGGAACATCGGAGACGTTCTGTACATAACCATCCCGGAAGCGGGAAATCGAGGACGCGCCGAATCCGATCAGCGTCTCCCTGCCGTCGTCGGTATAACCCTGGAAATTCCGGTGCAGCCCTCCCGCGGCCGCCGCGCGTGCCAGCAAGTCACCGGGCCTGGCAAAATGATCGATGCCGACTTTCAGGAAACCTTGGCGCAAAAACTCCTCAGCGATGATTCCGGCCTGGTCGATCCGTTCCTCGACACCTGGCAACGTGCTCTCGTCGATGCGCCGCTGATTGGCCTTCAGCCGCGGCATATGGGCATAGCCGTAGCAGGCGATCCGGTCCGGCTGCAGCGCGGCGACGATCTCGCAGGTCTTGCGCAGCGAGGTTGTGGTCTGCACCGGCAAGCCGTAGATCAGGTCGAAATTCAGATGGCGAATGCCGGCGTCGCGCAGCCGCGTCACCGCGGCTTCGACACTCTGCATCGGCTGCCAGCGGCCAATCGCGACCTGCACCAGTGGATTGACGTCCTGCACGCCGAGACTGGCGCGATTGATACCCAGCTCTTGCAGCCCCTCGGCCAGCGCCGGCGTCACATAGCGCGGATCGAGTTCGATGGCGTGTTCGAAGCCCGCGTCGAACACGAAGCGGTCGCGCAGCACCTGCATGACCGAGGCAAGCCCCTCGGCGCCAAGGATGCTGGGCGTGCCGCCGCCCCAGTGCAGCCGAGCGATCCGGACCGGCCCGGGCACAGCGTCGCTGACTTGCGCGATCTCGCGCTCGAGCGCGACGCGATAGCCCGCGATGACATCGTCGCGCAGCGCCTTCTTGGTGTTGCAGCCGCAATAGAGACAAAGCTCGCGGCAATAGGGGACGTGCAGATAGACCGAAACGGCCTCGCTGGTGTCGAGCCCCTGCAGCCACCGTTTCTGGTCCGCTACACCGACAGCAGTCGTGAACTCGGCCGCCGTCGGATACGACGTATAACGCGGCACCTGCAGCCTGGCATAATTGCGGACGATATCGTTCACCGCATTACTCCCTTGCGCCGTCAGGCGATTCCGCCCAGCGGATACGCCCGACGATCAGAATGCCCGGCGCCGTATGTTGGATTGCTGAGCCAGTTGCTTGCGGTTGGTCTGACGGTCGCCCCAGTAAAGAACCGCAGCAAAGACGACGAACATTGCGACAACGCAGACGGACACAAACATCGAATCGGCTGGCATGACTTACCTCCTCTAATGGAAAGACATTGCCTGCCGCGCAGCATCCCGACTTTGAGATGGGTCAAGCTCGCAGCTGTTTCACGTCGACGCCAGCGCCTCCGCCCGCGACGAATCCAGCAGGCGAACGCCGCCAGAGATGATGACCAACATTCTTTCGCGCTCGAAACGGGTCAAGGTCCGGCTCACGGTTTCGATCGTCAACCCCAAATAGTCAGCAATATCCTGGCGGTTCATCGGCAACGATATGATATCGCGTTCGTCGCCGATATGAACCAGTCGTTTGCGCCAACCGATCAGAAAGGCCGCGATCTTCTCTTCCGCAGTACGTCGGCCGAGCAACAGCATCTGCTCCTGGGCCTGCATCAGTTCCCGCGCAACGAATTCGTTGATTCGGAGCAGAAAGCGCGGCCGCTGCTCGATGAAATGCGTGAAGGCCTCCCGCGACAGCCGACATGCGGCGACGGCATTTATGGCGTCCGCCGAAAAACTGTATCGATAGGAAGGCGACGCGCCGAGAAAATCGCCCGGCAATGCGAAGCCGATCACCTGCCGCCGGCCGTCTGCCATCAGCTTGTACAACCGCGCGACACCCGCGGTCAGATTATGAACGGCGCCGACGACCTGGCCTGCCGTGAATATCGACGTATTTGGCGCGAATTGAAAGTTGCGCGCGATCCGCTCGAATTCCGCGAGATCGGCTTGGTCGAGCGCGCCGCAGATGCTGAGTGAGCGGACCGTACAGGCCGAGCAACGGCCGAAGATGATGCGACCAGCCTTTGGAGAGATCGTTCTTATCATAGCCCTGCCCGCTTTGAGCGTTGGATATGTCACGCGTGACCGTTTGCCCGGCATCCGCGAATATCCGTGCATTTTAGTGATTTCACAGACGACCGGTTGATCCAGATCAAGTCTGGCCGACGGTTAAGCCTTCATGCTGCGACCATGCCTGAAATTTCCGAATCTCCACGAAGGCGAAGATTCCAATGATTCGACGAATCCTGATGTCGCTGGCGTTGACGCTGATGTCGTTGACCCCGGCCGCGGCGGCTTCCCCCGGCGAGCAGCGCGGCAGGACTTTTGCGCTAAACAATTGCGCGCGTTGTCATTCGATCGACAAGGTAACGCCGAGCCCGCTCAAGATCGCGCCGCCGTTCCGGACCCTGCACAAGCGCTACCCGATCGAGACCATCGCGGAGGCGTTGGCCGAAGGCATCCAGACCGGCCATCCGACCATGCCGGAGTTTCAGCTCGACCCCGACCAGATTCACGACCTGCTGGCGTATATGAAGACGCTGGAATAGCCGCTTTCCGCGTCAGCACGTCTCCCTGCAGAAACGCATGGTCGCCCACAGAATATGAACTGGCAAAGGCCGGTTGATCTCGCTAGGCGGCCACAGCGCTCAAGGCTCGGGAGTTCCTCTCAGGCCACCGGCGCGCTGGCTGTCAGCGCTCGCATGACGTCCTCACGCGCAACGATTCCGATCAGCCGCTGTCCGGCGCCGAGCACGGGAATGCTTTTCATCCGGTGATCGACCATCAACTGCAGCACCCGCGTCAATTTGGTCGCCGGATCGACATAGATGAACTCCGGCATCATGACATCGGCGACCGTGCGCGACAGCAGATCGTCATAGGCCGGAACCATCCGGCCGGGATTGAACGCGAAGCACTTCAGAAAATCGAACTTGCTGACCAGGCCAACCGTCTCGACGCCCTCGCGAACCGGGTAGCAGTTGAAATCGTCCGCAGCGAACATGCGCTGCAGCTCGCGCATCGTGACGTCGCGCGTCACGGTCTTGACCGCTCCCGTCATGTACTGACCGGCAGTAGCTTCGAGAAATTTATGCACGGCGCGACCTCGCGATAATTGATGGCCTCAGCGGGACAGGAATGCGCAGCGGCGCGATTCGGTGGCGAGATGGCGCGTGACGCCGCTCAGTATCCACTCGCGCAGACGCGAATGGCCGTAAGCTCCGGCGATCACCACGCCGGCGTCGATGTCGGCGGCTGCCTTGTCGAGTTGCTCGATCGTGTCCTTGGTCTTTTCGGGAACCACCGTGCTCGCCACGATGCCGTGGCCGCGCAGCCATGCCGCGACGTCGGCGACTTCAGCCAATACGTCCGCCCGATCGCTTTGCTTTTCGGGGATCGCCGCGATGGTCACATCCTTGGCCGCGGCCAGCAGCGGCAGCGCATCGAACACGGCCCGGCGCGCTTCCCTGACGTCCTTCCAGGCCACCAGCACGCTGCGCAGGTCGAGCCATTGCGCGGTCGACGGCACCACGATCAGCGGGCGACCGGCCTGCATCAGGAGATCGCCCGGATCCGCCGCGATGCCGACATCGACGATGGCCTCGCTGCGCGCTCCGACCACGATCAGGTCCGCCGCCCTCGCCTGCTGCAGCATGTACGGTCCCGACAGCGCCTGCGCCGACCGCCACTCGACCGACGTGGCGCGCTTCTCGACGGCACGGCGAAACTCCGCCTCGAGCTCCGACAGCCGCTTGCGAATAGCCGAAGCTTCCTCGTCGAGCAGCTTCTGCGCAAAATCGCCTTCGGCAAAATAGAGCGTCGGCCTGATATCCGACGCGGCGACGCCGATCACCCGCGCCCCGAAGCGTTCGGCGACGTCTCCGGCCACCGCAAGGCAGGCATCGTTCGGCCGATCGAGCGCCAAACTGACCATCACGGTTTTGTAGTCCATATCCTGCTCCCTGGGGCGAAATGCCGAATGGACGTTTCTCGCCCATGGAGGCACACCTTAAGGGTTTGATCCCGGCCGCATCTGACCTAGATCAAGGCGGCGCGGGCTTTGTCATAGTTTCTGACAGCGCAAATCGAGGCCCCCGGCGATCTCGAAAACTTGCAGAAACTGCTTGTGATTTCAAAACGATACGAACGAACCATAATTTCGTCATGCTCCCTTCCCTACCGGTCGATTGAATGCGATATCTGGCGCGAAAGATCAGCCTGGAAGGCGGGACATGATAGACGTCGACCGACCGTTTCGCGGCCAGGACCCGCTTGACCAGAACGTGCGTCGCGGGGCCGAAGGATCCGGCGTCGGCACCTGGGATTTCGAATTCGCAACCGGAGAGCTGCGCTGGTCCAACACCGCGCGAAAACTGTTCGGCGTCGCGCCGGATACATCCATCGACTACGATCTGTTCCTGTCGCTGCTCGATCTGCAGGATCGCGACCGCACCGCGGAGGCGATGCAGAAATCGATCGAGACCGGTTGCAATTTCGACGTTCAGTACCGGATACACCGGCATTCAGATGCCGGTCACTGGGTGCGCGCTCTCGGCGCCATCGTCGACGGCCACGACGGCAATCCTGCCCGACTCAGTGGCGTGATGATCGACATCGACCGCGAGAAGCGCCTGGAGGACGCGGTCAGGACGCGCGAGCGGCATTTTCGTTCGATCCTGGACACCGTCCCGGACGCCATGATCGTGATCGACGAACACGGCATTATGCAGTTTTTCTCGAGCGCCGCGGAACGTCAGTTCGGCTACAGCGAACCCGAGGCGATCGGCCGGAACATCAGCATGCTGATGCCGGAGCCTGATCGCAGCCGCCACGACGGCTACCTCGCGCGCTACTTGAAGACCGGCGAACGGCGCATCATCGGCATCGGCCGCATCGTCACCGGCATGCGCAAGGACGGCACCACCTTTCCGATGTTTCTCACCATCGGCGAGATGCAGACGGAGGGACAGCCCCACTTCACGGGTTTCGTCCGCGATCTGACCGAGCAGCAGCAGACCCAGGCGCGGCTGCAGGAGCTGCAATCCGAACTCGTGCATGTGTCGCGGCTCAGCGCGATGGGTGAGATGGCCTCCGCCCTCGCCCACGAACTCAACCAGCCTTTGTCCGCCATCAGCAACTACATGAAAGGTTCACGCCGCCTGCTGGCCGGCAGCACCGACCCCAATGCGTCGAGGATCGAGGCCGCGCTCGACCGCGCCGCGGAACAGGCGATCCGCGCCGGCGACATCATCCGGCGGTTGCGCAATTTCGTCGCCCGCGAAGCCTCCGAAAAGCACGTCGAAAGCCTGTCGAAACTGATCGAGGAGGCCGGCGCATTGGGGCTGACCGGCGCCCGCGAGCAAGGCGTGATCCTGCGCTTCAACCTCGACCCGGCCTGCGATCTGGTGCTTGCCGACCGGGTCCAGATCCAGCAGGTGCTGGTCAATCTGTTCCGCAACGCACTGGAAGCGATGGCCGCCTCAAAGCATCGCGAGTTGATCGCCTCCAACGCCAGGGCCGACGACGACATGATCGAAATCGCGGTGTCGGATACCGGCCATGGATTTGGCGACGACACCCAGGCCAACCTGTTCCAGCCTTTCTTTACGACCAAGGAGACCGGCATGGGCGTCGGCCTGTCGATCAGCCGCACCATCATCGAAACCCATGGCGGCCGAATGTCTGCCGAGACCAACAAGGCCGGCGGCGCGACCTTCCGCTTTACCCTGCCGGCGGCGTCTGCAAAGGATACGACCGATGCAGAACGCTAAAGTCTATGTGATCGACGACGATCCGGCGATGCGCGACTCGCTGGATTTCCTGCTGGGTTCGGCCGGCTTCGTTGTGCGTCTGTTTGAATCCGCTCAGATATTCCTGAACGAACTGCCGGACCTCGCGGCCGGCTGCGTGGTGACGGATATCCGGATGCCGGGCATCGATGGCATGGAGTTGCTGCGTCAACTGAACCTGGCATCCCGCAAGCTTCCGGTCATCGTGATGACCGGCCATGGCGACGTGCCGCTGGCCGTCGAAGCCATGAAGCTCGGCGCGCTCGATTTTCTCGAAAAGCCGTTCGAGGACGACCGGCTGATCGGCATGATCGAAACCGCGCTCTCGCAGAGCGATAGCGGCGCAAAGAGCGAGGCGGTCTCGGCGGACATGGCAGCAAGGGTCGCTTCGCTGACCCCGCGCGAGCGCCAGGTGATGCAGGGCCTGGTGACCGGGCTGTCGAACAAGGCGATCGCCCGCGACTACGACATCAGCCCGCGGACCGTCGAGGTCTATCGGGCCAACGTCATGACCAAGATGCAGGCCGGTAACCTTTCCGAACTGGTGAGGTTCGCGATCCGTGCCGGGATCGTCGAAGATTGAGCCAAGTCAATTGAGGCAGGTCAATTCGGCTGTCGCGAACCGGACTATCGTGCCGGGATGATCGATGCCCGTCACAACCCATCCAACCGTTCCGAAATCGGCCCCCTGAACAGGAAGTCGATGATCTACGTCGTAGACGATGACTACGACGTCCTGACGTCGTTGCGATTCCTGCTGGAGACGGAGGGATTCGACGTCCGCACATTCCGCAGCAGTTCCGCGCTGCTCAACTCTTCGTTCCGGCGCGACGCGGATTGCCTGATCGTCGACTACAAGATGGCGGGAATCGACGGGCTGGACCTGGCACAACGGCTGCGCGGACTCGATGTCAGCACGCCGATCGTGATGATCACGGGTTATCCCGACGAGAATATCACAACCAAGGCCAGTTCGGCCGGGGTGCGTCAGGTTCTCCTGAAACCCAATCTGGAGGGTAATCTGGTCGAATGCGTCCGGAATGTTATCGATACCGGTCCTCCCCCCGGGCACCCCTGAATCAGAGCCTCAATCGCCTCCGTAGAATCCCTTAGGGGCCTCCCCTTAGGATATCGACCCAAATATTCAGCAGTCGGAATCGCCGCTACACCAAGCCATCCCGCATCGAGGAGATGGCGACATGCACACCCAGACGATCACCGCCCCGGCAACCCACGCCCTGAACGCGCCGCACGCTCCGGTATCCCCGCCGGCCGACCAGTTCAGCATCATCGCCAGCTGTTCGGGTGTGATCGCCATCGAATTTTCCTACCGCAAGGACGAGGAGATCTACGGTGAAGGCGAGCCTTCCGAATACGTCTATCAGGTGATCCGCGGCGCAGTTCGTACCTACAAGCTGCTGACCGACGGGCGCCGCCAGATCGGCGCGTTCCATCTCGCCGGCGACGTGTTCGGCCTCGATCCCGGCACCTCCCATCGCCTGACCGCCGAAGCAATCACTGATACCACCGTCCGTCTGGTGAAGCGTCGGAGCCTGGAAACCGCCGCCGGATCCAATATCAGGGTGGCCCACAATCTCTGGACCATGACCGCAAGCGATCTGAGGCACGCGGAAGATCATATGCTGCTGCTCGGCCGCAAGACCGCGATGGAAAAGGTTGCCACCTTCCTGCTGGAGATGGACCGCCGGCTCGCTAATGCCGGCATGATGGCGCTGCCGATGTGCCGTCGCGATATCGGAGATTATCTCGGGCTTACCCTGGAAACCGTATCGCGCGCGCTTTCGCAGCTTAACGAACAGGGCATCCTGGTGTTTTCGAGTGCCCGCCAGATCGTACTGCGCAACCGCCAGCGGCTCGCCGACATGGACGCCTGAGGCAGGCCACCCGCCCGCTTCCCCATCTGCTGCACGACAATGAACCGCACATGGATAGGAGTCGAGAATGACCAACTATCGCGTCTCCTTCTACAAGGATCTCCTGAATTCGGACGGCCATAGCTTCAAGTGCCTGCAGCGTCAGGTTGATGTCCAATCGAATGGTCTGTCGCAGGCGGTGGTACTGGCTGAACGGCTGGTTGACAATGAACGCCTCAACGCCGACTGCATCGAGGTGGTACACGTGAGCGACCATCATGAATTCGAGCACAGGTCAAATCCATCGTCCGCTCCATGCAAACACACTTGGAGCCGCGCCTCCTGACGAGCGGGCGATGACATGGACCGGATCCTGCAACTTGCCGCCGGGTATTCCGCAGCATTTCAATCGCCCCTCATTGCCTTCGTCCTGACGTCGCTCATCATCGAAATGACGCCAGGCCCGAACATGGCCTACCTCGCCGTGCTCGGCGCGAGCCGGGGCCGCCTCGCCGGATTCTCCGCCGTCCTTGGCGTCGCGCTGGGACTGGCGCTTCTCGGCGTTGCCGTCGGGCTTGGTGCGGGATCGCTGATCCTCAACAATCCTGTCGCTTACGAAACCCTTCGCTGGGCCGGCGCGATTTACCTTTGCTGGCTGGCCTATGACAGTTGGAAAGATGCCCACCAACCGGTCGAGACGGCGTCGATCAGCCAGTCTCTCCTCGTTCAATTCCGCCGCGGGTTCATCACCAACCTGCTCAACCCGAAGGCTGCACTGTTCTTCATTGCCGTGATTCCGGAATTCATCAGCAGCCCCGCGCCTTCAATACGCGAACTGGCTGCCCTGGTTTCCATCTATGTCGCTGTCGCCACCCTCGTGCACAGCCTGATCGTGTTGCTGGCCGGCACGCTGCAAGCCTTTCTGGCCGCTCCGCAGCGACGTGAAACGGCCGGCAATGTCTTCGCCGTCGTGCTTTTCCTCGTCGCGATATGGCTGTTTGTACGTGGCTACCGTTAGGCCATTGCCCTTCCTCGTCGAGGCGGCCGGCAGCGTATCGTGCCGTGCGAACGAATAAATTGCTCGGAATTGCAAGACAGGGCAAACATGACGGTGAGCGCCGCTAGACATGCGCATGGTTCATTCCGGTTTTCGGCTTCGCCCTTGTTTTGCTAAAGGTTGTGGTCTGGCTGGTGGAGAAGGCCTCGAGGGGTTCAGAAACTTTCAAAGTCTGGCGGCGCAGTCGCACAGCCCCCTACCGGCTTCAAGAGCTTTTGCCTATCGAGGACAACTGCGTTTGCTCCGGCATTGCTTGAGGAGATGCTAGGCCTAGCACATGGATCGCTGCCCGCGTGAACTGTACGGCCAATTCATTCCGGTCGACACTTCGCAGGGTTTTGTCCCATTGCTGTAACGCCTGCAAAGGGTCCGGGAGAGCTTCAATCACGTCCTTGCCGTAAGCAATGCTGGCGTCAGCAGCCGGTGTGTCGCCGCGACCAATTGGGATCGCGGGAAGGAAACGTGGCTCCTCCACGATTACGTCCGGAGAATTATCGCCATTAACAAGATGAAACTTGGTAGGGTGTCCTTGGTGACTTTGACATCCTGGATGTCGTCGAAATATTCGTCCGCAGAACGCACCTCGTAAGGATAGCGCAGCAGCGTCCCCATCAGTCCCTTGTCCATGGGCTCGAGGGCAATGATGTGCTCACGGTTGGTCAGCACCACCCGGCCGATGGCGACCTTGTTCATCTCACGTATGGTTTCGCGGACGACGGCGAAGGCGTCGTGACCGACCTTTCCGTCCGGCACGAGGTAGTAGGGACGGATCAGGTACCGCGGGTCGATCTCGCTGCGGTCGACGAACTCGTCGATCTCGATGGTTCGTGTCGATTCCAGCGCGACGTTCTCGAGCTCCTCCTTCGTCACCTCGATGAAGGTGTCGGTGTCGACCTTGTAGCCCTTGACGATATCCTCGTTGGCGACCTCCTCGCCGGTGTCAGCATCAACCTTGGCATATTTGATGCGGTGGCCGGTCTTCCGGTTGAGCTGGTTGAAGGAGACCTTTTCGGATTCCGATGTGGCCGGATAGAGCGCGACCGGACAGGTGACGAGGGAAAGACGCAGGAAGCCTTTCCAGTTAGCGCGGGGGGCCATGACGGGGGAACTCCACTACTGATGCCGGATTCAAGACGAATGGGCGGGCTTGGTTCCGACAGCGCGACCTTTCCAACAGCAGGATTTTTTCACGGAGCGGGCTCGATCGGACTCGACTTTTGTTCACTTTATGTTCTAATTCGGAATGACCGACCGACCCGCGAGCTGGCGCATGCCGACCCCGAAGCAGATGGAAAAGCTGGCCGCTGAAGCCGTCCGCAGGCGGGGCCCCTCCGCTGCGGCTCCGGATGCGCCCCTCCCGGCCGAATACTGGGAATCGGTCCTCAAAGACCCTCGCGCCGATGCGACCGGAGCCCAGCTGCGGCAGCGACGTCTTTCGGAAATTCAGCGTCACGTGCTGCGCATCTCCTGCCGTCGCTGCGAGCGGACCGTCGAAATCCAGACTGCCGATGCAGTCCGATTGTATGGCGGAAACGCGGTCTGGAAGGACGTCGCGCAGCGACTGCTCGACAACACCTGCCAGCAGCGCACCGGAAGACACGAAGAAGACGGGTGCTGGCCGGGATTTGACATGACCTAGCCTGCACCCCGAGTTTGGTCTGCGCTTGGATGTCCGGATGGCGCCAAAACATCACCCCACGCCGCTGTCAGGCGGAGACCGAAAGGCTCTGACGAAGGAATTGGGGAAAGCACGCGCGATGACCGGCATTCTGGCTGCGCAATCAGCAGAGATGCGAGCCAAGGGTGCTGCGCTGATCCAGCAGGCCGATAGGATGCTCTGTGAAAGCTGGAACGAGCGGATGTGGAGCGATGGCGAGCCGATCGACCCCTCGCCAACCATTGACCAGGCGATCAACGGCGGCTTTCCCTGGCTGGAAATCCAGTGCGCGCGATGCAAGACCCCGAACGATGTCGATCTGGCGGCCCTCAAGCATCCGCCAACCACCTTCGTGCACGATCTTGCAAGCCGGCTGCGCTGCCGCAAGTGCGCCAAGGCCGGGCGGCGCCCCTCCGCGACCTTGCTCCAACTTGGTTGGCAGCCGCGTCACCCTCGAGGGGAGGTCTAGGTTGCGATCACGGCAGGAATCATTGACCGTCGCTTATTCCAACCATGAACGGACGCCCAAGGTGCAGACGGCAACCGCCTACCTCGAAGCCCTCAATCCCGAGCAGCGGCGTGCGGTTGAGCACGGCCCCGCGGGAGGATTGGCGGCGCCGCCGCTACTGGTGATCGCAGGAGCGGGGTCCGGAAAGACCAACACCCTCGCCCATCGGGTCGCCTATCTGATCGTACAGGGCGCCGACCCGCGCCGGATCCTGCTGATGACGTTTTCACGGCGTGCCGCATCCGAGATGATCAAGCGGGTCGAAAGGATCGCCCGCAAGGTGATGGGCGAGAACGCCGGCGTCATGACGGACGCGCTCACGTGGGCTGGCACCTACCACGGCATCGGCGCCCGGCTGCTGCGCGAGTACGCCGAACACATCGGCCTGGATCCAGCCTTTACGATTCACGACCGCGAAGACTCCGCCGACCTAATGAACCTGGTCCGGCACGAGAAGGGATTCTCCAAGACCGAAAGCCGCTTTCCGACCAAGGGCACCTGCCTTTCCATCTACTCGCGCTGCGTCAATGCTGAGAGGCCGATCGAGCAGGTCATCGGCACCTCGTATCCATGGTGCGCCGGATGGGCGGCGGAGCTTAAGGAACTGTTCGCGGCCTACGTCGAAGCCAAGCAGAAGCAGAACGTTCTCGATTACGACGATCTCCTGCTCTACTGGGCGCAGATGGTCGGCGACGCCGGCCTGGCCGATGACATCGGCGGCCGCTTCGACCACGTCCTGGTCGACGAGTATCAGGACACCAACCGCCTGCAGTCCTCCATCCTGCTGGCTCTCAAGCCCGGAGGCCGTGGCCTGACGGTCGTCGGCGACGACGCCCAATCGATCTACTCGTTCCGCGCCGCGACCGTGCGCAACATCCTCGACTTTCCCGACCAGTTCTCGCCGCCAGCGAGCATCATCACGCTCGACCGCAATTATCGGTCGACGCAAACGATCCTCGCCGCCGCCAACGGCGTTATCGGTCTCGCCAAGGAGCGTTTTACCAAGAACCTCTGGACCGAGCGCACGTCCGGAGCCAAGCCGCAACTCGTCACCGTCCGCGACGAGGCCGACCAGGCCCGCTTTATCGTCGAGCGCATCCTGGAGAACCGCGAGTCCGGTACGCTCCTCAAGGAGCAGGCCGTTCTGTTTCGAACGTCCAGCCACAGCGGTCCGCTTGAAATCGAACTGACGCGTCGGAACATCCCGTTCGTGAAGTTTGGCGGACTGAAGTTTCTCGACGCCGCCCACATCAAGGACATGCTGGCGTTGCTGCGATTCGTCGAAAATCCGCGCGATCGGGTCGCCGGATTCCGTCTGCTGCATCTGCTGCCCGGCATTGGCTCCGCCACCGCACAGCGCGTGCTGGAGCGCATGGCGGAGGCCGCCGACCCGATCGCCGCGCTCGCCGGCATCCCGACGCCGCCGCGCGCCGGCGATGATTGGAAGGGCTTCGTCGAGACCTTGGGCAATCTCCGGTATTCGGAATGGCCCGTCGATCTCGAGCGCGCACGCCTGTGGTACGAACCGCATCTCGACCGCATTCACGAAGACTCCGACACGCGGCGGGCTGATTTGCTCCAGCTCGAGCAGATCGCGTCTGGATATCCCTCGCGCGAACGCTTCTTGACCGAGCTAACGCTGGATCCGCCCGACGCGACCAGCGACCAGGCCGGCGTACCGCTGCTTGATGAGGACTATCTGATCCTGTCCACGATCCACTCCGCCAAGGGCCAGGAGTGGAAGTCGGTCTATCTGCTCAACGTTGTTGACGGCTGCATGCCTTCTGACCTCGGCGCCGGCACGTCGGCCGAGATCGAGGAGGAACGTCGCCTGCTCTACGTCGCCATGACCCGCGCCAAGGACGACCTTCATCTCGTTGTGCCGCAGCGCTTCTTCGTCCACGGCCAGCACGCGCAGGGCGATCGCCATCTCTATGCCTCCAGGACGCGCTTCATCCCCGAGAAGCTGCTGGGTCTGTTCGAGCGGACTTCCTGGCCGATTGTGCCTGCCGGTAATGCGGCGCGCACCCCCGGCCAAGGGCCGAAGGTGGATATAGGCGCCCGCACGCGGGGAATGTGGCGGTAGCCGGGAGATACCGAAATGAGATTACTCGCCATATTGATCGCCGCATTTGTTTGTTCGCCAGCGATCGCGGCGGACTACCTGGGAAAGGTTCTAGCCGTGTCGGACGGCGACACCTTCACCATGGAAGCCGATGGCGCCAAGGTACGCGTGAGGATCTGCGGAATCGACGCACCCGAACGCGGGCAAGCTGGTTACGGACAGGCCGCCGGCGTGCTGTCGAACATGATCGAGGGCAAGACGGTCATTGCCTACAAGTGGGTGAAGGCACCGTCTGCGACGGGCGGTCCCGACCTACCAGCCGGGACCGCATCGTGGCACAGTGCTTCCTCGACAAGGTCGACATAGCCGAACAGATGACCAGGTCCGGCACCGCGTGCGACTGGCCCAAATTCTCCGGCGGCAAGTACAAGATCAGCGATACCACCTGCTCGCGCAAATAGGATTCGACGCCATTCAAGGGCCGTTCGTGCGGCCGTCAAAGCAAACGAGACCCCCGTGTGCAATCTCTATTCGATCACCACCAACCAGGCCGCCATCATCGCGCTGTTTCGGGTGATCAACCGGTATGTCGGCAATCTGGCACCGATGCCGGGCGTATTTCCGGACTACAGATCGCCGATCGTACGTAACGGAGCCCAGGGACGCGAGCTCGCCACGGCTCGGTGGGGGATGCCATCGTCGTCGAAGGCGCTGATGGACGCCACCAAAAAACGAGCCGAAAAGTTGCAAGCTAAAGGCAAAACCGTCGATTTCAAGGAATTGCTCCGGATGGAGCCGGACGGCGGAACGACCAATATCCGCAACGTGAAGAGCAAACACTGGACGCGATGGCTGGGAACTAAAAACCGCTGCGTGGTGCCGTTCAACTCCTTCAGCGAGTTTAACAAGACCGAAGGCGGCGACATCTGGTTTGCGTTCGATGACTCCCGCCCCCTCGCCTGCTTCGCCGGCATCTGGACCAACTGGACATCCGTCCGCAAGGTCAAGGAGGGCGAGACCACCAACGACATCTTCGCGTTCCTGACGACGGAACCGAACGCCAAGGTCGGCGCCATCCATCCAAAGGCGATGCCAGTGATCCTGACGACGCCGGCCGAGGTGGAGACCTGGATGACGGCCGCTCCGGACGAGGCCTTGAAGCTGCAGCGCCCGCTTCCGGACGGGTTGCTCCGGATCGTCGCCCGCGGCGTCAAGGAAGATCCGGCCGGCCAGACAACGTGACGGACGAGAACGACCAGGCGGAGCCCTCGCCCCGTCAACGCAAAATCATCCACGTCGACATGGACGCCTTCTACGCGTCCGTCGAGCAACGGGATAATCCGGATCTCCGCGGCAAGCCGGTCGCCGTCGGCGGATCCCTCGAACGCGGCGTAGTGGCGGCGGCGAGCTATGAAGCCCGCAAGTTCGGCATCCGGTCGGCGATGCCCTCGGTGACCGCCAAGCGGCAGTGTCCAGATCTGATCTTCGTGAAGCCGCGCTTTGAGGTCTACAGGGCGGTTTCCCAGCAGATCCGCGAGATCTTCGCCGAACACACGCCGATCATCGAACCGCTGTCGCTGGACGAGGCCTACCTGGACGTCACCGAAAACCTGCAGGGGATTCCGCTGGCGCGCGACGTTGCGCTCGCGATCCGCGCCAAGATCCGGGAGGTGACCGGCCTGAATGCTTCCGCCGGCATCTCCTACAACAAATTTCTGGCCAAGCTTGCCTCCGACCACCGCAAGCCGAACGGCCAATTCGTCATCACGCCGGAGATGGGGCCGGCGTTCGTCGAGACGCTGCCGGTCGGCAAATTCCACGGCATCGGGCCGGCGACGAGCGCCAAGATGAATTCGCTCGGACTCTACACCGGCCTCGACATGCGCAACCAGTCCCTCGAATTCATGCAGGCCAACTTCGGAAAGGCCGGAAGCTACTACTACTGGATCTCGCGCGGCGTAGATAACCGAGAGGTTCGGGCCGACCGAGTCCGGAAATCCGTCGGTGCCGAAAACACCTTTTTCACCGATCTCACCGAATTGGAGGCGATGGTGTCGGAACTGCAGCCGCTGATCGACAAGGTGTGGCGGCATTGCGAGGACAAGCGCACGCGGGGCCGGACCGTCACGCTTAAGGTGAAGTTCGCCGACTTTGAGTTGATCTCTCGCAGCCGATCGTTGGCCGGCGCAGTCGGTAGCCGCAGCGAATTCGCGAATGTAGCCGCCGAATTATTGAAGGCGCTCTTCCCGATGAAGAAAGCCGTCAGGCTGCTCGGCGTATCCGTCTCGGGATTTGGAGGCGAAGGACCTGATGAGCCAGCGCAAATATCTTTGGAACTGTGATTGACCCGCTTGCCGGCGTACCCACGTTGCGCTTCGACCACAGGTATCCTGTAGACAGGAACGGCAGCTTTGCGCCAGAAGCAGTCGGACAGAAGAGAGCACAGGAGTGGCGCTCCAGATAATCGAAGGCTGAGTCAGGGGAGGAACTTCCCTCCTCCACACCCGCCATCGAATGCTCTTGAAAGCGTTGGCCTTTGATCGCTTTCACTGTCACTGCGATAGTTGAACCACGGTCGAAAGCCACGGCGGAAGGGTTTCAAATGCGCTCTCTGAAGATCTTCGATCATTTCGATAGCATCAGCGCGCGCGAGACCATGCATAATTGCGATTGCCGGCGCTTCATGAATGGGGCGCGGGCCGAGGCCTATGTCGACTTGAAGCCTTCTTAGACGTCACCCAGAATTCCTATTTTGTCCTTTTCACGCCCCAGAGCAGACATTTTCAGCCGGTCCGCTCATGTCCGAAAAGTGCGCCAGAAGCAGACATTTCGAGTCCTCTCCGCGCCGTTCGATACCTGATTGGCTGATGTCGCCGGCAATTACCTGACGAAACTAAGGTATGACGCCAGTGCCTCGATTTCGTCGGGGCCCAGCGTGCTGGCAACCAGAGGCATCGGCGACATCGGAGCCGAATGATATCCCTGCCCCCATTCCTCGAGCCTGCGTTTGACGTAGAAATAGGACAGTCCTCCGAGACGCGGAATCTCTCTGATGCCCTGGCCCGCCGGGCCATGGCAGGCAAGGCATGCCGCGATATTGGCCTCCGGAATTCCCTGCAGGTAAATCGCTTGTCCTCTTTCCACGAGCGCCCGATGTCCATCAAGGGCGGTTTTCGGCGGCAGCGACGCAAAATAGTCCGCCAGATCTCGCACCGTGTCGGCATTCAGATTCGCTGCGGCCCCCCACATGTACTGTTTCGAAAGCGGGTTATCGCGGATGTGCGCGGCATAGCCGCGAAGCTGGGCTTCAATGTACAGGGATCGTTGTCCGGCTAATCGCGGCGCGACCGTATAGCCCTGCGCCCCGGTCCCATGGCACCAAGTGCAGTTGCGGACGCTGGCCGCAAGCGAACTGCCGCCCCATGAGGGAACGGGCGAGCAAAGAATCGCAAGGATCGCTAGTTTCGGCCAGACCCACTTCATGAAATTGGCTTCCGCACTTTCAAGACTACCTGAGACCACTGACATAGGCAGCGACGGCTGCGATTTGCGACTTAGTTAGGTTGTGCGAAGTCGGCCCCATGACGGCAGACGAATCCGGCATCGAAGAATTCTGACCGCGCTCCGCGCTCCAGTTGACCAGTTTGCTGTAGAAGTAGTCCGGGAGCTGGCCGGCCAGGCGCGGGATCTGGTCCTGCCCCCTGGCGTCCGGACCGTGGCATGCGGAGCATGCGGGGACATTGGATTCAGGAAGTCCCTCCTCGTAAATGCGTTTGCCAGTGGCGACCGCGCCGCCCGATCCGCCGCCACCCAGCGGCGGCGGATTGAGATCCCGGAAATGATGCGCCAGCGCCGACAGCATCGACGGCGACAGCGCATGCGCCACATTGGCCATGATCGCGTTTTTCCGCCTGTGCTCGATGAACGCGCGCAACTGGTTCTCGAGGTATTTGGGTTGCTGTCCCGCGAGCCGCGGCATGGGGTAGTAGCCATGGTAACCTTGGCCCGACAAACCGTGGCAGGTCTTGCAGTAGGCAAGCTTGGCCTGAAAATCATCCGCGTGACCGGTAATCGATAGACCAGCGGAGAACACCACGGCCAGGATCGCGGTTCGCAACGCCGAATGTAAGCCAGCGATCTTCATCATCCTGCTTTCATCGTTGCGCCGGGTGCGGTGGTCTGCCCCGCTGAAGAACGAGCCGATCATTCGAACGCGTGTGTATCGATCTACTGCCAGCCCCAAACATGGAAATTTACCCCGAGCTTGACCATCTGCATGGTCGTTTTGAAACCCAGCGGGCCTGGACCATTGACCGCATCGTTCATCGTCGCGGTATGGGACCCGAAATCGTAGTAGTCGTATTCGAGCCTTGCCGACCAATCCTCCGCGAACGCCCATTCGACGCCGGCGCCCGCGGTCCAGCCGGTACGCAGGCTCAATCCTTCGAAGTCGAACGGCAGACCGAGTCCGGCCCCACCGTTGAACGTTCCGACGACGCTATACTTGTTGCTGGCCCAGGCGACGCCGCCCTTGGCGTAGAACAGCCAGTGATCGGCCGCATAGCCTATCCGGCCCGTCAGCGTCGGCATGAAATCGGTTTTCACGCGGACAAGGGCGGTGTCCGGTGGACTGTCCGGAAGCGTCACCAGTTTACTGCCCTTCATCGTCCCGCCCGACACCGCTCCCTCGACGCCGAGTACAAGATTCGACGGGAACTGATAGTCGCAGCCGATCTGGCCGCCGATCATGGCGCCGCTCTGGTTGACCGCGACCGTGGTGGGTCCGCCGGTCGTGAAACCCGGTCCGCCCAGTCCGGCATTGTCCTGCACCAGTAGCACCGGATCGGTCACATTCTCTTTGGCCCAGCCGCCGCCGAGGTGGGCGCCGAGATAGCAACTGGTCCAGGTGAACCGCTGCACGAACGACGCCTTCAAGGGCATCTCGGGCGGCAGATCGGCGGCGAATGCGGGTCCGGACAATGCAAGTCCGGCTGCGCCCAGGAAAATCAGTTTCTTCATGAAAACATCTCCTTTGTGCTCTCGATCCCGCCTACATCGCAAACCAGGCGTGGAGGAAGAGGGTGTTGTTGTCATGGGCGCCGACCGTGGTGCCGTTGAACTTGTTGTAATAGATATATTGCAGGCCAAGCTTGGCATTGAACCACGGCCAGCCCGGCGCCTTGCTCGTGCCAAACGGAATGTAATCAAGCTCGGCCATCCAGCCGTTGCTGTTCGGGGTCAGGGCGTTCCCGGCGATCATGTCGGTGCCGTACAAGCCTGCGTCGGCAGTGCCCCAGATATTGAAATGTTGACCGGTGAGCGAGATGCGGTTGTCTCCGCCGAAGGTAAACTCTCCCGTTAGCCGAAGGGTGTTGAGTTCGTTGGTTGGATTGGCCGAGACGCCCGTGGCGAAGGACGCATCCAGCCGCTGGAATTCGCGAATATAGTTGGCGCGCAGTGTCACCCAGTAATTCGAACCTTGATACTGGTACTGCGAGTCGACGCCGATGTCGGTGAACCGGTTGGTTTGCGCCAGCGTCCCGGTCGTTCCGAGTACGAAGGTGTTGTCCATCCACGGTTTGACATCGAAGATCATGCCGTAGGTGCCGAGCATGAAGGTGTGGGGTCCCCAATGCGGCTCGAACGCCACGCGCCAATACGGCGCCACGCCGTTGAACAGGCCGGGCGAAGCGAACGGGTCCAGGCCCAGCGAGTTCTGATGCTCAAACTTGAGCGTCTGATAGCCGCTAAACTCGAGAAACAGCATGTCGTTGATCATCGTGTAGGCACCGACGCCGCCTACATGCGCGGCAAAGGCGCCCTCGATAATCGTGGCGGCGGCAGGTTTGGCCGCAAGCGTCGAGCCGGCATAGGGGAATGCCCACGCCGGAGTCGTATTCCACGGATCCTGAACCGTCGGATTATTGTTGGCGGTGATGCCGTAGATGACGTCGAGTCCGCCGATATTTGCCGTGCTGGCAAAACGGAAATCGGTATTGTCCCAGGTCCATGTGTGCAGGAATTGGTCTGCTGGATTGCCGGACAAGCTGGATACCGGACCTGGCGCGTTATAGGTGACCTGAACGAAGGCGCCGATGTTGCTGGTGATCGCGCCGCCCCAGAACCCGCTGAATGGCGATAGCACGGTGTTGTCATTTGCCTTGTACGGATCAGTCGGTGGCGCGATCTCCGGGACTTGCGTGTGGGTAAAACCGGCGATCGCCATCATCGAGACCGGCGGCACCCACCCCTTCTCAGCGACAGGAGCAGCCCTGGGCGCATCGCCATTGCCATCGATCCGGCTGGCATAGCTGCGCAGCGCACCATCGGCATCATTGGGGCCCGGATTGTTCGAGAACGGCGTGGTCCGGTAAAGACCACCTCCCGTCGTATAGCCGAGCAGCTTGAAGCGGCGACCAAATGGAGTGAGCCCGGGGAAATTGGTGTGGCAGGTGCCGCAGGGCTGTCCGGTCTGACGCGCGAAACTCGGAAGCGCTTGCGCCGACGTCGCGAAGCCGATCGTCAGATAGCCGACCAGGACGGCAACAACCGCAACCGCCGCGAACAGACTGACGTTTCCGAAAGGTCGAGTAGGACGGCCACTTCCCATCACGTGCTATCCCGTTGTTCGCGGTACTCCGTGCAAAATGCACAACACCGAATTGAGAGCCGCTAACGGCAACGACGATAGTGCAAGAGTCGCCGGCGCAGCTAAGCCAACTGCAACGACGCTTCCGATTTGGTGATTGGAGAGACATTCTTGCAACAATCGTTGCATATGCAACAACTCAACGTCGCCGAAACATCATGCTTCGTCGCCCGCCAACTTTGCCCAGCACCCAGGCTAGACGACTGGAGTCCCCGTCATCTACCTACCAACGGGAATAATGATCTGAACGTGTGCCGCTTGGCGTTGATCTCGATCAAATCGGCCGGGAAAGATTTGGGCTGGATCAAAGCATCCGGTCAGGCGTAGCTTGGGTCATTGTCGAAAGGCGGACCTATGAGCTTCCAATCAGTATGGCTGCCTGCAGCCTTCGCAATCGTGGTAACTGCTGCGGTGCACGCTGAGGAAAAGGCAACCGTCTCGACGCAGGACCTCCGGGCCAAGACGGATTATTGCAAAACCTGCCATGGGGTCGCGGGGCAAGGTTTTCGCGGATCGTTTCCGATGCCCCGGCTTGCAGGACAGCAACCGGAATATCTCGAGAATCAGTTGCAGGCATTCGTCGAACGTCGACGGACGAACCCCGTGATGTTCAACGTCGCGCATGTCCTCAGTCCGGCGATGCTGAAAGCTTTGGCTGAAGAGTTCAGAGATCTCAATCCCAAACCGCTCGGCGGAGCGCCAAAGGATCATCTGGCCGAAGGCAAGACAATCTATCTCGAAGGCGCAGGCGCGAACATTCCCCCATGCGCGTCCTGTCACGGCCCGGATGCCAAGGGAACCGACGCATTTCCACGCTTGGCCGGCCAACTCCATGACTACATCATCAGGAAACTGACAAATTGGGACAAGGAGCGTGGTCAGGACAAGGCCAACCCCGACACCTCGGCGATCATGCAGCCGATCGCTCACGACCTGAGCGAGGCGCAGATCAAGGCTGTCGCGGCCTATCTCAGCTATCTGGAATGATTCTGCCTCCCCGACGCCGCCGCCGCATCAGAGCCGACCAACGACCGCATCACGCAGCGAACTCACTTTACGTTTTGAACCGCTCGTTCTTCTCATCGCGCACCTTATTCCGACCCTGATTTGATCTGCCGCAATAGCTGATATCGCGTCAGGGATAATTTGTTGTGGTTCACTGTATGGAGTGCTGCCATGATCATTGAGCGCTTATCCCAAGAGCATCGCAATATTGAGAAGCTGCTCGCCATCCTCGAGCGGGAGCTTGAGGTTTTCGACCGGGGAAACCGCCCCGACTACGAGGTTATTCGCGCGGTGATCAGCTATTTCGAAGTCTACCCGGAAGTATTTCACCATCCTCAGGAAGACCTGGTCTTTGCCAAGCTAAGAACGCGCGATCCGGTTGCGGCTGCGAAGGTCGGTGATCTCGCTGGCGAACACCACAAAGGGGCTGAACGCTTGCGCCGCGTCGCTTGCGCGGTCGAGAACGTGCTCGCGGATGCTGAAGTTCTTCGGCAAGATGTCGATACCATTGTTCGCGATTTCATCGTGCACGAGCGGCACCACATGATGATGGAAGATCGAGATTTCTTTCCTGCCGCGCTTAAGGCCCTCAAGCCTGAAGATTGGACGGAGATCGCTTCGGCCGTAACCGGTCACAAGGATCCGCTGTTCAGCGATGTCACCGAAGAGCGGTTCGATGCGCTACGCGCACATATTTTGCGGCTGGAGCAAGAGGCTGAAGCCGAACGAAAGTAGGCGAGCTTTCATCCATAGTGTATGGTTGCGCTTTGCGGCGATGCTGACTTCCGCTTGGGGTCAATCGCGCCGTTTTGGACGTCGGCCGATGACTTTCGCGGTAGGGACGCGAGTTACCTCGCGCCCCCCGCACAGATCCGTACGGGCCCAATTCGGGCATACGGCTCCCACCTTGGGTGTCTGACGGCGAAGCGACTCTCTGGCCACGGATGAAGGATTCGCGGTTTCGGGAGCCAGTGGTCGGCCAACCGCTTGATCCGCTCCCAGGTCATCCCATCTTTTTGGCTCCGCCACTGCAGCGTTCGCCGCCAGAGATTGGTAACGTGGAATAGGAACGCGGACAGTGACGAACTGTTTGTCGGCACCGCGTGGTAGTTGAAGTAACCGGTGACGACCTGCTGCAACCATCTTCCCTGCTGGGGAATCGGCTGATGCATGCTCCGTCGCAGTTCCTGTTTGATGGCTTGCAACTTTGCCTGCATGCGATCGCGCCGGGACTTTCGTTTGATTTGGAATTTGCCCCGACGAGTTTTGCTGCAGATAAAGGTGAAGCCCAGGAAGGTGAAGGTCTCCGGTTTGCCGAGCCCGCGCCGCTTGCGGTTTTCCACCGCGAAGCGTCCAAACTCGATCAGCCGGGTCTTCTCCGAATGAAGCGACAGTGCAAACTCCTGTAACCGCTTACGCATCTCGTCGAGGAAGCGACGGGCGTCGGTCTCGTGCTCGAAGCCAACAATGAGGTCGTCGGCGTAGCGCACGATGATCATATTGCCCGCTGCCTCACGCCGTCGCCAGCGCTCGGCCCAGAGATCGAAAACGTAGTGTAAGTAGAGATTGGCCAGAAGCGGTGAGATCACCGATCCCTGCCCGGTCCCCTTGTCACTGACCGTCACGATTCCGTCTTCCAGGACGCCTGCCTTGAGCCATTTCTGGATCAGGCGGATGATACGTCGGTCGCCGACGCGATGTTCTACAAACCTGATGAGCCACTCCTGGCTCACCGTGTCGAAGAACGAGCGGATGTCAGCGTCCAGTATCCAGTTCACCTTTGTGCTGGTGATCCCGACCATGAGCGCATCCATCGCATCGTGCGTGCTGCGTTCGGGTCGGAACCCATACGAGAACCCGAGGAAATCCTCCTCGTAGATCGCGCTCAGCACCGCAGCCGTGGCCCTCTGGACGATCTTGTCCTCAAGGGCGGCGACCGCGATCGGGCGTTGCCGACCATCCGGTTTGGGTATGTAAACCCGCCGCGACGGTAGTGCCCGATACGCTCCCCGATGGACGCGAGCATGCAGGTCCTCAAGATTGCGCTCAAGGTGCTGCTCGTAATCCCGACATGTCAGCCCATCCACTCCAGCTGCAGCATTCCCCTTGAGTTCAGAGAATGCCTCTGCGAGATGGTCAATACTGACGTGATGGAAGAGCGCGGTGAACTTCTCCTTCTTCCTTTGCCTTGCGGCTTGCCGTATGCGCTCCAGCGCCTGTGACACGGTTCCCCGGTACTGTGCCCGGCCCGTGCTTTGCTGACGCACATTCCCCTCGGCCCCCGCCCTTGGCTCCACCAACTCCACAGCCGGTTGCCCGGCTTTGTTCGTTGGCTTCACAGCTACTATGGCGGGGTCAGACTTCTCATGATCGTACATCATCGGCTACGGCTCCTCGCCTTCCCGACGCGGGCCAGTGCAGCACGCATACTGGTGCTGGCCGACCATGAGATCTCCCGGTTCCCAAGCAAAGAGCGTGCGCACATGCCAGTGTCTAAGACCACGCCGGGCCGTCTGGGCGCTCGCGTTATCGCGCCCATCCGTGTTGCCTTCCGTCACCGGAACGACGTCGGCACCCAGAATGAGGGTACTTTCGCGGCTCAATGGCTGGCCTATGCGCTCCCCTGTCAACGCTTCGCCGAGGCCCTCGCGGGCATCTGCGCATGACTCGGGGTCGATGCGGTTCGCTACTCCTTCATCGTGATGGACTTCCACCATCTACTCCTTGCCGGTCTCCCGGCGCACTCCGGTCTTCCCCCATGAACAGACATTCTCGGAGTCCGTCGGCATGTCTCAAAGGTGCCAACAGGGCGACTCATGCACAGCAGCAATGACTGGCGTTATTCGATCAACTCTCCGGCACGAGTGAGCAAGGTTGGCGGAATCGTTATGGCCCCCCTCAGATCACTTTCTTGGGAAGAATAGGTAAGTTTACCAAAAACCGCGCTCCTTTCGTCGCGCCAGTGACAACGGCTATATGTCCCTGAAGCTGGCCAACCAGGCCTTTGATGACCTTAAACCCCAAACTGGTGCGCGGTTGATCGATGTCAAAGCCGTCCGGTAGGCCGATGCCTTGGTCGGAAACTTCGAGGCGAAGTTGTCCCTCTATCTCGCGGGCAGAGATTTCGATTGCGCCTTTGCCTCCCGGGTAAGCATACTTCACCGCGTTGGTAACGAGCTCGTTGACCAACAATCCTAGCGGAATTGCGTGATCCGCAGAGAGCAACATTGAATCTGCATAGCAGTGCAAGGAAACCCCCTCGGTTGCCCCCTTCAATTTTTTGCAAAGCTCGGTCATAAAATCTTCCAGGTCGACAAAGCCGATTTGCGAACCACGCCATAGGTGATCATGCACCTGGGCGATGGTTTCCACGCGCGCACTCGCATCGTCTAACGCATTCTTGACTTCTTCGGATTGTGCACTCCGGGCTTGCACGCGAAGGAGGCCGACAACCGAAGTCAGGCTGTTCTTGACACGATGGCTCATTTCTCGTGTCAGCAACTCCTGATGCTCGAGGGCCTTCTGAAGCTTGGCGTCGGCCTGCTGGCGTTCGATGGCGATGCCAAGCAGGCTGGCGAAGCCCGCAAGGAAGTGCGCGTCCGCCTCGTCGAACTCGCCAGGGTCGGTGCTATCGACTTCCAGTACGCCGAAGGACTGATTGCCCTCCGCCCCCCGTTCTATCAGCACGTTGATTGCCCGCCTGATACCATGATCCGCTAGGAGCTGAGGCGTGCGGAAACGCGTCTCCGCTTCTAGATGGTTTGATATGACGCTATTTCCAGTCTGGTATGCATACCCTGCTGGTGACCCGGTATCTGTGCTAAGCGAAACGATATTGATGGTCCCGGGCGCCCAACCGACGCCGGCGCGAACCATAAGGCGTTTTTCATCTGGAAGAAATTCTAAGACCTTAGCGAAGCGAACTCTCAGACCCTGTGCGCATAATTCGGTTGCGCGTTGCAGTATTTGCGTGAAGTCGCGGGTCAGCATCGCTATGCGGCCGAAATCCCCAAGTAAGGATTGTTGTTCCAATCGATATGAAAGTTCGTCTCGACTTGGTGGTGTTGCGGAAAGTAATTGTTCCCGCCCGACGTCGGAAGTCATCGAAATCTACCCTTCGAGCCCGTTAGCCCCGCCATGGGGAAGACTAGCACGCTACTGGCGTTTGAATGCGACCAATGTCCGTCGTGGGTCAAAGGACGCTGATGTCCCTCGTCAAGCGCCGAACGCGCGATTGATCGCCCTCTTACTGCCATTCTGGCTTGAGGGTCTGGGCGATAGATCGTGCAGGGGTGAGGGCGGGACCTGAAGACGTCGGTGATCAAACTCTGATTCGCGGGTTGGGTACCGCATTTCCGTTTGTTCGTCCGGGGCTGTCCCTGTCTAAACGCGGGCATCGATCTTGCGATCGGCCACATAGTCCAAGCGGGAGTTCCCCTGCCGTGGCCCCGCCCTCGCTGCTGCACGATTGATGTTCGATGATGCTCCGCTGATATTAGCCTGTTGCTACGTGTGAGGACGGAGGGGTTGTGGGCCGGTCGAGCCCTTCATAGCTCGAGCGGTCCATGACCCCGGTCTACCGGTTCGCCGTCGCATGAGATCCTACGAACTCACGGTTGATCGCCCAGATGAAGGCTGACAGCTCGCGGGCGATCGCAGTCACCACGATCGTCGGCCGCTTGCCCTTCCGCGTCAGTGTCCTGAAGCGGCCACAAAGCCGCATCTGCGCCTTCCAGGCAATCTCGCGGGCCGTCCGTGGCGCGGCCCCGATCCTGGTCTGCATGTCCTTGCTGACGCGTGGCGGGAATCGGTAGCTCCACGCAGCCTCGATGAGCAGCCGTCGTGCACGCGTGTTGCCGGCCTTGGTGATGCCACCGCGTTTGACGCTCTCCCCGGTCGATCTCTCTGACGGGGTAAGGCCAAGATAGGCCATCAACTGACGGGGGTTCTCGAAGCGCGACAGATCGCCAAGCTCGGCCAGGAACGCGATCGCCCCGACCATGTCGATGCCACGCATCGCCTGCACTGCCTCGATGACTGGTGCCAGAGTCCAGTCCGCCACGGCCTCGCGCATGGCCTGTTCCAACCGCTCGATCCGTTCCCGGACCTGTCGTACAGCCAACAGCATTTCTTCGAAGGCGATGCGCTGCTCGCGATGCTCAAGCTTGAGGCCGGTGAGCCAGTTGATGTGCGTCCGCCCCCAGGTTTTCTTGCCCGGATAGTGACGGCCGAGACGAAGCAGAAGCGAGGAGACGTTCTGGCGCTTGATTCTGTAGTCCTTAACCGCGGCATCGCGAGCCCGCACGAGGTCCCGCATCGCCTCGTGACGCTCATCAGGCACCCAGACCGCCGTCAGCTCACCGGCCCTGAGCAGCTTCACGAGATTGACGGCGTCGCGCCGATTGGTTTTGACCCGATCACCTGGCTTGGATGGGATCAGCGACGGTGCCACCACAATGCAGTCATGGCCGATGCTCTTGATCAAGCGGTAGAGACCGTAACCTGTCGGGCCAGCCTCGTAGCAGAACGTCAATCGAGCATGTTTGCTCGCGAGTTTTGCCACGAGCTTACGTGTCTCGGCTTCAGTATTGTCGATCTCGCCGAGATAGCGAATCTCACCGTTTCGACCGGCATCGGCAATCGCCACCGCATTGCGCAATTTCGCAGTGTCCAACGCCACGAACGCTTCGCTATGATGCTCCATGACTCGCCCCCCTTGTGTGAGGCTCTACCCGGCCTATCCGGGCAACCCTCGTCATCACATCGAGGGCGAGTCGCCTTCACATGGAAAGGGACATACGGTCTAAACCGCTCGCGCGGTAGCGCTCCGCAGCCAACCGCGCGGGGTGGGGAGAGATAAGAGGCGCGTCCTGTCTGAAGATGAGGAGTTGCAACCCTCACTCCAGACGGGAGCCTCCCCATGACCGACCAGGCAATGAGCCCGTTACGCCGGCGCATGATCGAAGACATGACGATCCGGAAGTTCGCGCCGAAGACCCAACATGACTACCTTCAAAGGGTCAAGAACTTCGCCGCCTATCTCGGCCGCTCGCCCGATACGGCGAACTTCGAAGACCTCCGTCGCTACCAGCTCCATTTGGCGGGGAGCGGCGCCGGTGTTCCTACTCTCAACCAGACCATCTCGACGCTTCCGCAAACCTTCACAAACTCGGAAGTCGCGCGTGGTAGCGGAGAAGTCTGTTCTGCCCTCAGGAGCGGACACCATTGGAGGTTTGCGTACGCCGGCCCCACCGTGCCCGCCGCAGGATCAAGTGAAAGCTGCCCGCTCGCCCATTGTTTGGGAAGCGATTGAGGGGGCGACGAACGCGGTCGGCCGATTGCGATAGGCAGAATCGGCGTCGCGCAGCGGACGACGGCTATCGAGAGCGACGCGAGGGCAAGCATGATCATTGCCAGCCAAGAGCCGGCGAAGCAGCAGGGCCGCGATGGGGTGTGGCCGCGAATCTGATCTGATCATGATGTGTCGATCCTGATCACGATTGGGGATGCCGCCGGCCGGTAACGCGGCGAGGCGCCGCGCTGGAACCTCTCGATGACGATCATGCGACCGCCGCAGCACGGACACGGGTTCGGCTTGGGTTCGGTGGCCTCGGGGCAGCTGGTATCGCCAGCCTCGGGCTGTGCCGCCGTCACGTCGAGCATGCGGCGCGCTTGAACGATGTTGTCGGCGCGGGTTCCGCTGGCAAGCAGGCCGTAGTGGCGAATGCGGTGGAATCCTTGCGGCAGGACGTGGATCAGGAATCTGCGGATGACAATCTGGCAATCGACAGTAAGCTTCGTGGCTTGCGGTTTTTCTTCAAGGTCACGCTCGGGCGGCCGGATATCGTGGAGCGCACGGCATTCGTCCATGAACCCAGCAAGCTGCCGGTGGTGCTGAGTCCGGAGGAAGTGGCGCGCCTGCTCGATGCGGCACCATCGCTCAAATACAAGACGGCGTTGAGCGTGGCTTACGGAGCAGGATTACGTGCTCTGAAGTGGTGGCACTGAAGGTATCCGACATCGACAGCCAGCGCATGGTGATCCGGGTCGAGCAAGGCAAAGGCCGCAAGGATCGCTATGTCATGCTGTCCCCGCATCTGCTCGCTCTGCTGCGGGCCTGGTGGAAGCTGGCGCGGCCACAAGGCTGGCTGTTTCCGGGACAGAACCGGCTGAACCCACTGACGATGCGCCAACTCAACCGCGCATGCCATGCCGCCGCCGATAGAGCCGAGATCGACAAGCGCGTATCGCTCCATACCTTGCGGCACAGCTTCGCCACTCACTTGCTCGAGCAGAACATCGATATCCGGGTGATCCAGGTCCTACTCGGCCATGCCAAGCTCGACACCACGGCGCTCTATACCCGCGTCGCCACAAAGACGATCCAGCAAGTCATGAGCCCGCTCGACCGCATCACGCTGACACAGGCCGAGCCGCCGACCTGACGCGGGCTCCTCGTGTCGCGTCCATCGCTGGAGGTCGCGGATATCTTCCGCGGCCACGGCCCGGCATGGCGCCGGGCCAATGCCGGCCATGTCAGCCTGGGCCAATTGAAGGTGATGTCGGCGATCGAGAGCTGCCGCACGGCAGCCCTCGGCGGCCATGTCGCGCTCTGTGAGGAGTGCGCCTACAGCCAGATCTCATACAATAGTTGCCGCAATCGGCATTGCCCGAAGTGCCAGGGCGCGGCGGCAAAGGAATGGCTGGCCGCGCGCGAAGCCGATCTGCTGCCGGTGCCGTACTATCATGTCGTATTTACGCTGCCAGCGGCCGTCGCCGACATCGCCTATCACAACAAGGCGGTCGTCTACGACCTCCTGTTCAAGACCTCGGCCGAGACCCTGAGCACCATCGCCGCCGACCCCAAGCACCTCGGCGCCCGCGTCGGCATCACCTCGGTCCTCCATACCTGGGGCTCCGCCATGACCCATCATCCGCACGTGCACATGATCGTGCCGGGCGGCGGCATCTCGCTCGACGGCGAGCGCTGGGTGACGTGCCGCCCCGGCTTCTTCCTCCCGGTGCGTGTGCTCTCGCGACTGTCGCTCTCGCGACTGTTCCGCCGGCTATTTCTGGAGAAGCTCCTCGCCGCACACGAGGCCGGTCGTCTCCAGTTCTTCGGCGCTCACGCCGCTCTCGCCGACCCACAGGCGTTCGCGGGTCATCTGGCTCCGCTGCGCCAAGCCAAATGGGTGGTCTATGCCAAGCGTCCGTTCGGCGGCCCACAGGCCGTGCTGGCCTATCTGTCGCGCTATACCCACCGCGTCGCCATCGCCAACAGCAGGCTGATTGCCTGCGACCGCAACGGCGTAACCTTCCGATGGAAGGACTATCGCGCTGAAGGTCGTGATCGCCGGAAGGTCATGACACTCGCCACCGTCGAGTTAGAGCACGATATGGGATCCGCGCTCCGCCGCGCACGCTCCGTCAATTGCGCTACAGGCCGAGTATGGGTACAGCAGCCAAAGCAGAAATCCAGAGTGCGATCTGCAATCCAAACACGGGAAGATTTTTCCGATGTCCTCGACGGGCCACCATAACAAGGAAAAACACCATTAAGGGGATTTGTCCCACCATGATGAGTTGGTAAATATGGGCCATGGGCCCCTCATCTCCCGGAGGATCACGTACGATCCCGGCCCAGGCCACCGCGCAAATCACCAGAGCCAATAGCGACATGATTTGTGGCGCCGTGCTGCTGACCCGATAAAGGCTGGAACGATCCATGGCGTTGCTCGTAGTTGCTCGTACAGGGTAATCCAAATTCTAACGCACAATGCCCTCCGCTTTCAATCGGCCGCCGTGGCGATCTGGCACTGCGTCTTCCCCATCGAAGGCAATCATAGGGCTATAGCGTAGACATAGTTCTCATTATCGTCGGTCGTGGCCCGCCATAAGCGCCCAATTGTCCTTATTTTCCGTGGAAACGCGGTTTTTACCCACACTCCTACCCCTGACAACTCGCGTCCGTCATCGATTGAGGGGGATGGGTTGCGAGCGAATGCTCGGACCGGTTGCGGCGGGCAGACAACCAGCGTCTTCGGCAGCGGCCTCCCTTGACGTGAACGGGCCGCGGCCGCCGGGACGTGTACGAAAAGCGGATAAGCAGCATACCGCGCCATGATCCAGACCGATGATGCCTCGATCCAGTTCGACGATATCGAGCGGCCGCGATTAACCTTTGATTAACCAGAATCTCGTCAATCTCTTTGCCTTCAACAAACCGGTGCGCGGAGGAATGAGATGTGGATTGATTTCGCGATCTTCCTGTTAGCCTGCCAAGTTCTCACCTTCAGCATCATTCGCATCGTCGAAGCGGCAGGGCTGATTTAGCTGCTGGCCTCCCTCATGCCGGCCACCTGTTGTGCGGGGCGAGAAGCTGGAGAAGCGCCCGGTCCTGATGGCGGACTGGACGGCCCTCTTCGTCGCTTCGTTCAGAGTGCATTCTCCCAGATGCACGACACGGACCTTTGAACGTGTTGGACTTGGCAACCCCTGCATGGTTGGCCGCCAGTGTTGAAAGGTAGAGCATGGGTTTTCGCGTTTTGGTCGTCGGTGGCACGGGTCAAGTTGGGTCGGGACTGGTGCGGGCCTTGCTCGCTGCCAGCTCGTGCACGGAAGTGGTGATGGTCAATCGTCGCACGATTCCTCTTGCTGCCGATGCGCGTCTGCGCCAGGTGGTCATGGATACCAGTGCGGAAAATTTTGCCAGTGAGATCACCGCACTTGCCAGGACCTGCGGCGCGCAGGGTGACCCTTTGTATGCCGCATCTTGTATCGGCATCGGTAAAGGGAGTCAGCAATGGAGCGAAGAGGATATAAAGAAGCTGGAAATCGGCATGGTCGGTGCGTTTGCGCGTGGTTGCCTGGCGGCGGGAATCGAACGATTTGGACTTCTTTCTGCGGTCGGAAGTAATGCCAAGAGCTGGATTCGCTATGCCCGCATCATGGGCGAAAAAGAAGACGCGGTGCGGAGTCTCGGATTCAAACGTTTAGCAATTTTTCGTCCCGGCATCATCGCGGGTAACGCGCACACCCCAGGCTATCTTGCTGTGCTGGGGCGTTTCGTTCCTGGATCGTTTGGAACGATTGATCAGGACGATATCGGTCGGGCCTTTGTCGGTGAGTTTCTCCACGGGCAAGACGGCACGACGATTCTGGAAAATGCGGCAATGAGGCAACGATCGCGGGCGCACTAGGGGCCGCTCCTCGCGTCGCAGACCCCTGAGAGACGCGCCCTGGGTGGGCGCGCCTCTCCTGGTATCGGCCTGCTTACGCCAGCAGGAAGTTGGAATTGTGCAGCGTTCCCGTAAGGTTCGTCAGGTTGACGACCATATCGGCTGAAGTCATCACGCCATCGCCGTTGATATCGATATTCAGCACGTCGTTGCCCGGACCGACATTCTGCAGGACCGCCGACGCGTGACCCGCGCCTTCGAAACTCCCCGCTCCGACATAGTCGATCTGGCCATTGGCGACCGTGATACCTGAGAAGGTGAACGTGTCATGGCCGGCGTCGAAGTTCGTGATCGTGTCGGCCTGGCCGTTGATGGTGGAATCCGCCACGCTGGCGAAGCGGAAGTTGTCCTGCCCGGCACTGGCGGTGATGTTGTCGGCGCCGGCGCCCGCCGTGATGGTCGTGCTGCCCGTAACAGCGTTGCTGATCGTGATGTTGTCGAAATTGGCACTGCCATTGATCGTTTCGACGTTGGCGACCGTAACGCCGAACGACCCTCCATTCAGGTTCAGCGTATCGTTGCCGTCGCCGAGGTCGATCGCAGCACCGGTACCGTTGCCCTGGATCGTCAAGGTGTCGTCCGACGACGTGCCGTTGACGTGATCGATGTTGAAGAGATTGTCGAACGTGTTGCTGCCGGCGGCGAGGTAGAGCGTATTCGACCCCTGCTGAAGATTGACGGTCAGCCCGCCGGTGACATTGTTGCGCAAGGTCAGCGTGTCGTTGGAAGCTGCCCCGGTCCAGTCGGCCGAACTGACATTTTCGACATTGGCGACGCTCAGCGAATTTGTGCCGGTGGCGAGATTGAGTTGGTCGTTGCCACCACCCAGATCGACGGCAACGCCGTTGACGTCGTTGTTGAACGTTATGAAATTGTCCGACCCGTCGCCGTTGAGGTGTTGGACGTTCAGAAGCGTAAAGGCTCCTGAGCCGATGTTGAGCGTGTTGTTTCCGGCGCCAAGATCGACCGTCGGATTATTGCCGGGCTCGAAGAGCCCGTTTGTTATCGTCAAGGTGTCATCGAGCGCCGTGCCGTTGATGTGCTGAACATTGAAGATGCTCGTGAACGAATTGCTGCCTGCCGCCAGATTGAGCGTGTTGTCGCCCTGCTGCAGGTTTACGGTAACGCCGCTGACGTCATTGGAAAGATTCAGCGTGTCGTTCGATGCCACTCCCGAGAAGTCGTACGAGTTGATATTCTCGACGTTGGTTACGCTCAGCGTGTTTGTACCATTGGCGAGGTTGAGGTTGTCGTTGGTGCCGGCGCCGAGATCGACGACCAGGCCCGCCGCATCGTTGACGAGGCTGACGAAATCGTCGCCGCTGCTGCCGATCAGGTTCTCGACGTGAAGCAGGTTCAGCGTATAGCCGCCGGCGTTGGCGAGGATGACGGTGTCGTTCCCTGCCCCCAGATCGATCTGGTGACCGAATATGTTACCTCCGACCGTCAGGAAGTCGTCGTTGCCGGTTCCGGTCAACGGGGTGTTGAAGTTCAGGTTGAAGGCCGAGATATCGATCGGACTTCCCGAACTTCCCGAAGACAACAGCATTGCCGCGTCGCTGAACTGCAAGACCTCGACGTTGGTGAGGACGTCGGTTCCATCTCGCGTGGATACGGAGTCCGCGACCTGGGTCTGCCCTGCCCCTGGCGTCGTGATGGTGTAGGCGGACATTGGACCGGTGTAGAACGCTATGTCGGTACCGGTGCCACCATCGATGGTGTCGTTGCCGGCCTGACCGGTAATCTGGTCGTTGCCGCCACCGGTGCTGATGTTGTCGTTGCCGCCTCCGCCGAAGAACTGTTCGTTGCCCGCACCGCCGATCAGGGTGTCGTTGAAATTCGATCCCTGAACGCTGTTGACGCCGCCGGTGATGGTATCGGTGCCGACCGAGGTGTCACCGCTGGCCGTACCGGTGGCCAGGTTGACCGTGACGGCGGCAGTGGCCTGCGTATACGCAATGCGCGTATTGCCGTTGCCGGTGATGGTGTCGTTGCCGGCGAGACCTTCGAACAGGTTGAAATTGCCGGTGTTGTTGGCACCGACCCCGCCGACGAAACCGGCGGCGTTGTAGGTATCCGCAAATGACGACCCGGTGGCGCTGTTGACACCGGTAAAGCTATCGGTCCCGACCGAGGCGTCGCCTGTGGCTGTCCCGGCCTGCATGTTGATGGTCACGCCTCCGGTCGCGCTGGAGTAAATGACGCGGGTGTTGCCGTTGCCGGTGATGGTGTCGTTACCGCCGAGACCTTCAAACTGGTTGAAGGTACCGTTGTTGCCGATATTGAGCGCGCCGGCAGTGCCGAACGTGCTGGCATTGTACACGTCGTTGAAGTTGGTGCCCTGGACCGCCTCGATCGAGCGCAGCGTGTCGGAGCCGATCGATGCATCACCGGTTGCGGTACCCGCGCCCATATTCACGGTCACGGGTCCGGTGGAAAAATAGATATTGTTGTAGGTCGCAAGATCGAAGCCGCCGCGACCATCGATGAAGTCGTTACCGGCCCCGCCATAGAAAGTTTCAGTACCAGTGGCGTTGTTGCTGCCGCGTATTGTGTCGTCGAACATCGACCCCTGGACGGCATTGACGCCGCTGAAGCTATCGGTGCCGGTCGAGGCGTCGCCCGTGGCAGTACCGGTGCCGGGCGTGGAGCCGGTCTGCATGTCGACGGTGACCGCGCCGGTCGCATTGATGTAGGAAATTCGGGTATTGCCGTTGCCGACAATGGTGTCGTTGCCACCCATGCCGTTGAATTCGTTGAAGGTACCGTTGGAGCCAGCATTGGTGCTGGTTCCCGAAAAACCGATCGCGTTGTAGCTATCGGCGAAATTGGTACCACGCACGGATTCGATCGAAAGAAGGGTATCGGTGCCGACCGTGGCATCACCAACCACTTGCCCGGCCGCCAGGTTCACGGTGATGCCCGACGTCGTTGTCGGATCAAGAGCGTAATCCGCCCGGTCGAAGCCGCCCCTGCCGTTGATCGTATCATTGCCACCCCGGCCCTCGAACACCTCAACGGTACCGGATGGATTGTTGCTGCCAAGCAACGTGTCGGCACCTGCAGATCCCACCACACCCGCAAATCCCGAGCCCACAAGCGTGTCTGTTCCGACCGATGCGTCGCCGGTTGCCGTGTGCGCCTGAAGGTCGACCGTGACGCTCCCGGTCGCACTGACATAGGAAATCCGTGTCAACGGAGCGCCCTGGCTGTTGAAGGCCCCCGTGATCGTATCGTTCCCGCCCCTGCCCTCGAACTCGTTGAAGCCGACGTTGGTTCCGGCAACGCCGGTATCGCCGGTAAATCCGGTGGCATTGAATGTGTCTGCGAAATCGCTGCCCACAATGCCTTCGATCCCGATCAGGGTGTCGGTGCCGACGCCGGCAGCGGTACCGTTGACCGTGCCGGACGCCAGATTGAAGGAAATGCCGGCAGTCGCATCCGTATAAATGGCCCGATCGAACCCGATACCGCCGTCGAGCGTGTCGTTGCCGGCCAGACCCTGAAGCCGGTCGTTACCGGCGAGGCCCTGGATAAGGTCGTCGCCCGCAGTGCCGACCAGTGTGTTGTTGGTCGCGTCGCCGACGATCGTCGCACCGCTGCTCACGTTGATCGTAAGGGTCTTGTCGAAGGTCAAGCCGCCGGAGTCGGTGTCGCGCACGACAATCTGCTGCGCTCCGGCCGTCAGCGATCCCGCTACCACGAGATTGTTGCCGCTGACCGTGAACTGGCCGCCGGCGTTGTTGACCAGCGAGAACGTCGCCGTATCGCCGGCGTCGGGATCGACGGCCGACAGGATGCCGACGACGGTCCCGTTGACAGTGCTTTGCCCGATCGTATTGCTGGACAGCGAGATGTCGGTCGGGGCCTCGTTGACGTTGGTAATGGCGAGATGGAAGTTCTGCGACGCGTCGGGTGCGACGTGATTGCTGGCGGTGGCGTCGTTGACGTTGACCGTCACGTCGTAGGACGTCTTGGCCTCGAAATTCGCGCCGCCGTTGAAATGTAGCTCGTTGCCACCGGCGCCGGCCACGATCGAGAACGAGGCCGCGTCGGCTCCGGACAGCGACAGCACGTTGGTGCCGAGCGCATCGTCGGTGACGGCGATGTCGGCGACCTTGACGTCGCCGCCGTTCTCCGCCGTAGCAGTCACCTGGTTGTTGAGCGCAACGGCCGTCGGCGCCTCGTTGACGTCGATGATGCCGACGGTCACGGCCTTGCTGTCGAACAGAGCTCCGCCGGTTGCGACGACATTGATGCTGTAGGAGTTCTTGGCCTCGAAGTTCGCCGGGCTGTTCAAGGTGACATTGCCGCCGGCGTCGATGCTGAAGGCTGCTGCATCGGCTCCAGTCAGACTCCAGGTAATGGTGTTGTTCGGCGCTGTCGTATCCGGGTCGACGGCGACGGCCTGATACACAACGGTGCTGGTCGGCGCATTCTCCGCTATGCTCGCGGTCGTGCCCGAGGTGATCGTCGGCGCCTCGTTGACGTCGGTGATGGTGAGATGGAAGCTCTGCGAAGCGTCCGGCGCAACATGGTTGCTGGCGGTAACGTCGTTGGCGTTAACGGTGACGTCGTAAGAGGCTTTCGCCTCGAAGTTGGCCGAACCAATGAAGTGCAGCTCCGGTCCGCCGGCGCCGGCCACGATCGAGAACGAGCTCGCATCGGCTCCGGACAGCGACAGCGTGTTGGTGCCGAGCGCATCGTCGGTGACGGCGATATCGGCGACCTTGACGTCGCCGCCGTTTTCCGCGGTTGAAGTGACCTGGTTCGACAGCACCACGGCCGTCGGCGCTTCGTTGACGTCGATGACGCCGATCGTGAAGTTCTTGTCGTAGCTCAATCCGCCGGAGTCGGTCACGCGGACCGTCACCTGCAGCGATTGGGTGGTCTCATAGTCGATCGGACCATTGACGACGAGGTTGCCGCCGCTGATCGCAAAGCGGCCGCCGGCGCTGTCGGTCAGGCTGAAGGTCGCGGTATCGCCGGCATCCGGGTCGGTTGCCGTCAGCGTACCCACCACCAGGCCGTTGCTGCTGTTTTCCGCCACTGTCGCCGCCGAGAGCTGGATATCCGTCGGGCGATGATCGACGCCGATGGTGACGAAGTTGGCATCGGTCAACGTGCCGTTGATGCCATTGATAAAGACTTCCATGTCGCCGGCGCTGATCTGTCCGTCGCCATTGACGTCGATCTGCAGCAGATTTCCGTTCAGGATGGCTTCGGATTGCGGGTTGGCCAACGTTCCGTCCAGAATGCCGCTGCTGACGAAATGAATTCCGCTGGCAAGCCCGCCAACATGGTCGAACACGAAGGCGTCGTTCGCGACATCGAAGTTCGCGACGGTGTCCGCGCCCCCGCCGGCCGCCGAGTCTGCCACCTTGGTAAACCGGATATTGTCCTGCGACCCGCCCAGACTGATGAAGTCATTGCCGAGGCCGCCGGTGACGGTGACCGTTCCGGTTAGATCCGCGATGTTGATGTTGTCGTTGCCGTTGCCGCCGATCACATTCTCGATGTTCTTGACGGTCACGTTATTGGAGCCGTCCGCCAGCGTCAGCGTATCGGTGCCGGCGCCAAGATCGATCGTCACACCGTAATTCGAGTTCTGCAGGGTGAGCGAATCCGCCGATGCGCTGCCGTTGATGGTCTGCACATTATAGGCGGTCAGCGAATTGGTTCCCGCCGCGAGATTGAGCGTGTTGTTGCCCTGCTGCAGGTTGATGGCGATGCCGCTGACGTCGTTGAGCAGCGTCAGCGTGTCATCAGACGCCGCGGCGGGGCCGCCGAAATAGTCCGCCGTGTTGACGTTCTCGACGTTCGACAGGCTAACGGAATTGGTGCCGCTCGCCAGATTGAGGGTGTCGTTGCCGAGACCGAGGTCGACCGCAAGACCGGTGACGTCGTTGTTCAGGGAAATGAAGTTGTCCAGCGAACTGCCGTTGAGATGCGCGGTGTTGAGCAGGCTCAAGCTCGCGTTGTTGCCGGCGATATTCAGCGTGTTGTTGCCGCCGCCGAGATCGATCACGAGATCGTTGTTAGGCGTAAAGATGCCCATTCCGATCGTCAGGGTGTCGTCGCCGGCGCTGCCGTTGACGACATCGACGTTGAAGAGGTTGTCGAGCTGGTTGTTTCCGGCAGCAGCGAGGTTCAAGGTGTTGAAGCCCTGCTGGAGATTGACGCTCAGGCCGCTGACATTGTTGGTCAGGGTCAGCGTGTCGTTGGACGCGGGTCCGCTGAAATCGCTCGACTGGATATTTTCGACGTTGGTCACGCCGAGCGAATTGACGCCGTTGGCCAGGCTGAGGTTGTCGTTGCCGAGGCCGAGATCGATCGCAATGCCGCTGACGTTGTTGTTGAAGTTGACGAAGTTATCGAGCGCGTTGCCGTTCAGGTGCTGGATATTCAGGGCGGTCAGGGTCAGTCCCTGCATGCCGAAGTTGAAGGTGTTGTTGCCGGCGCCGAGATCGACGACCGGATTGTTGCCGGGTTCGAAGAATCCGTTCGACACCGACAGCGTGTCGTCGCCGGCGGTGCCGTTGACGTGCTGAACGTTGAAGATGTTGGTGAAGGAGTTGGAGCCGGCCGCCAGGTTCAGCGTGTTGTTGCCCTGCGCCAGGTTCACGCTGAGGCCACTGACATTGTTGGACAGCGTCAGCGTGTCGTTCGACGCCGTACCGGAGAAGTCGGTCGCATTGATGTTCTCGACATTGGTCACGCTCAGCGTGTTGGCGCCGTTGGCGAGATTGACGAAGTCATTGCCGGCGCCGAGATCGACGTTGAGCCCGTTGAGATTGGTCGTGAAGTTCGCGGTATCGTTGCCGGCGCTACCGACGAGATTTTCGACGTTTACGAGGTTGAGGTTGTAGAATCCGGTCTGGCCGAGAATGACGGTATCGCCGGTTCCCGCCCCCAGATTGATGACGTGGCCGGAAAGGCTGAAGCCGATCTTGACGAAGTCGTTGTTGGTTCCGGTCAGCACGTTGAACGAGTTGGCGGTCGGGCCGAAGAACAGCCGGTTGTCGGAAAGGTCGATCGGGCTGCTGGAGCTGCCCGATGCGATCAGGTCCGACTGGTCGCTGAATTGCAACACCTCGATGTTGGTCAGCGTATCCGTGCCGTCGCGATTCGCCGTGTTGTCCTGAACCTGGACCTGACCGGCTGACGGTGTGTTGAACGAAATCGTGTAGCCGCCCCTCGCGCCGGTATACAAGGCAAGATCGGCGCCGCCACCGCCATCGATGGTGTCGTTGCCGCCGCCGCCGGTCAGGGTGTTGCTGTTGCCGTCACCGATGATGGTGTCGTTAAAGGCTGAACCGGTGACGCTGTTGACGCCGGTGAACGTGTCGGTCCCGACCGAGGTGTCGCCGGTTGCAATGCCGGTCGCAATATTGACGGTCACACCCGCTGTCGCGTTGAAATAACCGAGGCGGGTATTGCCGTTTCCGGTGATGGTATCGTTGCCGCCCATACCTTCGAACTGGTTGAAGGTGCCGTTGTTGCCGACGTTGAGCGCACCTGCCTGGCCATAACCGGTCGCCACATAGGTATCGTTGAAGAACGTGCCCTGGATGCCTTCGATCGAGCGCAGGGTATCGGTGCCGTTGGAGGGATCGCCGATCACGACGCCGGACGCCATGTCGACGCTGATGGCGCCGGTAACATAAGTGAGGTTGTTGTACTGGGCGGTATCAAAGCCGCCGCGGCCGTCGATATAGTCGTTTCCGGCGAGGCCCTGGAAGGTGTCGTTGCCGGCGCTGCCCAGAAGGGTGTCGTCGAACATCGAGCCCATCACGGCGTTGACGCCCGTGAAGGTATCGGTGCCGACGTTGGCGATGTCGCCTGCCGCCGTACCGTGCGCGGTGCCGAGGGCAAGGTCAACGGTCACGGCAGCCAGCGACTGCGAATACTGAATTCGCGTATTGCCGTTACCAATGATGGTGTCGTTGCCGCCCTCCCCGTCAAAGTTGTTGAAGGTGCCGGAGGAGCCCGCATTGGTGCTGGTGCCGCTGAATCCGGTGGCATCGTAGACGTCGGCGAAATTGGTGCCGCGCACGGCCTCGACCGAACGCAACGTATCGGTGCCGATCGTCGCGTCGCCGGTGACGGTGCCGGCCGCGAGATGAACGGTAATGCCCGAGGTGGTGTTGGGGTCGTTGTTGTAGACCGCGAAATCGTAGCCGCCGCGGCCGTCGATCAGATCGTTGCCGGCGCGGCCGTCGAACTGCTCGTAGGTGCCGTTCGGATTGTTGCTGCCGAGCAGCGTGTCGTCATAGGCCGAGCCGACGATAGCGTTGACGTGGTCGAAGGTGTCGTTGCCGACCCCTGCGACGTCGCCTGCCGCGGTGCCATGTCCCGTGCCGGCCGCGATGTCCACCGTGACGGCTGCCGCGGCGCTGACATAGGAAATACGTGTGAGGATTTCGCCGGACGCATTGACGGTTCCATGGATAACGTCGTCGCCGCCCCGGCCCTCGAACTCGTTGAAGCCCGCGGGACGCCCAGGGAGCCCGGTGGAGCCCGTGAAGCCCACGGCACTGTAGGTATCGGCAAAATCGCTGCCGCTGACGGCTTCGATCGACACCAGCGTGTCATTGCCGACTCCGGGGCCGGAAGCCGTTCCGGCCGTAAGGTCGACGGTGATGCCACCCGTAGCATCCGCGTAGGTTGCGCGGTCGAAACCTGGGCCGCCATCAAGGCGGTCGTCGCCGGCGCCACCCGACAGGGTGTCATTGCCGAGATTGCCATAGAGCTGATCGTTGCCGGCGCCTCCGCTGATCGTATCGTTGCCGTCCAACCCGTCGATGGCGTCGTTGCCGGCGGTGCCGGTCAGGACGTCGGCCCCGAGCGTGCCGACGAGGGCCAGTCCGGTGACACCGACAACCGCATTGCTGACCTGCGCGCCGAGATCGGTGACGTAAGTTTGATGAAGCGCGTCGATTTGCGTCTGCTTTGTGAAGTCGGTGTTGGCCAGCTGCGTTGTCGCGGCGCCCTGGGCCACCACGGCGGCCTGCGCCAGTGCCGTCACGTCGGTGCCCGCGGACTGGATGCTGCCGTTCGCGGCGGACACGACCGCTGTTACGGCAGAAGCGGCGTCTGCGCTGACGTTAGAATGCGAAACGATGTCCTGGACCGTGGACGACGCACTGAGGTCGACGGTGGTGGAACTGCTCGCACTGGTGGATACGGTGCTAGCGATCGCGGTGAAGACCGAGCTTGCAGAACCTCCCACAGCGGAAACCTGAGCCACGGTGCTCTGAACCTGGATTCCCGCCGACAGGATGGCGCTTGCGACGGCAGCGTCACTGCCGCCCGAAACTGCTGCCGATACCGGATCAAATGTCGTGAGGTCCTTGGTTGGATCGAGACCGAATGCCGCCGAGACCTGACCTGCGGCATCCGCGGTCGAAACGGTGGGATTGGCCGTGGTGATCGCCACGATCAGCGTCGTCAGCGGCGTGACGACGGTCGATCCCGCGGGCGCCTTCAAGACACCATTAAAGGTCAGATTGGTGGAGATATCGGTGCCGCCGAACATCACGAGCGGGCCGCTTCCTCCGTTCAGCGTAAAGCTGCCGTCGGCATTGGTGGTCGTGTGCGCCTCGCCGGGATCGAGAATGCCGTTATTGTTGGTGTCGGCGAACACCGTGGCGCCGGCAACGTAACCATCCAGTGCAAAGCCGTTGAACTCGTTCGGATTTGCCGTGACGGTGACGGCGATGTCCGCGCTGGTCGAGGCGGTGTGGGTGCCGTCGCCCGAAGATGCAACGACGTGGAGGCTGAAGTTTCCGGGCTTGGCAAGGCCGCCGACGGGCTGCAGGGCCAATCCGGTGAGGTCGGCCTTGCTCAGGACCCACGTCGATCCGTCGTCCGATAGCGTACCGTGGTTCAACGTGTAACCCGACGGAACGTTCTGGATGGCGATCGTCAGCGCGTTGCTGATGTCGATCAGCCCAGCGGTCACGGCCAGCGAAATATTGGCGTTGTCCGCGCCGGTCGCCGATGTTCCGACGGACAAGGTCGGGGCATCCTGCGTGCCGTGAATGTTGAAACTGACCTGCTTGGTGGTGCCATCCACGGACGTAACGGTAAAGGTGTCAACCTTGGTATCGCTGGCGCCGAGATACTGCACGGCACTGTTGGCGACGGTGTAGCTGTAGGCGCCGGTGCTGGTGATCGACAGGCTGCCGAGATTCCCGGTCGTGCTGCCGACCGTGGTCAGGAACGAATTCTGGTTCTGGTCGGGATCGGCGATGGTCAGCGTCCCGGTCGCCGTCAGATTGCCCGCGCCGTTGGGTGCGACATCCTCGGTCACGTCATGGACCTGCGGATCGCCGATCACGGCGGCATCGTTCGCACCGTGGATCGTAAAGGAGACCTGCTTGGTGGTGCCGTCGAGCGACGTCACCGTGAAGGTGTCGACCTTGGAATCGCTGGCGCCGAGATACTGAACGGCACTGTTGGCGACGGCGTAGCTGTAAGCGCCGGTGCTGGTGATCGACAGGTTGCCGAGATTCCCGGTCGTGCTGCCGACCGTGGTCAGGAACGAATTCTGGTTCTGGTCGGGATCGGCGATGGTCAGCGTCCCCGTCGCCGTCAGATTGCCCGCGCCGTCGGGTGCGACATCCTCGGTCACGTCATGGACCTGTGGATCGCCGATCACGGCGGCATCGTTCGCGCCGTGGATGGTGAAGGAGACCTGCTTGGTGGTGCCATCAAGCGCCGTCACCGTGAAGGTATCGACCTTGGAATCGCTGGCGCCGAGATACTGAACGGCACTGTTGGCAACCGCGTAGCTGTAGGCGCCGGTGCTGGTGATCGACAGGTTGCCGAGATTCCCGGTCGTGCTGCCTACCGTGGTCAGGAACGAATTCTGGTTCTGGTCGGGATCGGCGATGGTCAGCGTCCCGGTCGCCGTCAGATTGCCCGCGCCGTCGGGTGCGACATCCTCGGTCACGTCATGGACCTGCGGATCGCCGATCACGGCGGCATCGTTGACGCCGTGAATGGTGAAGGAGACCTGCTTGGTCGTGCCGTCCACCGACGAGATGGTAAAGGTATCGACCTTGGTATCGGTCGCGCCGAGATACTGTACGTTACTGTTGGCGACGGTGTAGGTGTAGTTGCCGTTGCTGGCGAGGACGAGCGAGCCGAGATTTCCGCTGGCTGCCGTCGTCGAGGTCTGGAAAGCGGCCTGCCCCGCGTCGGGATCCGAAATCGAAATGCTACCGACGGCCGTCAGGTTTCCGGCGCTGTTGACGGACGCATCCTCCGTCACATCGTGGACGGTCGGATCGCCGATCGTCGCCGGGTGATTGACCGCGCTTGCGCCATGGACCGTAAAGGTAATCTGTTTGGTGGTGCCGTCGAATGAGGTGACCGTAAAGGTGTCGACCTTGGAGCCGCCGGTGCCAAGTTGCGCCGCGGCGCTTTCCGCCACCGAATAGGAATAGGTGCCATTGCTGGCGAGCGTGAGCTGGCCGAGATTGCCCGATGCCGATATCACCGACGTCTTGAAGGACGCCTGTCCCTGGTCGACATCGGTGATCGAGATCGAACCGGTCGCCGTCAGTGTCACCTTGCTCGGATCGGCAGTGACGTCGTGGACCGTCGGATTGCCGATCACGGCGGCGTCGTTGACGCCATGGATCGTGAAGGTCACCTGCTTGGTTGTGCCGTCGACGGAAGCGATGGTGAACGTATCCGTCTTGGTATCGCTGGCGCCGAGATACTGCACGGCGCTGTCGGCGACCGTGTAGCTGTAGCTGCCGTTCACAGCGAGCGTCAGTGTTCCCAGATTGCCGGCGGCGGAAACCACGGTGGTCTGGAACGCGGCCTGCCCCTGGTCGGCATCGGAGATCGAAATCGAGCCGGTCGCCGTCAGCGTGGTCGGATTCGAATCCTCGGTGACGTCGTGCACCGTCGGATTGCCGATCACGGCGACGTCGTTGGTGCCGTGAATCGTAAAGCTGATCTGCTTCGTGGTGCCGTCGAGTGCCGTCACCGTGAACGTGTCGACCTTGATGTCGTTGCCGCCGAGATACTGAACCGCGGCATCCGACACGAAGTAGGCGTATGACCCGTTGGGCAGCAGAATCAGAGTGCCCAGCGCACCGGCGCCCGAGATGATCCCCGCCTGAAACGCGGCCTGGCCCTGATCCGCGTCCGAGATCGAGATCGTTCCGAACGCATACAACAACGGCTGCGTTGCGTCCTCGGTGACGTCGTGCACGGTCGGGGTGCCGATCACGGCCGCATCATTGACGCCGTGAATCGTGAAGCTCACCTGCTTGGTGGTGCCATCCAGCGACGTCACCGTGAAGGTGTCGACTTTGGTGTCGCCCGCGCCGAGATATTGTACGGCGCTGTCGGCGACCGAATAGCTGTACGATCCGTTGGCCGCGATCGTCAGGTTTCCGAGATTGCCGGCCGCTGAAATCACCGCGGTCTTGAACGCCGCCTGCCCCTGATCGGCATCCGTGATCGAGATCATGCCGTTCGCGGTCAAAAACGGACTGGTGGCGTCTTCGGTGACATCGTGCACGGTCGGCGTGCCGATCACGGCAGCGTCGTTGACGCCGTGGATCGTAAAATTGATCTGTTTGGTTGTGCCGTCGAACGCCGTCACCGTGAAGGTGTCGACTTTGGTGTCGCCGGCGCCGAGATACTGCACGGCGCTGTCGGCGACCGAATAGCTATACGACCCGTTGGTCGCGAGCGTCAGGGTTCCGAGATTGCCGGCAGACGAAATTACCGCTGTCTTGAACGACGCCTGGTTCTGATCGACGTCCGAAATCGAGATGGAACCGGTCGCGGTCAGGTTCGGCTTGGTCGCATCTTCGGTGACGTCGTGCACCGTCGCGTTGCCGATCACCGCCGCATCGTTAACACCGTGGATCGTAAAACTTACCTTTTTAGTTGTACCGTCGAGTGACGTCACCGTGAAGGTGTCGATTTTGGTGTCGCCGGCTCCCAAATATTGCACAGCGCTGTCGGCGACGGAGTAGCTGTAGGATCCGTTTGCGGCGATCGTTAACGAGCCGAGATTGCCGGATGCGGAGATGACCGTCGTCTTGAATGCGGCCTGGCCAGGGTTGGCATCGCTGATGGAAATCAGTCCGGCAGCGATCAAAACCTGTAAATTCGTGTCTTCGGTGACGTCGCTGACCGTCGGTGCGCCGATGATTGCTGCCGAATTTGCCATGGTTCCCATTCCCCAAAATGAACTGCTGAATTCAAAATCGGGAGCGAGTCTGCTGACGCGGCGTTACAGGAGCGCAAAAAAAACGTGAAATTACTAACCATCTGTTAAATATAAGCTTGCTCCAGCAGATACACTTCGTAGGATCAGGCCGAACATTTCAGGCGGCTCGCGGAGAGCGGCGAAGCGGCCCAAAAATAATTCATCATTTCGATCCGCAGCTACCTTTGAAGCTCCGAAGTTACCTTTGAAGCTCCGAAGCTAACTTTGATGCTCCGAAGCCACCTTTGATGCAAAGTCACCAATGACATTGCCCGTAATGCGTCTGCGTCTGCTCGGCCGGTTTGGCGTCGCCGCTCCGCACGATGAATCCATGCCCATCCAGCTTCCGACGAAAAAGACCGGGGCTTTGCTGGCCTATCTCGGGATGAGCAGCGACTACGCGGCGAGCCGTGAGGAGCTCGCGGCTTTGCTGTGGGGTGGTTGTTCCGATCAGCAAGCGCGGCAGAGCCTGCGGCAAGCACTGGCTTTGTTGCGCAAGGAACTCCCGTCGAGCGTGTTCATGACCGACACCAAGATCGTGCGGCTGGACGCCCCGTCGTGGTCGATCGATGCCCGGGAATTTGGATCGTTTGCGTGCTCGCAGAGCGCGGAAGACCTCGCGCGTGCGGCGCGGTCGTTCACCGGTGATTTTCTTTCCGGCTTCATTCTCGAGGAAGAAGCGTTCGAAGAGTGGATCAGCGGACAGCGAACACGACTGCAACACGCCGCCGCGCAACTCTGCGAAACCTTCGTGCGGCGCCCGGACCTGGTGATTGACCCGAACCAGGCGTTGGCGGCCACCGACCAGTTGATTGCGCTCGATCCGCTGCGGGAGGATTGGCATCGCCTCGCGATCGCCTTGTACGCCCGCTATCGCGGCAAGAACGAAGCGTTGTCGCGGGCCAGTAATTTTGCAGGTGTGCTTCAGCGTGAACTCGGGGTCGCCCCCGAACGAGAAACCCGGGCGATGCTGGAGACTCTCCGGAGCGCCGATGTCGCGGCTCCGATCCCGGGACCGTCGGAAGGCGTTCAACATGACACCGGCCTGCCGCTTAACGGCGATCGTCCTGATAGCGCTGCAATCGCTCCGGCCATAACACCTGTCGTCGCGCCACGACGGAATTTTCTGACGCGGCGCCCCGACGGGATGACGGTGGCGGCGTTAGCGTTGGCGGGAATTCTGGTGGCCGCGGGAACTTTCGCCTCGGAGCCCTTGCACACCATTTTGGGACTCGGCCCGTCGACCTCGTTTCCATCGCCCACGGCGCTTGGCGCCCCACCTGACCCCTGGCGGTCGCCGGCGGCCGCCCATGAGGCGCAACTGCCGAAGGGCATTATCCCGATCGTGGTATTGCCGTTCGCAAACCCTGGCGGGAGCGACGAGCCCGGTCAGTTGATCGCCGACATGTTCACGGACGATCTGACCAATACGCTGTCGCGCCTTCCCTCGTTCAGGGTCATCTCGCGCCAGACTGCGCGCAGCTACCGGAGTCAGGCCGTCGACGTGGCCAGGCTCGGCACCGAGCTGCAGGTAAGATATGTGCTGGAAGGCCGCGTCCGGCTTCAGGACGACAATCTTCGGGTCAACGTCGAACTGATCAATCCGGCCACCCGCCTGTCGGTGTGGAGCGGCCGTGTCGAACGCCGCGGGGCCGACCGGCAGGGCGTCCGGGACGAAATCGTCAGTCGGTTGGCGCGCGAGCTTCAGTTTGAAGTGCTTCCGATCGAAAGCCAGCAGCTGTCGAATGATTTCGATGCCGATGCGCTCGCCTATCGCGGCTGGGCTGCGCTGTCGCAGGTCAATCTCGAAGGTTACAAGGAGGCGCTCGCACTGTTCAACAAGGCGCTGGAGCGCGATCCGAAAAACCTCTCCGCTCAGCTTGGCATCGGCGCCTATCACGCCCGGATGGGCGCTCAGGTTCTCGATACCGAACCGGGTGGCCATCGCAGCAAGGCGGAAGAAATCCTGCGCCAGGTTCTGGTGCGCGATCCCGAGTCGAGCCAGGCCCATTTCTATCTGGCCCTCGCACTCAATCGGCTGCCGACGTTGCCGGAAGCGCTGGAACATCTGGAACGGGCGATCAAGATCGATCCCAGCGATGCCAGCGCTCACGCACAGATCGGCAACAGCCTGATCCGCTCCGGGAAAGTCTCCGAAGGGCTCGAACACGTCCGCTATGCGATGCTGCTAAGTCCGCGCGACCCGATCATGCCGGTCTGGCTCGAATTCGCGGGCAATGCGGAACTCGAGGTCGGCGATTACCGCGAAGCGATTGCGATGTTCGAGCGCTCGATCACGATCAATCCCAACTATCCGCGAAGCTGGGCGGGACTTGTCGCGGCGTACGCGCTGGCCAACCACCCCGGGGAAGCCCGACGCGTCGCCGCGAAGCTCAGGACGTTTGCGCCGAACCTCGAAAACGAAGACCTGCCCAAGCATTTCGGCCGTAGTGAGAACTCCAAGCTGCACGAAGGCCTGGTGCTGGCCTTCTCGCCGGACCGGTAGACAGCCTCGCTGGTTTTGCCTTCGCACGTCGAAGAAGGTAAACCATTTCTGCTGGGATTGATCGACGCATCGACCCGCCAATGTCGTTCCGGGAGCATGCCGTTGACCGTTCGCCGCCGCACCGTTTTTGCCGTTCTCCTCGCTTTCGCGGCCATGCCCTGCACCGGCTCCGCCAGGGCGCAAAGCGCTATTGCCGCGGCTGTCGCCAGGCCGGTATCGCTGCCCGACATCGTGATCGGGTCGGCCAAAGCGCCGGTGACCATCACCGAATACGCCTCGATGAGCTGCTCGCATTGCGCGGCCTTCGGCGAGAACGTCTTTCCCATGCTCCGGTCCAGATATATCGACACGGGCAAGGTACGTTTCGTGTTCCGCGAATTTCCGCTCGATATCAAGGCCGCGACGGCCTCGATGCTGGCGCGGTGCATCGGCAAGGGTGATTCCGAAAGATATCTTGGTGCAATCGAAACCCTGTTCAAGCTGCAAGAACGCCTGGTGACGCAAACGAAGGAAACGCTGCTGTTCGTCGGCAAGCTGAACGGGATGAGCGAGCAAGACGTCGACGCTTGCGCAAGCGATCAGGCGCAGCTCGACAAGCTCTCCGCTGACCAGCAATACGCCCTGCGAGAGTTGAACGTCGTCTCGACGCCGACCTTCTTCCTGAACGGCGTGAAGCTGCAGGGCGCGATGTCGTTCGAGGAACTCGAGGAGCGGCTCAAGCCGCTGCTGCGGAAATAACCAGGGTCGGCCCGCGCGGTTTCCCCTTGTCCGGCGCGGCGCCCTCGCCGAAGATGGCGCCAACAAACATATTGGGGGAAGTCGCCATGGCCGCGGTCGTACGCGTAGTGCTCGCAGCCATGTGGCTGTTTTCCGGCGTTGCGGCGGCAACGGCCCAGGCCTATCCCAACAAGCCGGTCCGCATTGTGGTCGGGTTTACCGCCGGCGGGCCGACCGATGCCATTGCGCGGATCGTGGCGCAGAAGCTTTCCGACAGTCTCGGTCATCAGTTCGTCGTCGAGAATATCGGCGGCGCCGGCGGTAATACCGCAGCCGGCCAGGTCGCGCACGCCGCCGCCGACGGCTACACCATCATGGCGATCTCGACCGGCTTCGTCGTCAACCCCAGCCTTTACGCCAAGGTGCCGTACGACGCGGTCAAGGACTTTGCACCGGTAACGCTGGTCGCGGTCTCGCCGAATGTCGTGGTGGTCAATCCGTCGGTACCGGCCAAGACGTTGCCTGAGTTGATCCAGCTCATTCGCGACAATCCCGGCAAGTACAGCTTTGCCGGTCCCGGTGTCGGCTCGACGCCGCATCTCGGAGGCGAGTTGTTCCGGCTGGCGTTCAAGCTCGATCTCGTGCATGTGCCGTTTGCCGGCGCCGGGCCGGCGATCCAGGCCACCGTCGGCGGACACACCCCGATCGCGTTCACCGCGCTGCCGCCTGCGCTCCCGGCGGTGCAGGCCGGTCAACTCCGGGCGCTCGGCATTGCTGCATCGGAACGTGCGGCGGGCATGCCTGACGTACCGACCTTTGCCGAACAGGGCATCAAGGATCAGGACGCCGACACATTGACCGGCATCGTAGCACCTGCGGGAACCCCAAAAGAGATCGTCGACCTGCTCTATCGCGAGATCGCGAAGGCCGTTTCCCAGCCCGATGTGAAGGAACGCCTCACCGCGCTCGGCTTCACGCCGTTCGCGAATACGCCGGACGAGTTCGGCGCCCGCATCAGGTTGGAGATGGACAAATGGGGCAAGGTGGTGCGGGACGCCAAGCTGCGGATCGAGTTGCTGGGGGCGCCAGTAGCGCCGTAAGGCAGCGATAAATGGCCTGATTGCCATCGATGCGCGCCGTCGGCCCCGTTTCTACTTTGCATGGGGTTGTTTTCGCGATTTTGCGTCTGGGCCTTGTAGTGTGCCGCACTCGCCTATCTCGCGGCTCACTTCAAATCGATGAAGGTCAGGCCGATCCGGTTTTTCTGGATCCAGGCAACCTGGCACTCATGAACGATCGACGAGTCGTTCGCCATCACCAGGCGGAAACGTTGCGGGACGAAGGCTGGGTTTTCGACGTCGATCGCCGCCCCCTCGAGCGAAACATTCCGCACCACGCAGCGCATCACCGAGCCGCCTGACGACACAAAGGCCGGCTCTTCGGTGTCGGTACGCGGATGTTTTCGTTTCTCTTCCATCCCGTTTGGTCCCGGATGTCGCTCAAGCGAAGACGCTATCGGCAAAACATTAAACAATGGGGCGCGTGCGCTGCAGCAGTCAGCGGCTGACAGCAACACGAGCACTGCCTGCCGGGTGGTTGCACCCGATTCAACTGCCTTGCGCAATCGTTTTTGTGCAGAGCAGTAAGAGATCCCCGTCGTTCGCCTGCAGATGTGCCCCGCGTCAGTGCAGGCTTGCCGATCGCGCCGGTAGCAAGATAGCCTTTCGACACTTGCGGTGCGCAGGCGCGACGCCCGCTGAGATATAAAAATGAACAGGCGCCGTGGGGAACGCCATGTTCGAAATACTAGACCGCCGGACGAGTCTGACCGGCAACCAGATCAAGATCCTTGCTGCCGCCATCATCGGCGACGCGCTCGAATTCTTCGATTATTTCCTGATCGGCTTCGTGCTCGCCTTCCTGATCGGCCCCTGGAAGCTTACGTTTGGCCAATCGGCTACCGTGCTGATGAGTTCCGGCATCGGCGCCATCATCGGCGCCTATGTCTGGGGCTGGCTCGCCGATCGCATCGGCCGCCGCGTGGTGTTCATCGGGACCGTGCTGAATTTCTCGATCGCGACCGGCCTGCTCTATTTCACGCCGGAAAACGGCTGGGTCTATCTCGCGATCATGCGCTTCTTCGTCGGAACCGGCGTCGGCGGCCTGTATTGCGTGGACCTGCCGCTGGTGCAGGAATTCATGCCCTCCTCCAAGCGCGGCTGGGTCGGCGGCCTCGTGACCTGCGTCATCCCGCTCGGTGTCGGCCTCGGCGCGGTCATGGGCGCCCTGATCGGCAGCGGCGAATGGCGATTGCTGTTTGCGATCGGCGTGTTGCCGGCCTTCCTCGTCTTGCTCGTGCGTCTCTGGGTTCCGGAGTCACCGCGATGGCTGTGCCGCCAGGGCCGATACGCGGACGCGCGCAAGTCGCTCGCCTGGGCCCTGCAGATGGAGCCGTCGGCGTTGCCGATGCCGACCGCAGCCGATGCGGGCCCCATCATCAAGTCGAGCTGGTTCGATCTGTTCAAATATCCGCGCAGCCTGCTGGTTTCGTGGCTCGGCAATGCCGGCGCCCAGACCGGCGTCTACGGCATCACGCTCTGGGCGCCGTCGCTGTTCGTATTGCTGTTGAAGGTGACACCGCAGGAAGCCGCCAAGATGATGATCCTGCTCAGCGTCTCCGGCTTCATCGGCCGCCTCTCCTTCTCCTATTTCTCGGAACTGCTGGGGCGGCGCACCGCCGGCGGGCTGCTTGGCCTTGGCGCCGGCATCCTGACCATCGTCGCCGGATACAATTACGATACGACGCTGTTCGGCCTGTCGGCGTTCTGGCTGATCCTGACCGTGGCCTTCTTCTTCGCCGATGGCGGCTTTGCCATCGTCGGGCCCTACGCGGCCGAGGTCTGGCCGTCCCATCTGCGAACCACCGGCATGGGATCGGCCTATGGCTTTGGCGGCATCGGCAAGATCATCGGCCCGGTCGGGCTGGCCCTGATCGTCGGCTCCGACAACTACCTCAAACCCGACGTGCCGCTGACCCAGATTCCGACGGCCTTCATCTATCTCGGTTGCTGGTTCCTGATGGCCGGGATCGTGTATTATTTCATCGGCTTTGAGACCAGGGGCAAGTCGATCGAACAGATCGACAAGGAACTGGCCGATGGGCTCGATCTTTCGACCGCTCAGGTTCGTCAGGCCTAGTCTTGAATACACAAGTCTTGGATACAGCGATCGCAACCAACGCCGACCTCGCGGGCGATCCGACAGTGATCGCCCGTGCCGAAGCCGTGCGTCCCGACGTCGCCGCCGCTTCCAACGCCATCGAGACGACGCGCCGGCTGCCGCCGGCGCTGCTGGACAGACTGCACGAGGCGCAGCTGTTCCGGCTGCTGTTGCCGCGCTCGTCCCCCGGGATCGAAACCGATCCCGTCACCTTCTTCCACGTCATCGAAACCATCGCCAAGGCCGATGCCTCCACGGCCTGGTGCCTGAGCCAGGCCGGCGGTTGCGCGATGTCGGCGGCGTATCTCGATTTGCCGGTGGCGCAGGCCATCTTTGGCGATCCCCGGGCGGTGCTGGCCTGGGGTCCCGGTCCCAAGGTCAAAGCGGTCGAATGCGAGGGCGGCTACCGCGTCACCGGCGTGTGGGCGTTTGCCTCCGGCGGCCGCCACGCCACCTGGCTCGGCGCGCATTGCCCGATCTATGCAGCCGACGGCTCGCCAAGACACGAAGCCAACGGTGCGCCGCTCGAACGCACCATGCTGGTACGCACCGAAGACGTCGAATGGACCGACATCTGGAACACGGTCGGCCTGCGTGGCACCGCCAGCGACCAGTTCGCGTTGAACGACTATTTTGTTCGGTCCGATCACTCGATGACCCGAGAATTCGACCGCGAGTGCCGTGAAAGCGGACCGCTCTACCGCATGGGCGCGGGCACCTGCTACCAGGTCGGCTTTGCCGGCGTTGCCTGCGGCATCGCCCGGAGCGCGCTCGACAGCTTTGTCGAAACGATGCGCAACAAGGTGCCGCGCGGGGCCAAAGGCCTGTTGCGCGACAACGCGGTGGTCCAGTGCAATCTCGCGCAGGCGGAGGTCAATCTCCGCGCCGCGCGCGGCTATGTGTTGCAGTCGATGGCCGATACCTGGAAAGATCTCGCCGCGGGCGCCACCATCACCGTTGCCCAGCGCATCAATATGCGGATGGCCTCGACCAACGCCATTCACAAGGCACGCGAGGCGGTCGATTTCGCCTACAACGCCGCCGGCGCCACCGCAATCTTCGAAGGTCATCCGCTGGAACGCCGCTTCCGGGACATGCACACCGTGACCCAGCAACTTCAGGGCCAGATCAGGCATTTTGAAACCGTCGGCGCCTGGATGCTTGGCGCCGAAGCAGACCTCACCTTCGTTTGAAACCCATCTGCTTCCAATAGACCAATAAGGAGAACAACCATGGGACTTGGCGGACTTCAGCACTACACCATCGAACCCTCCGACCTCGAGCGGACCAAGGATTTCTATTGCGACGTGCTTGGCCTCGAGAACGGCGATCGCCCGCCGCTCGACTTCCCCGGCTACTGGCTCTATTCGGGCGGCACCGCCACGGTGCATCTGATGGGCACGCGCAAGCCGCGCGAGGGCATCGTGGTACGCGGAACCGAGAAGAAATTCGAGGACACCGGCCGGCTCGACCACATCGCCTTCGCGGCTAACGACGTTGACGGCATGCGCAAGCGCCTGCAGTCCAAGGGGGTAAAGTTCCGCGAGAGCATCGTGCCGCGCACCGGCGACACCCAGTTCTTTCTCTACGATCCCGATGGGGTTGGCGTGGAATTGAATTTCCCCAAGCCATAAGTTTCGGGCGGCGACGCCGTAGTCTCGCCCCGTGTTCGACATCAATTCGGCCAGCCCCCGCTGGCCGAATTCGTTTTTGCAATCTTGTCGCGCAGTCGCAGGGGTGATGTGGCCGTGCAACACCCGACCGCAAATGTCCGGGTTCCCGACAAGGCCACTAGTCAGCCATCACTACGGCACGAGTCGGTCAGGGTTTCCACATTATTGCATGACGATTGGAAGGGCCGCGCCGCTGCGGCAGGATAGCCGGGTGCCGCGCCTTCAACCCTACCCCAGGGCATGCGTGCCCGGCTATTCGCCCGGCGCGTGCCCCGAATTAACCGGGGCACAAGGCACCATTGGACGTGCCAGCGGATGCCGGTCGGCCTCGATCAACCAGCTTAAGTCAGCCGGCGTCAGTCCAGCCCGCGCTCGTGGCTCAGGTTGACCATTTCGAGGATGAAGATCGTTTTTTGGTTGTCGTCCAGGCTGGCAAACAGCGGCTCGGCAGCATCGGCCACGTTGCGCTGATCGACGGCACGGTCGTTGAGGAACTGGGCCTCGTTGCGCATCTGTTCGATGATGTCGTCCGGAGGATCGCGCTTGGCGCGCGCGATGCGCAGATTGAGGCGATCGGCACCGTTATGTCCGAGATAGTGCATTGCACTATTGAATCCGGCCCAGTTCTTCTCTTGCTCGGGCGTGAGGTTCAATGATTTCTTGATCCGTTCGATATTGGCGTCGCTGTTGGCGACGATCTGTTCGGCGGTCAGCGTCGGCGCGCCGGTCTGGGTGAGGACGGCTGCCTGCTTCGTGCCCTTCGCGCCTTTGGCCGCCTTCGCGGTTTTCGCAGCCTCGCCCTGCTTGGCGTCCTTTGCCGCAGGCTGTTGGCCCTGCGGCTGCCCACCCTTGGCGCCGCCCGTGAGAACGCCGGTGACGCCAGTCACCACGCCAACAACGCCACCGATTGCGCCGCCCAGCACGCCGCCGACAGGGCCGGCCGCCTTGTTTCCCTCGCGCGCGCCTTTCTCGACTCCTTGAACCACCTGCGCATCCACGCTTGCGGATGCGCCAAGCCCCAGCAGAACCATGGCGCCAAGTGCGACACGTAAGCGCGAGCGCGGGCGCGCAAGCTTTGTAGGACTGGTCATTATTTAGGCTCCATGGTCGATCGCGAGATTTGGCGAGGGGCAACGTTTGGGGAGAGGTGAATCCTGCGGTGCCTAAACTATCGTTTTCGCCCCGAGTCCGTCCACCGTTGCGCTGTGCTGTCCACGACAGGGAAATACCTTCCGCGCGAAGGAGTTACGCACGCAACATATTGACTGTGGCACAATCGCATCCCGTAGCGGCGGGCGTGGAAAACGTAGTGTGCAGCGCAACAGGATCGATCCGATTATTGACGATCCCCTCTGCGTCGAAACGCCACCGGCGACACCGCGAGCCCATACGCAACGTTAGTTCAATGCATACGACCGACGTGTTTTCTCGACAGATGCAAACAATTCTGTTCTGATCTCACTACAAAATATCCGCTGACGCGTCGCTCTCATCCGGCGTGGCAACTGACGGAGAATAAAAAAAGGAAGCAAAATCCGGCTCAACAAAGAGGAAACACCATGTCACGCAAGAAGCTTTCTCGCCGACAATTTGTTGCTGCTACTGCGCTGTCCTCCGCGGCACTGATCACCGCGCCCTATATCCGCGGCGCCCACGCCGCCGGCAAGCTTACGATCGGCTTCTGGGATCACTGGGTGCCCGGCGCTAACAAGGCCTCGACCGATCTGGTCAATGAGTGGGCCGAAAAGGCCAAGGTCGAGGTTACGATCGACTACATCCCGAGCCAGGGCAACAAGAACCTCCTGACCATCGCTGCCGAAGGCCAGGCGAAGTCCGGCCACGATATCATCGCGATGCCGACCTGGTGGGCGCACGCCAATTCAGAACAGCTTGAGCCCGTCAACGACATCATGGGGCCGATCATCGCCGAGAACGGCGAAGTGAACGGCACGGCCAAGTATCTTGGCCAGCTCGACGGCAAGTGGCTCGGCGTTCCCGCCTGCGTTGGCAGCCAGATCAAGGGGCCCTGCTCGCGCATCGACCTGATGAAGAAGTACGCCGGCATCGACGTGCAGGCCATGTACCCGGCCGGTTCGGAACCGAAGGCTGACAATTGGACGCTCGATACGTTCCTGAAAGCGGCCGAGGCCTGCCACAAGGGAGGATTCCCGTTTGGTATCGGTCTCGGCGAGACCACCGACAATGTCGATACCGCGGGCGCGATCTTCCTGTCGTACGGCGCTGCGCTCGTGGACGCCAAGGGCAATCTCACCGTCAAGACCGACGCTGTCCGCCAGGCGCTTGAGTACTACAAGAAACTGATCGCCTTCCTGCCGCCGGATGCCGCGGCCTGGGATGACGCCTCCAACAACAAGTGGCTGGTTTCCGGCAGAGGCGCGCTGATCATGAATCCGCCGAGCGCCTGGGCGGTTGCCAAGCGTGACGCGCCGCAAGTTGCCGAACAGTGCTGGACCCACGGCTTCCCGGCCGGGCCGAAGGGCCGCTTCGCGCCCTACCTGCCCTACTTCTGGAGCATCTGGAACTTCTCCAAGAACAAGGAAGCCGCGAAGAGCCTGCTGGTGCAGCTATCGAAACCGGCTGCGATCGAGAAAATGGTGACGGCGAGCGGCGGCTACGACCTGCCCGCCTACGAGAAGCTGACGACCTTGAAGGTTTGGCAGGAAGAAGGGCCGCCGAAGGGCACGCTCTATCACTATCCGAACCCCTACAAGCATCAGATACTGTCGATCGCGGCGTCGCCGGCTCCGCCGAAGATCGCGCAGCAGATCTACGCGCAGGCGACGCTGACCAAGATGTGCCTGCGTTACCACCAGGGCGAAGCGATGGAAAAGACGCTCGCCTGGGCGGAAGGCGAGTGCGAAGGCTTCATGCGGAGCTAGGATGTGAGATAATCCGCGGCGGCCTGCCGGATGGCGGGCTGCTGCGGCGTATCCGCCGCCAAACCGCCTCGTCGGAAATCGGCTTTCTGATCGCCGGTTCCAGTCTTGCTTCACGATAAGAGCTCGCTTCAAGAGCCGTTACCTTTGGCCGTTGAGAAGAATCGCGCGGGGAAGATCCATCATGGTTGATGTCGCATTTCAGCCGAACAGCGTCGGCACCACGCAGCCGGCGCGCAAGCGTTCGAGTTTGCGAAAGGCGCTCAAGCGCAAATCAACCGCGGCGTTCCTGATGACGCTGCCGCTGATCGTTCTCATCGCGCTCATGGTACTCTATCCGGCGTTCTATTCCATCCATCTGGCGACCATGAACAAGTCGATGCAGCGATTCATCGGCCTCGGCAATTTCGAGTTCCTATTCAAGCGCGATACATTCTGGCTGGTCGTCAAGCAGTCCTGCATCTTCGCGATCTCGGCCGTTATCTTCAAAGCGCTGATCGGCTTTATCGTCGCGCACTTCGTCCACAACATTCCGGCCAAGGGCCAGCGCAAATGGCGCGGCATGCTGCTGGTGCCATGGGTCATTCCGCCGGCGATGAGCACGCTGGCATGGCTGTGGCTGTTCGACCCCTCCTACAGCGCCTTCAACTACACGCTGTCGTTCTTCGGCATCGGACCGATCCCGTGGACCGGGGATGCCGATTGGGCGCGCTTCTCGGTCATCCTGGTCAACGTCTGGTACGGCGCGCCGTTCTTCATGATCATGTATCTGGCTTCGCTGAAGTCGGTGCCGGACCAGCTCTATGAAGCTGCCGCCATCGACGGCGCCAACTGGTGGCAGCGGATCTGGTACATAACGCTGCCGATGATGCGTAACATCATCGCCATCACGACGCTGTTTTCGCTGATCGTGACCTTCGCCAATTTCGACATCGTCCGAATTCTCACCGCCGGCGGCCCGCTCGATCATACCCACATCTTCGCGACGTGGGCTTTCAGGATCGGCATCGAAGGCAGCGACATTCCGCTCGGTGCCAGCGTTTCGCTGTTCATGGTGCCCATTCTGGCGGTCGCAGCGATATTCATCCTGCGTGATGTCAACAAACGCGGGAATGAATCCTGATGAGCACTGTCACGATCGACAAGGCCGCGCCGACCCGTAACGTCAAATATGGCAGTATGAGCCGCGACCGCACCTGGGCGCTGCGATGGTCGTATTTTTTCCTGACCCTGTTTGCGATCTTTTCGCTGGTGCCGCCGATTTACATGCTGATCACCTCGCTCAAGAGCAGCGCGGAAATTTCGGCGGCGACCAATCCGTGGTGGGTCTTTCATCCCACCCTTGAAAACTATGTCGGCCTGCTCACCTCGAACCAGTTTCTGCGATTTTTCCTGAACTCCGCGATGGTCTCGATCTTCGTGGTCACCATCACCATGCTGATCAGCGTGCCGGCGGCGTTCGCGCTGGCGCGGATGCGGTTCTGGGGTTCGGCGACACTCGCGACCGGCGTGTTCCTGACCTATTTGATCCCGGACAGCCTGCTGTTCATTCCCCTGTTCAAGGTGTTTGCGCAGTTCGGCGAATGGACCGGCATCCAGCTGATCAACCGCTGGTACGTGCTGCTGTTCATCTACCCGACGCTGACGGTGCCGTTCTGCACCTGGATCATGATCGGTTATTTCGCGTCGATTCCGAAGGAGCTTGATGAAGCCGCCATCATCGACGGCGCCTCCTGGTTCCAGACCCTGACGCGGATTTTCATTCCCGTCGCCCTGCCCGGCCTGATCGCTGCGACCATCTTCGCCTTCACGGTCTCTTGGGCGCAGTTCCTCTATCCGCTGGTGTTCACCACCTCGACCGATCAGTTGGTGCTGCCGGTCGGCATCATCACCACGCTGATCAAGGGCGACGTGTTCAACTGGGGGCAGATCATGACCGGCGCCCTGCTCGGCGCGGCCCCTCCGCTGATCATCTACGCTTTCCTGATGGACTACTACATCGCCGGCCTGACCGCCGGTGCCACAAAGGGTTGAACTCATGGCTGACGTGACGTTGCGTAAGGTTATCAAGCGCTACGACGACGTCGAGGCGGTGCGCGGCATCGATCTCGACATCGCCGACCATGAGTTCGTCGTGCTGGTGGGGCCGTCCGGCTGCGGAAAGTCGACCACGCTGCGGATGATCGCGGGCCTGGAAGACATTTCCGGCGGAGACATCATGATCGGCGGCGACGTCGTCAACGACGTGCCGCCAAAGGACCGCGATATCGCGATGGTGTTCCAGAACTACGCGCTCTATCCGCATATGACGGTCGCGGAAAACATGTCGTTCGGACTCCGGCTGAAGCGCTATCCGAAGGCCGAGATCAAGAGCCGGATCGACGAGGCGGCGCGCATGCTCGACATCGTCGAACTGGTTGATCGCAAGCCGAAGCAGTTGTCGGGCGGCCAGCGCCAGCGCGTCGCCATGGGCCGCGCCATCGTGCGTAACCCGAAGGTGTTTCTGTTCGACGAGCCGCTGTCCAACCTCGACGCCAAGCTGCGCGTCCAGATGCGGATCGAGATCAAGAAGGTGCACCAGAAAGTCCGCACCACCACGGTCTACGTGACCCACGACCAGGTCGAGGCGATGACGCTTGCCGACCGCGTGGTGGTGATGAACCACGGTCGCATCGAACAGATCGGGACCCCGAACGAGCTCTACCACAAGCCGGCAACGAAATTCGTCGCGAGCTTCATTGGCTCGCCGGCGATGAATTTTATTCCCTGCCGGCTGGAGGATGTCGGCGGCAAGCTCAATGTCCGCATCACCGACCGTATCTCGTTTCCGCTGCCGGCCGTGCGTGCCGCGCGATACAACGGCGTCCCGCGTACCGATAAATTGCTGCTGGGCCTGCGGCCCGAGCATATTACCGAGGCCAAGGCCCACCCGGAGCCGGGCATCGAAGCCTTCGACGCCGTGCTCGACGTCACCGAGCCGATGGGCATGGAGACCCTGATCTATTTCACGCTGGAGGGCGCGCAGGTCTGCGGCCGGGTCAATCCCAATGCCGGCGCGCAGGATGGCGGCCCGCTCCGATTGGCAGTGGACCTCAACAATATGCACCTGCTAAACGAGGTGACCGGCGCCGTCCTATGACGGCGTAAAAAACAGCGACCAAGGGCAGGAAATGGCTACCAACAAGAAGAAAATCTTCGTCACGGAATCGATGTCGAACCAGGGCCGCGCGCTGCTCCACGCACGGGACGATATCGAACTCGTTGAATTTCCCAACATGATCTCCGCCAGGGACTTCGAAGCCAAGCTGAAGGAGCACGCGCCGGTTCACGGCGTTGCCCTCGGCGGTACGCGCTTTGGCGAGACCGAGCTTGACGCGTCCAAGGACATGCTGGTGGTGACGCGGATCGGTGTCGGCTTCGATGCCGTCGACGTCCCCGCGCTGAGCCGCCGCAAGGTCCCGCTGATGGTGGCGGGTACGGCGAATTCCCCGTCAGTCGCCGAACAGGCGCTGTTCATGATGCTGACACTCGCCAAGCGCGCGGTGGAAATGCATGCGATCGTCCGGGACGACAAGTGGCCGAGCCGGCTCGGGATGCTGCCTTACGACCTGTTCGGCAAGACGGTGCTGATCGTCGGCTTCGGCCGTATCGGCACCCGGACCGCCAAGCGCTGCCAGGCGATGGAAATGAACGTCCTGATTTTCGATCCCTACAAGCCTGCTGCCGACATCAAGGCCGCCGGTTGCGAGCCGGTTTCCGACCTCGATGCGGCGCTGCCGCGCGCCGATTTCGTCAGCATCCATTGCCCGAAGAACCCCGAGACCGTCGGCATGTTCAATGCTGCGCGGCTGAAGCTGATGAAGCCCACTGCCTATCTGATCAATACCGCCCGCGGCGGCATCGTCGACGAGGTGGCGCTGCACGACGCGCTGGTGTCCGGCAGGCTTGCCGGTGCCGGTCTCGATGTGTTCGAGCAGGAACCGCCCCCGGCCGGTCACAAGCTGTTCGCCCTTCCCAATGTCATCATGGCGCCGCACGTCGCCGGCGTGACGCGGGAAGCCGTGGACCGCATGAGCGAACAGACCGCGCGCAATATCCTGAGCGTGCTGGACGGCGACCCCCTGCGCCAGAACGTGATCAACCAGGACGTTCTCGGCTGAGAAGCCGGCATCAATGATCCAGGGCTGACGGGCCGATCGTCGATCGGCCCGGTCAATGAGGTGACGGATATGGCCTTCAAGGAATACGGCAATTACGACGCGGTCGGTCTGGCCGAACTGGTGCGGAAGAAGCAGGTCACTCCCCGTGAACTGCTCGGCGAGGCGATTGCCCGCACGGCAAAGGTCGACCCGCAAATCAACGCTGTTGTCGTCAAGCATTACGACTATGCCGAGCGCCAGATCGATCGCGGTCTTCCGGACGGTCCCTTCACCGGCGTGCCGTTTCTCCTGAAGGATCTCGATCTTCTGGCCGGGACCCGTACAACATCGGGGGCTACGATCCTGAAGGATTTCGTCGCCGACCACACCGGTACGCTGGCGCAGCGTTTCCTCGATACCGGTGTCTCGATTTTCGGAAAGAGCTCCAGCCCCGAATTCGGCCTGATGCCGACCACGGAATCCCGCCTTCATGGGCCGACCCGCAATCCCTGGAATCTCGCGCACTCTTCCGGCGGATCATCCGGAGGTGCCGCGGCCGCAGTTGCCGCCCGCATTCTTCCGGTCGCCCATGCCAGCGATGGCGGCGGTTCGATCCGGATCCCTGCGTCGGCCTCCGGCGTGTTCGGCCTGAAACCGACCCGGGCGCGCAATCCGCTTGGTCCCGATCGCGGCGAAGGCTGGGGCGGGTTTTCCTGCGGCCATGTCGTCAGCATCAGCGTGCGCGACAGCGCCGTTATGATGGACGCCATCCACGGACCCGAACCGTCGAGCCCCTATGTGGCGCCGACCCCGGAGCGGCCTTTTTCGCAGGAGGTCGGCCGCGACCCCGGCAAGCTTCGGATCGCCTTCACCGATCGATCGCCCTATGGCGACGCCATCGATCCCGAAATCGCCACGGCGGTGCGTGAAATCGCCGGCCTGCTGGCCGGGCTCGGCCATCACGTCGAGGAACGGACACCTGAACTGGCTGCCGATCCGGCCGCCGTCATGGCAACGATCGTGGGCGGCAACACCGCGCTGACGGTGCGGCTGATCGAGCAGAGGATCGGCCGCGAGATGACCGACAAGGACCTCGAGGTGCTGACGCTGGCGAGCTCCCACAACGCGAAAAACACGAGCGCAACCGACTACGTCGCCGCTCAGCTCGCGGCCTTCCAGATTTCGCGCGCGCTGGCGACCTTCTTCGAGACCTGCGACCTGTTCCTGTGCCCCACACTGTGCTCGCCGCCGCTGCGGATCGGCGAACTCGACACGATGTCGAACGACTTGTCGCATATCGCGCCGATCCTGCGCCGCTACATGCCCGCGACCGCGATGTTCAACATGTCCGGCCAACCGGCCATGTCGGTGCCGCTGGCATGGAACAAGGCCGGCTTGCCGCTCGGCATGATGTTTTCAGCCAAACTCGGCGACGAAGGAACCTTATTCCGTGCCGCGGGCCAGCTCGAGCAGACAAGGCCCTGGAGGAGCAAATTACCACCGGTATCTGCTTAACGTCCGGCGCGAAAACGCTAGGCACGGACAAAACTCAGCCTTATTCGGAAGCGAGGACAACAATCCGGGCGGCAACGGGGACACCGATTCCGCAGACGGAGTTCGATCCGGAGGCTGAATCGTGAGTCAAGGCGACCCGACCGACAATGCGCTGGCGGCGATTGCCAGCATTCTCGATCAGCCGGAAACCCGTCGCGAGCCGGAACGGCCGGTCGTCGAGGAAAGACCAGCTTCCCCTCCTCCACTGCCTATCGAGGCGCAAGCCCCTGTCGAGGCACAAGCCTCTGTCCAGCCCCATGCGCCTGTCGACGCCCATGCGCCAATCGAGGCTCATGGCTACTCCAGGGTTGGACCTGGCCCGATGGCTGCGATCCGCTTCAGGTGGACCGTTCGCCTCGATGGCGGCGAATACTATGTGGATGAGACCATCGGCGAGAATTCGTCTCCCATCGTCAACGGCCCGATGAGCCGGGATGCCGCCGTTCAGATGGTTCTTGACCGCGAGGCCGACGCCCGTCGCCGCTTCGAGCAACTGAAGAGCGAGATGACCGGACGCGGCGCCGCCGCCAACCTGGTGCGCAAGGACAGCGGCGAGGCATAGTCCGCCGGACTTGCCTCTATCGCGGCGGCCCGAGAAAATCCTTTTTGGCGAGTTCGACGCCGGCGTGACGCAGGATGTCGTAGGCCGTCGTGATGTGAAAGTAGAACTGCGGAACGCTGAACGTCAGCAGCAGTGACTGTCCGGTGAATGTTCGCGTTGCCCCGCTTTTGAAGGTGAAAACGACCTCTTTGTCCCCGGCGGCATCGATCGCCGCGCGCGGCAAACCCTGCACGAAATTGATCGCCGCCGATATCCGCGACTTGAGCTCGGGGATGTCAGGCTCGGCATCCCCGAATGTGTGAGGGGTGCGGCCGGCAAGCAACGCGGCGGCAACGACCGCATGGCGATTGGCCTCGCCCACCTGCTGCTTCAGGCTGTACATGTTGGGATAGAGCCGCATGTTGAGCAGCACCGCGTGATCGATGTTGCGGGCCTTGGCATGAACAGCGGCATGGTCGAGAAGCACGGACAGATTGCCGAGATAGGGTACGAAGACGCCGACGGAGGCGTCGTAAAGCGAGATGGTCACGATTTCGGTTTCTCCGGCTGGCACCGCACGGGCATCTGGTCTAAATCCGGCGCCATCGCACCAAGGTGCAATAGAATTCGCCCGGGGAGAAGACGTGATGTTTCGGATGTTGGCTGGCCTCGTCATGGCTGTCATGTGGATTTTTTCGGCGTCAGCACAGCAACCGGCCGCCTCCTCGCGTCTCGATGACATCATCAAGCGCGGCACGCTGCGCGTCGGCATGACCGGCGACTATCTGCCGTTCACCTATTTCGACAAGGCGACCGCCAAGTTCCGCGGTTTCGACGTCGACATGGCCGAGGCGCTCGGCAAGGCGCTCGGCGTCAAGGTCGAATTCGTGCAGACCGCATGGCCGCAGATGATGAAGGATTTCGAAGCCGACAATTTCGACGTCGCGATGGGCGGCGTCTCGATCACACTCGACCGCCAGAAAAAGGGAATGTTCTCCACGCCGATCATGCGCGAAGGCAAGACCCCGATCGCCCGCTGCGCCGACAAGGGCAAATTTGAAACCATCGCCGATATCGACAAGGCCGGTACGCGCGTGATCGTCAATCCCGGCGGTACCAACGAGCGCTTTGCCAAGGCCAATATCAGGAACGCCGAGATCAAAACCTGGAACGACAACGTCAGCATCTTCGATGAAATTGCCAACGGCAATGCCGACCTGATGATGACGGACGCTGCCGAGACAAGGTACCAGCAGAAGCAGCATGCCGGCGTGCTCTGCGCGGTGCATCCGGAAAAGCCGTTCGACTTCGCCGAGAAGGCCTACTGGCTGCAACGCGATGTCGCGCTGAAGGCGTTTGTCGATCAATGGCTGCATATCGCTACCGAGGACGGCAGCTACCGGAAAATCTACGCCGCCTGGTTCGATTGATCCGCAAACAGATTGGTTTTCGCGCAAAATTGACCGTTCATAGGGCGCAAACTAGACTGGCCGGAGCATCTTTGAACCAAAGCCGCTAGTATACGACTCATAGTTTGAAAGTGATCTGGATCACGTTGAGTGAAGCTGCCGACGCGCTAGCTTCGGGGATTGGAATTCCCTGTTCAGGAGGTCGTGATGAAGAAGCTTCTGGCTATCGCCGCCCTGTTGCTCGCGAGCACCGCGGCGCAGGCGCAGTACACCTTCGAATATGGCGGCCGCACCATTCGTGTCGATCCCGATCGCGGGACCGTCTCGATTCCTGGCGTCTATGACAATAGCGGCCGCAAGGCCAGGCGTTCGCGCAACGAGGACACCGACCGTTCGCGCAACAAGACACCCCAACAGGCCAAGACCAATCCGCAGCAGTCCACCCCCGACGCTGCGGCGCCGGCTCCGTCCGATCAGGCTGCGACGCCCGCAGCTACGGCTCCGGTTTCCACGCCCCCTGCCACGCCGACAGCGCCTGCTGCGGCAACGACGGCTGAACCATCGACTTCAACGGCAGCCGCCACGCCCGCAGATACCGCAACGACACCTCCGCCCGCGCCGCCTGCCCCGCCGGTTCAGCAAGAAGCGGCTCCGGTCGCCAAGCCTGCCGCTGCGCCCGCACCGGTCGTCGCCGCCGCACCGCCCACCGCGCCCGCCCCGGCAACGGTTCAGGCTGCGAACTCACCGCTCGGCCTGTGGTTGACGGAAGAGAAGGAAGGCAAGGTCAGGATCGAGCAGTGCGGCGCCAATCTCTGCGGCTATTCGGTCGACAAGAAATCGAACCAGAACGGCGAGCAGGTTCTGATCAACATGAAGCCCGCCAAGGACGCCAAATGGAGCGGCCGCATTCTCGATCCGAACACCGGCAGCACCTATGATTCGACGATTGCGCTGAAAGGCTCCGACAGCCTGCGCGTCCAGGGTTGCGCCTTCGGCGGCGTGTTCTGCGGCGGCCAGACCTGGACCCGCGTCAACTGACAAATTCGGCACGGCGCACTCAACAAGAGCCTCGCTTAATCGGGGGGGCTTTTTGTTTGAGAACCTTGTCGGCTCTCGCTTCCGAATGCCATCGGCTTCGCGCACGGCATTGCCGACGTGAGGTCAGTCACAATCTCCATATGAGCTGCAACTGCGCAGCGGATCTAGGACGCGACCACCGCGCGCTGTTCACATCGCTGCCAACAGCAGCACGAGTGACAAGCTGGCGACCGCGCTCCAAATGGCGATGTTGAATCCATTGCCAGGGAATGCAGCCCGGAGTTTTGCGAAGCGCGCCACTGTCGCGGCTGATGTCACCAGCAGCGGCAGCAATACCGGTCCGATCACCGCCCATTTGATATGGCGCGAGCACATGTCGATGGCGACAAAGGTTGTCACGCCGGCGAGCGGTACCAGGAAGGCGCTGACCACAACGATCCAGCGCGGGATTTCCCCCATGATGGCGGCGGCGCCGACCAGCAATGCCAGCACCATCCAGAGCGCCACGGTGAGCAAGAAGCTCGCCAACGCCTCGCCCATCGCCGCATCGCCACCGCCTGCCGAAAACGAGACGGTGGTGAGCATCGCGACGTAAAGCACCGACGCGAGCACCATCAGAACGATGGTGCCCACTGGTAGCGGATGGTCTGCCTGTGACAGGCGCTAGCCGATCTTGACCGAATATTCCTCGTCCGTGACCTTTTCCATCCAGGTCGCGGTATTGCCGTCGAGCGCTTCCTGCATCGCGAGGTGGGTCATGCCGTTGGTCGGCGATGCGCCGTGCCAGTGTTTTTCACCCGGCGGAATCCAGACTACGTCGCCGGGGCGGATTTCCCGGATCGGTTCGCCCTTGGTTTGAATTCGGCCGAGCCCTGCCAGCACATACAACGTCTGGCCGAGCGGATGCGTATGCCATGCGGTGCGCGCGCCGGGCTGGAAGGAAACGGAATTGACGACCAGTCGTGCCGGGGACGAGGTCGCGATGATCGGGTCCTGCAGCACGGTGCCGGTGAAATATTCGGGCGGTGCGGTGCGCGTTGGCCGTGAGCCGGCGGGATGGAAATCCATGGGGTCACCTCTTTGTTGATGTTATTTCTTGCTGGCGGCGTAGCGCGCCTTGGTCTCGGCGTTCATCGGATAAAGGCCCGGCAGCGCCGCGCCGTTATTCACCTCGTTGACGATCCAGGCCTCCATTCGCTCCTGCTCCGGCCCCTCGGCCAGCACATGGTCGAGCAGTGCCTGCGGGATCAGCACGGCGCCGTCCTGGTCCGCGACCACGATGTCGTTGGGAAATACCGCGACCCCGCCGCAGCCGATCGGCTCGCCCCAGCCGACGAAGGTCAGCCCGGCGACCGACGGCGGCGCGGCAAAACCGTCGCACCAGACCGGCAGGTTCGTGCCGAGCACGCCTTCGACGTCGCGCACCACGCCATCGGTGATCAGCGCCGCCACGCCGCGCTTGACCATGCGGGCGCAGAGAATGTCGCCGAAAATGCCGGCATCGGTGACGCCCATGGCATCGGTGACACAGATGCAGCCTTTCGGCATCGCTTCAATCGCGGTGCGGGTGGAGATCGGCGAAGACCACGATTCGGGTGTCGCCAGATCTTCGCGCGCGGGTACGAAGCGCAGCGTAAAGGCCGGTCCAACCAGCCGAGGCAACCCGGGTCGCAGCGGCTTGGCGCCGCGCATCCAGACGTTCCGCAGGCCCTTCTTGAGCAGAACGGTGGTGATGGTGCCGGTGGAGACACGGGACAGGGTTGCGACGGCTTCAGGGGTCAGGGACATCTGGAATGCAGGCTCCGGGAGGGAATTGATGAAAGCCCGCGCATCTTGCGGGGCACAGGCATCGCGTCAAGGGCCTGCCAGATATGCGCCGATCACAACATCTTATCAACGCAATGCAGATTAATTTATTGAACTTGCAGGCCGATTTCACACGAAGCGAATTCCACTTCCCCGCAAAACACGCTACAGATCGGCTTCAGCCCAGAAGCTACGAGGCAGTTACAAGGCCATGGCCGCGCCGCTATCCCCGCCCCGCCTTTTGCCCAGTGGCGACAGCGCCATCACGGTGGAATTCAGCCGCAGCATCGATGATGCCGCCAACCGGCGGGTGCTGGCGCTCGACCGCGCGCTGGCGGCCGAGCCGATCGCGGGTGTAACCGAGGCCGTGCCGACCTACCGGTCGCTGCTGGTGCATTACGATCCCCTGCAGGTCGGTTTCGACGATCTTGGCGAGAAGCTGCTGGCGCTCGCACAACGGCCTGTTCCGGCGACGATAGCGGCCCGGCGCTGGCGCATTCCCGTCGTCTATGGCGGCGAGCACGGCATCGACCTCGAGGACGTAGCAAAAACCCTCAACACCACGCCTGACGACATCGTGGCGCGGCACACGGCCGGCCACTACCGCGTCGCCATGATCGGCTTTACGCCGGGCTGGTCCTATCTCAGCGGCCTTGCCGATTTCCTGCATCTGCCGCGGCGTCAGAACCCGCGTCTGCTCACTCCCGCCGGCACGATTTCGATCGGCGGCGTGCAGACCGGCGTGCAGTGCCTCGCCGGCCCGAGCGGCTGGCATTTGCTCGGACAGACCGCGGTTCGCACCTATCAGCTCCACCGCGATCCAATCTTCCTTTTGGAGCCGGGCGACCAAATCAGCTTTGCGGCTGTCGACGCCAAAACCTTCGCGGAGCAGGACCGCGCCGCGGAAGCCGGCGAGTTCGTGGCCGAGTTGCTGGCCTCATGAGCAAGCTCGTCATCACATCGATCGGTCCGGCAAGCTCGATCCAGGACGGTGGACGTCCCGGCTCCCAGCGCTATGGCCTGGTGCCGAGCGGCGCGATGGACCGTCTGGCGCTGGCAACGGCGAATACGCTGGTGGGAAACGAACCGTTTGCAGCCTGCGTCGAAATCGGCCCGTTCGGGGCGGCTTTCACGGCGCGCGGCGGCGCGGTTCGGATCGCGCTTGCCGGTGCGTCACGGAATGCCGATATCGCCGGGCGGCCGGTTGTGCCGAACACCTCGGCGACGCTTGCCGACGGCGAGACGCTGACGCTCGGCTTTGCCCGCAGCGGTTCGTTCAGTTATCTCGCCATCGAAGGCAGTATTGCCGGCGAGCCGATGTTCGGCAGCCTCGCCGTCAACGCGCGGGCCGGCCTCGGCAGCCCGTATCCACGTCCCCTGCAGGCCGGAGACGAATTGCAGACGACGACCGCCAGCGGCGCGACCGAGCGGCGGATCGAACTGCCCGCCGTATCGGACGCGCCGATCCGGGTGGTGTGGGGACCGCAGGACGACGAATTCGCCGACGACACCAAGAAGCTGTTTGTCGACAGCGAGTGGAAGATTTCGGCTACCAGCGACCGTATGGGGTACCGGCTCGAAGGCCCCGCGCTCACACATCTGCACGGCCACAACATCGTTTCCGACGGCACCGTGAACGGGAGCCTGCAGGTGCCCGGCAACGGCCAGCCGATCGTGCTGATGCCGGACCGCGGCACCAGCGGCGGCTATCCCAAGATCGCAACCGTGATCTCAGCGGATTTCGGCCGGTTTGCCCAGACCCCGGCCGGACGGCCGTTTCGCTTCCAGGCCGTCAGCATGGCCGAGGCGCAGGCCGAGGCGCGCAGGTTTGCCGAGCTGCTGCGCTCCCTGCCCGACCGGCTGCGATCAATCGAAAGCGTTGATCTCAACCTTGACGCGCTGCACGATGCCAATGTCGCAGGCTACGCCGTCAGCGCGATCGACGCCGGTACCTGGGAGGCCGAGATAACGGGGCCGGACTAACCACCAAGATCCTCAAGACGAGAAGCGGACGAACATCATGGCAAGCATCGACCTCAATTGTGATCTCGGCGAAAGCTTTGGCCCCTGGGAAATGGGCCATGATGCCGAGATGATCGAACTCGCGACGTCGGTCAATGTCGCCTGCGGCTTCCATGCCGGCGATGCCGACATCATGCGCAAGACGGTCGAACTGGCGAAGGCGAAAGGCGTCAGCGTCGGCGCCCACCCTGGATATCGCGACCTGCACGGCTTTGGCCGGCGGCCGATGCCGGGTCTGACGTCGTCGGAAATCGAGAACCTGATCGCCTACCAGATCGGCGCCTTGCAGGCGATCGCAACCGCCGCCGGCCACAAGGTGACGCACGTCAAGGCGCATGGGGCGATCTCCAACGTCGCCTGCGAGGACGACATGACGGCTCGCGCCATCGCCAACGCCATCAAGGCCGTCGATCCCAGTCTGATCTTCGTGGTGCTGGCCAACTCAAAACTCGTGACGGCGGGCGAAGCCGCCAATCTGCCGATGGTGCACGAGGTGTTCGCCGACCGCGCCTATGAGGACAACGGCAATCTGGTCTCGCGCAAGAAGCCCGGCGCCGTGCTGCACGACGCCAGGGAGATTGCCGATCGCGTGGTGAGGATGGTGCAGGACGGTGCGGTGGTCTCGGTCACCGGCAAGGTCATCAAGATGCGTACCGATACGGTCTGCATCCATGGCGACAATCCGACCGCCGTCGAGATCGCGCGCGGGGTACGTCAGGCGCTGAAGAATGCCGGGATTGCGGTGACGCCGTTCAAGACGGGGGCGTAGTGTTTTCGAGCGAAGTGGGCACCGGTTCGCGAAAAGAAAACGTGTCAAACAAAAGAGCTAGAACGGGTGAACCGAGAACGTGCCGAAGACGACAGCCGCGATCACCGCCAGCGCGCCGTACAGTGCAGCGGTATGAAATCCGGTTCCGGTCTTTCGCGACAGCGAGCGCGCATAAAAGTGAAGGCGGGCTTCCGCCGATATTTCGCGCATGGTCGATCTCCAACGCTGCATGAGCGGCATATGGAATATCGTTTGCGTCCGGATTCAAGCCGGCCGGAAAAATAGCGATGCGGATGCTTCGCTAGACTCGGTTTTCAGATGAAAATTCTCCGGCCGGGATTCCGGCGAGAATTTTATTCGGGCCGATTTGAGCTAATCGGAACCCGATATCCCGAAAGCGCACTGCGCTGGGGCGCCAGACACAAATCGCGAAAACAACCCCATGCAAAGTAGAATGGAGCGCGAAAAAGGCTCATCCCGCTCTTAGTACACGTCCTGCTGGAACCGGCCCTTCTTCTTCAGGTCCGCGACAAAGAGGATGGCCTCGTCGGTCGAGCGTGCGCCGAACTGCGCGACGATGTCGACCAGCGCCCGCTCGACGTCCTTTGCCATCCGCTTGGCATCGCCGCAGATGTAGACGTGAGCGCCCTCGGCGAGCCACGTCCATACCTCGCGGCCGACCTCGCGCATGCGATCCTGGACGTAGAACTTCTTGTCGCCGTCGCGCGACCATGCCAGCGACAACCGGGTCAGCAGACCCGAGGTCTTCATCGCGTTGAGTTCGTCGGCATAGAAGAAATCGCAATCGCTGCGCTGATGACCGAAGAACAGCCAGTTCTTGCCGGGCGCGCCGGTGGCGCGGCGGTCGTGCAGGAAGGCGCGAAACGGCGCGATGCCGGTACCCGGACCGACCATGATGATCGGCGTTTTCGCATCCTCAGGCAGCGCGAAGCCGTGGGCCTTCTGGACATAGACCTTGAGTTCGTCACCCGGATTGATCCGCTCCGAAAGAAACGTCGATGCAAGTCCCAGACGCCGGCGCTTGTTGATGACGTAACGAACGCAATCCACCGTCAGCGACAGTTTTCCGGGCGTGGCATTGTGCGACGACGAGATCGAGTAAAGCCGCGGCTGCAGCGGTTCCAGCGCCTCGACGAAGGCCTCGGGATGCGGACGGACCCGCAAAAATTTCTGCAAGACCGCCATCACGTCGAGCGTAGCGGCGTCGCCATCGGGATCTTCGCCTTGCGCCAGCGCGCGGGCCTTCTCGCGCAGCGCGCCACCGGTCAAGTAAGAGATCAACTCGAACAGCGAGTCCGGCGCCGGAGACAGCGAGACATCGTCGAGCAAGACCTCGCGCAACGTCTTGCCCCTCACCTCGGTCGTATGCGACGCGCCGAGCAGCGCGATGATCTGGTCCACCAGGCCGAGATCGTTGCGGGCGAAGATGCCGAAGGAGTCGCCGACGACGTAATCGAGACCGCAGCCGGAGAGATCGAACTCGATATGCCAGGTTTCCTTTTCCGAGCCCTTGCCGTTCAGCAACCGGCGCGAGAGGAATTTTGCCGGCGCCGGATTGTCGCGTGAGCGTCCTGCCTCCGATACCACGGCAGGCGCCGCAGGCGCGGCAGCCGTGGCCGACGACGGCGCGGCGGGCGCCTTGTCGATCTCCTCATAGAGCGACTTCAGCATCCGCGCGGTTTCCTTGCCGCCGGGGACGCAGAGATTAAGTCGTGCTTCGCTCTTGGTCGCGATCGCTTCGGAATAGTTATGGCAGTCGTAGCCGCACTGGCCGCAATCCTGCTGCGCCATCGCCGCCATGAACCGCCGCCGCAATGGACGGCCTTCGGCGAGCTTCATGCGATCGGCGATCGGCATGGTCTGGTCGTGCCAGGGCGCTTCGCCGTCGTCGCCCTCGCCGCCGCCCATGACGGCGGCGCCCTGCTCGGCCGACAACGGGGTCGGTGCGTCCGACAACAGGCCGGCAAAGAAGCCGTTCAGCCAGGACCGCTGCGCTTCGGAAAATGGCGCGCTGCCCGGAATGATCTCGATCTTCGGCGGGGGCGTGATCTGGTTCATGAGGATACCTCGGCATCGGCAAGCTTGCGCAGCGTCTCGCCGTCATGGCGGCGCGCAAACGAAAGGAAGGTTTCATCCGACGAGACGCGGTGCGCGAGATACGCCTTCAGCAGCCGCTCGACGGTCTTCGGCGCATCTTCGGCCTTGAGGTCGTGGTAGACCTCCTGCCCGACATCCGCGTCCGGACCAAAACCTCCGCCGGCGAACAGGTGATAGCCCTCGACGGTGTCGTCGTCCTCGCCAACCGGCACTTTTGCGGCAATCAGCCCAATATCGCTGATGTAGTGCTGCGCGCAGGAATGGTGGCAGCCGGTGACATGAATGTTGAGCGGGGTTTCGATATTGACCCGCGGCTCGCACCAGTCGCCGATCTCGGCGGCGTGCAGCTTGGTATTGGACGCCGCGAACTTGCAGCCGGCATTGCCGGTGCAGGCGATCAGGCCGGCGCGGATCTGCGAGGCCTCGACCGCGAGCCCAATCGCCTTGATCGCAGCGATCGCGAGTTCGACATTTTCGTCACGCACGCCCGGGATCAGCAGGTTCTGCCAGACGGTCAGGCGGATATCGCCGTCGCCGAGGTCCTGTGCGATCTTCGCCAGCCCCCGCATCTGCTCGCAGGTGACCTTGCCGAGCGGCAGCGACACGCCGATCCAGTTCAGGCCTGGCTGCTTCTGTTTGTGGACGCCGATATGGGCCATGCGGTCGAACGCCGGCCGGGGCGCCAACGCTTCCGCCGGCACGCGGGTAAAGGCCTGGCCGACCCGCTCTTCCACGACGTTGAGAAATTTGTCGTGCCCCATCGCATCGAGCACGTATTTCAGCCGTGCCTTGAGACGGTTGGTGCGGTCGCCGAGGTCGATGAAGGCGCGGACGATCGCGTCCGATACCCTGGTCGCGTCCGCAGGCTTGACGATGATGTCGCCGTATTTGGCAAAATCCCTGTGACCGGTAATGCCGCCGAGCCCAAGGCGAAACCAGACGCCGGGCTCGACGCCGAAACCGTCCTTCACTTCGACCGCCGAAAACGCGATGTCGTTGGTGTCTTCCAGCACCGCGATCTTGCCGGCACCGTCGAAAGCGACGTTGAATTTGCGCGGCAGTCCCGTCAACGAACGGTCGTTGAGGATGTGATAGTGCCACTCGCGGGCGTAGGCGCGGGTGTCGATCAGCTCCTGCGGATCGATTCCCGCCGTCGGCGTACCCGTGACGTTGCGAATGTTGTCGGCGCCCGAGCCGCGCGAGCACAGGCCGAGGTCCTGAATGCCTTCGATCAGCGCCACCGAGTTCTTGAAGGGAATTTCGCGCACCTGCAAATTCGCCCGCGTGGTGACGTGGCAGAACGGCCCGCACAGCTGCTCGGCAAGATCGGCCATACCGGCGAGCTGCCAGTGCTTCATGATCCCGTTCGGGATCCGCAGCCGGCACATGTAGGAATCCTGCGCCGGCGCCACGTAGAATAGGCCGTAATAGCGCCAGCGGAAGTTGTCAGCCGGCGACGGCGGCTTGTCGTCGAGCGCCTGCTGCTTCAGCCGCGGATAGGCATCGAACGGATGCTCCTCGCGTTTGAATTTTTCCTGATCGGCGAGCTTCTTGCCCGCAGCGATTACCTTGTCCTGCGCCTTGAGATGCGCGGCTTCCGGTCCGGTGGGCTCAGTGTTCGCTTTACCCGCGCTGCCGCCGCCGAGCCCGCGTCCGACCCGGCTGATCTGCAGTCCCGTGGTAAAGCCTTCGAGGTAACGTTTCTGCTCGTCGGTGAAGTCGACTGTAAGCGTCTCGATTTTCATGGTGTGCGACGAAGCTCCTGCGGCCACGACAGGTGGCATGACGAATGGGTGGGCGACCGCCTGAACTCTGTCTCAGCGGTGGGCTGAGCGATTTCAGGAGACGGTCCGACCAGCTTCGTTGCTGCGGAAATCCATCTTGGACGTAGGCCAGCAGGCATCTGCGACGGCTGGCTGCACTGCAACATACAAGTTGCGTGCCACACCGAGTCGAACGGAATGGTTAGTTATTTCAATATATTAGGAAAATTGGATTGAAACTCTGAAGCTGGCTTCACTGCCTTCGAAGGCAGCTTGCCTAAAAATTAGCCTGCACGGGATCAATGCCTAACTTGTCCTCACCCGGCCTCAAGGCCTCCAATGGCCAATCTTGAATGCCGCCAGATGCCCGGCAATGTCGGCCGGGTCGAAGGCAGGCCCGGCAAACGCGCCGACAGCGTCGGAAGGCCCAGTCGCCTTGCCCTGCTGTCCCAGGGCGGCGTCGTAGAGATCAGGGCGGAACACCCCCATCGCCGTTTTGAGCGCTTCGGGCTGCATCGCCGTTTGTCCCCAACGCACCATCTGGGCATAGAGCCAGGCCGCCTGCGCCGGATCGGGCCTTGCGGCGCCCTCGCGACCGACCAGTAGATAGCGGCTGCTCTCGCGCCTTGTCCCGTCCGGTGAAATCTTCAGGCGGCCATCGAGGGTACGCTGGATCACTTCCGCATCGACACCGATCCGCTCGGGCTGCGCCAGGATGCGGGCGGCCTCGGCGCGGTTTTCGGGATGCTCGATGAATTCCGCGGCGCGCGCGGCCGCCCGGATCAGCGCCGCCAGCACGTCCGGATTCTTTTCCGACCAGCTTTGCCGGACCGCCAGCACCTTCTCCGCCGCACGCACCAGGATATCGGAGACGAAATGCAGGATGTGGCCGACGCCGAGATCGACGGCGACCGAATTCCAGGGCGCCCCGACGCAAAACGCATCGACGTGTCCGTTGGCGAGGCTGTCCACCATGTAGGGCGGTGGCAGCACCACGAGATGGACGTCCTCGTCGGGATCGACCCCGCCCGCCGCCATCCAGAACCGCAGCTGGTAGTTATGGGTGGAGAACGGAAACGTCATGCCGAAGGTCAAGGGCTCCGCGCCGCTGGCGCGCCGCTTGGCAACAACCCGCGACAGCGCCAGCGCGGTCGCCATCGGGTCTGTGGCATTGCCGTCGATTTCGCCCATGATCGCCGCGTGCAGCGCCGGCGACACCGTGATGGCGTTGCCATTCAGCCCGAGATTGAACGGCGCCACGATCGGCACCTTGACATGTCCAAGCCCGAGGCTTGAGGCAATCGCAACCGGCGCCAGCAGATGTGCGGCATCGAACCGGCCGATGTTGAGTTTGTCGCGGACGTTGGACCACGACACTTCCCGCACCAGCGTGACGTCGAGCCCTTCGACCGCGGCAAAGCCCTTGTCGACGGCGACAATCAGCGCGGAGGCATCGACCAGCGGAATGAAGCCGATATGCAGCGGTGTGGTCATTTCAGCAACTCCGACGCGGTCAGGATCGACTGCGCGATCTCGCCGATCTTCTTCTTCTCGCGCATCGCCGTGGAGCGCATCAGCACATAGGCCTCGTCTTCGGTCAGGCCTTTCACCTTCATCAGGATTCCCTTGGCGCGATCGATCACCTTGCGTTCCTCGAGCGCGAATTTGGTGCGGTCGAGCTCATCCTGCAGCTTCGAAAAAGCATTGAAGCGGGAGATGCAGAGGTCGAGGATCGGCTTGATCCGCTCCTTCTTGAGGCCATCGACGATATAGGCGGAGACGCCGGCATCGACGGAGGCCTGGATCGAGGCCGCATCGCTCTGGTCGACGAACATGGCGATCGGCCGCCGCACCGCGCGGCTGACCTGGAACATTTGTTCCAGAACGTCGCGGCTGGGGTTTTCAAGGTCGATCAGGATGACGTCGGGATCGTGCGCGTAGATTCGCGCCAAAAGGCCCTGCATTTCGCTGATATGGACGACGTGGGTGAAGCCCGCCTCCCGCAATCCCTCTTCCAGGATGGCTGCACGGATCGGGCTTTCGTCGACTATGACGATTTTAGGAGACTGTTCGGCGCTCATCGACCACTCACCACCCGGCAGTCCCATCCATAGCACGCCGGCAGCGGGCATAAAGCCTTGTAATTATGAGCAATTGGGACTAGCTCGTGCGGATCAATCAGGCAGATGTGACATGCAACAGGCCGCCGCGCCCAAAGTCAGCTTTGTATCGCTGGGATGCCCCAAGGCGCTGGTGGATTCCGAGCGCATCATCACGCGGCTGCGCGCCGAAGGCTATGAACTGGCGCGCAAGCATGATGGCGCCGACATCGTCATCGTCAACACCTGCGGCTTCCTCGACAGCGCCAAGCAGGAATCGCTCGGCGCCATCGGTGAGGCCATGGCCGAGAACGGCAAGGTCATCGTTACCGGCTGCATGGGCGCGGAACCCGAGCAGATCGAGGCGGCCTATCCCGGCGTGCTGTCGATCACGGGTCCGCAGCAATATGAGAGCGTGCTGGAGGCCGTGCACCGCGCGCTGCCGCCGGTCCATAACCCGCATCTCGATCTGGTGCCGCCGCAAGGCGTCAAGCTGACGCCCAGGCACTATGCCTATTTGAAAATTTCCGAGGGCTGCAACAACCGCTGCAGTTTCTGCATCATTCCGAAACTGCGCGGCGACCTGGTATCGCGGCCGGCCAATGACGTGCTGCGCGAAGCCGAAAAACTGGTCACGGCCGGCGTCAAGGAACTGCTGGTCATTTCGCAGGACACCTCGGCCTACGGCGTCGATATCAAATACGCCGAGAGCCCGTGGAAGGACCGCCAGGTCCGCGCCAAATTCTTCGACCTCGCCAAGGAGCTCGGCGAACTCGGCGCCTGGGTGCGGCTGCAATACGTCTATCCCTACCCGCATGTCGACGAAGTCATCGGCCTGATGACCGAAGGCAAGGTTCTGCCGTATCTCGACATTCCCTTCCAGCACGCGAGCCCGGAAGTTCTCAAGGCGATGAAGCGTCCGGCCGCGCAGGAAAAGACGCTGGCGCGGATCAAGAAGTGGCGTGAAGAATGCCCCGACCTGACGCTGCGCTCGACCTTCATTGTCGGCTTTCCCGGCGAGACCGATTCCGACTTTGCGTATTTGCTGGACTGGCTGGAAGAAGCCGAGATCGATCGCCTCGGTTGCTTCAAGTACGAGCCGGTCGCAGGGGCGCCGTCGAATGCGATCGGCAATCCCGTGCCTGACGAGATCAAGCAGGAGCGCTGGAACGCACTGATGGCGCGGCAGCAGAAAATCTCGGCGCGGCGCCTCAAGCGCAAGGTCGGCACGCGGCAGCAGGTCATCATCGACGAGGTCGGTCCGACCGTCTCGAAGGGCCGCTCCAAAGCCGACGCGCCGCAGATCGACGGTTCGGTCTATCTGTCGAGCCGTCGCCCGCTGAAGGTCGGCGAAATCGTCACCGCGAAGATCGAACGCGCCGACCAGTACGATCTGCACGGCAGCGTCGCGGGATTCTGACCGGGCGCTTCCAGCATGGCGGGCAAGATGTCCGATCACTTGAAAGAAATACCGCCGGCGGCCCGGCTTCTCGGTCGCGAGATCATCTCGGTCGATCCGCAATCCGGCGAGGTGACGCTCCGCTTTATGGCGAGAGCGGAATTCGCCAACCGCCATGGCACCGTGCAAGGCGGCATGCTGGCGGCCATGCTCGATTCCGCGACCGGCAACGCTGTGATGGCCAGACTGCCATCGCATTTGACGGCGGTCACAGCTCGCCTCGATACGCAGTTTCTGAAGCCGGCCGCCCTCGGACCGATCACCGCGACGGCGCGGCTCATTCACCAGGACGAACGCGCCGCCGAAGTGCAGGCCGAGCTCACCGACAGCGAAGGGTGGGTCGTCGCGACCGCCCGTGCCGAGCTGCGGGTTCGCGAGCGTAAGACGTCCTGACGCCCGGCTGAAGCGATCTGCCGGCTTGCGGACCCGCTTGACATCCGCCGCCGATCGGCTGTATGGCCCTCCACCATGAACCTCAACCGGACCAACCGCCGCGCCAATTTCCGCCGTCGCTCCAGCGACGATGATGGGTTGCGCCGTGTCCGACGACAAAGCTGATTAACTAGTTCAGCAACGTTTTCGAGAAGGCCGCACCGAAAAAGTGCGGCCTTCTTCCGTTTAGGCCCACCTCTTCACCAGAACCCGACAGGAGACCGACATGACCAACGCACCCCATCCCTATGACGCGCTAATGAATATCACCGCGCGGCCGCCGACCGTGTTCGTCAAGGGCGACGGCGCTTATCTCTGGGACGACAGCGGCAAGCGTTATCTTGATTTCATGCAGGGTTGGGCCGTCAATTGCCTCGGCCACTCGCCCACCATTGTCGCCGACGCGCTTGCGGCGCAAGCAAAGCTGCTGCTGACCCCGAGCCCGGCCTTCTTCAACGGACCGAGCCTCAAGCTCGCCAATGCATTGGTCGCCAACAGTTGCTTCGACCAGGTGTTCTTTACCAATTCCGGCGCCGAAGCCAATGAAGGCGCGATCAAGCTGGCGCGCAAATTCGGCACGCTCTACAAGAACGGCGCGCATGAAATCATCACCTTCGTCGGCGGCTTCCACGGCCGTACGCTCGCGACCATGTCGGCATCGGGCAAGAAGGCCTTCGAGCCGCTGTTCGAGCCCAAGGTGTCAGGCTTTCCCAAGGCTCAGCTCAACGACCTCGATTCCGTCAAGCGGCTGATCTCGAGCAAGACCGTTGCCGTGATGCTGGAGCCGATCCAGGGCGAAGCCGGCGTCTGGCCGGCGACCGATCAGTTCCTGCAGGAGTTGCGCGCGCTCACCCAGGAACGCGGATTGCTGTTGATCGTCGACGAGATCCAGACCGGCATGGGCCGGACCGGCAAGCTGTTCCATTACGAACATGCCGGCATCGAACCCGACATCATGACGCTCGGCAAAGGCATTGGTGGCGGCGTGCCGCTGGCGGCGTTGCTGGCAACCGAATATGCGTCCTGTTTCGAGCATGGCGACCAGGGCGGCACCTTCAACGGCAATCCGCTGATGTGCGCAGCGGGGCTCGCGGTTCTCGAACATGTTGCCACGCCGGCGTTCCTGAAATCAGCCGCCGATGCCGGGCTGTTCCTGGAGAGCGAACTGCAAAAGCTGTCGGCGCGGCACGGGCTCGGCGAAGTGCGCGGCCGGGGCCTGTTGCTGGCGCTCGACTTGAAACTACCGATCGGCGCCTCGATCGTGGCGCAGGCGTTTTCGGAAGGCGTGCTGTTGAACTCGCCGCAGCCGGACGCGCTGCGCTTCATGCCGGCGCTCAATGTGTCCAAGGAGGAGATCGCGGACATGATCGAATGTCTGGACGCGATCCTGACCAAAGCGGGTGCCGCGCGAATGGTGGCGTAGTCAGATGCTTCGTAGGGTAGGCAAAGCGCAGCGTGCCCACCGCGGCGGCAATGGTGGGCACGGCGCAAACGCGCCTTTGCCCACCCTACAGGCGACGAACCTTACGGCCGCAAAATCGCAGCCCCCGTGGTCGCCCTGCCCTCGAGGTCGATATGCGCCTTCGCCGCATCCTTCAGCGCGTACGCATGATTGATCGGCACATGCAGCTTGCCGTTGATGACGGCGGCGAACAGCGTGTCGGCGCCTTCGAGCAATTCCTTGCGGGTGCCGACATAGTCGTTGAGTTTCGGCCGTGTCGCAAACAGCGAACCGTGATTGTTCAGTTCGGCGAGCGCGAATGGCGGCACCGGGCCGGAGGCGTTGCCGAAGCTCACGAACAGGCCGCGTGGCTTGAGACAGGACAGCGAGCCCGGGAATGTGGTCTTGCCGACGCCGTCATAGACGACGTCGCAGAGTTCGTTGCGGCTGATCTGCTTGACGCGGTCGACAAAGTTTTCCTCGTTGTAGAGGATGACATGGTCGCAACCATTGGCGAGTGCGAGATCGGCCTTGGCCTTGGAGCCCACCGTCCCGATCACATGCGCCCCCATCGCGCGCGCCCACTGGCAGGCGAGCAAGCCGATGCCGCCGGCAGCGGCGTGGATCAGCACGCGGTGATGGGGCTCGACCTTGAAGGTCTTGTGCAGGAGATACCAGACCGTCAGTCCCTTGAGCATCAGGACCGCGCCCTGCTCGTAGGTGATGTGGTCGGGCAGTTTTACGAGTTTGTCCGCTGGAATGACGCGCTCGGAAGCGTAGCCACCGAGGTTGAAATAATAGGCGACGCGATCGCCGAGATGAAAATTGGTGACTCCGGGTCCAACCGCGACCACTTCGCCCGCGGCCTCATTGCCGGCGATGAACGGCAAACCCGGTGCCTTGTAGAGGCCGGTGCGGAAATACACGTCGATGAAGTTGAGGCCGACGGCGTGCTGGCGGATGCGAACCTCGCCCGGCCCCGGCGCGGCGACCACCACATCCTCATACACCAGCGCTTCAGGGCCCCCTACCTTGTGCACGCGCACGGCCTTGGTCATGACGGTCTCCCCTCGGTATTTCCTTCAACGCTGACCTTCGAAGCGAAAGCCATCGCCGCTGCGTTGTCAACTCGCAGGCCGAAACCGGCTAACTGGCAGCCCTCTTGCGATTGCGCTTGGCGAGCACATTGAACATTTCGACGGCCGCCGAGAAGGCGATGGCGAAGTAGATGTAGCCGCGCGGAATATGGAACTTGAATCCGTCAGCGACCAGCGCCACGCCGATCAGCACCAGAAATGCCAGCGCCAGCATCTTGGTGGTCGGATGATCCGCCACGAACCGGGCCACCGGACCGGACGAAACATACATGATGACGCAGGCGATCACGACGGCTGCGATCATAATTTCCAGATCCTGCGCCATGCCGATCGCGGTGATGATCGAGTCCAGCGAGAACACCATGTCGATGATGATGATCTGGACGATCACCCAGAAGAAGGCGCTGGCTTTCGGCGTGGCGTCGGGCTCGACATCGCGCGCCTCGACTTCGGCGTGAATTTCATGCGTCGCCTTGGCGATCAGGAACAGTCCGCCGCCGATCAGGATGATGTCGCGCCAGGACAGCGCAACGCTCTTCACGGTCAGGACCGGCTCAGTCAGCCCGATCAGCCAGACCAGCAGGCTGAGCAGGATGATGCGAAACACCAGCGCCAGCAGCAAACCGATCTGGCGGGCGCGTTTGGCCTGGGCCGCCGGAATGCGCGAGACGATCACCGACAGGAAGATGACATTGTCGATCCCGAGCACGATTTCCAGCGCCGTCAGGGTCAGCAACGCCGCCCACGCTTCCGCGCTGGTCAGTAATTCCATCATGCCTTGAACGCCTTTATCCGCCGGATGACCGTATCGCTGCCGACGATATAGGCGGCGATGAAACAGAGCCCGGCTGTGATGGGAACGCCGACATTGAAATCGCAGGCCAGCGTATACATCGCCAGCGCCGCCCATGCCGCCAGCAGCCACAGCGTCAGCCAGCGCAAGCGCACGACGCGGACCGGATGCACGGTGTGAAACGGCGCAAACGTCAGCACGATCAGGACCGCAATGCCGAGGCTGGAGATCGCCGGCGGCCAATGCAGCAGGAATAGATAGAACGCCGCCGCATTCCACAGCGCCGGAAAGCCGCGGAAATGGTTGTCGGACGCCTTCATGCGCTTGTCGGCGAAATACAGCGCGCCGGACACCGCGACGCCGATGCCGAGCAGCGGCGCCGCCAGCGGCAACAGCAACCCGCTCGCCGTAATCGCATAGGCCGGAACGAAGACGTAAGTGACGAAATCGACGACGAGATCGAGCACCTCGCCCGACCAGTTCGGCTGCAATCGCACGACATCCAGCTTTCGTGCGATCGGCCCGTCGATGGCGTCGATGATCAGCGCCACGCCGAGCCAGCCGAACATGCTGGCCCAGTGCTCGCGCACGGCTTCCAGCATCGCAATCAGCGCGATGCCGGCACCGGCCGCCGTGAAGATATGCACCCCAAACGCGGCGAGACGCATCCGGGTCGATATCGGGGCTGAAACAGGCTCGGTTATCTGGTCCATTATCCCGGCAGTGCTATCAGGAATCGGCATGATTTGCATATCCGCGCTTGCGGCGTTCCGCCGCGCAAACGAAAGGAAACTTTTCAAACCCTTGACGGCTTGAAAATGCGGCCGGGAACGTCAATTGTCCCGGGATGAACGATACATCGCTAATTTATGACACCGTTGTGATCGGTGGCGGCCCGGCGGGACTGACCGCGGCGATTGCGCTGGCCGGGACCGGTGCAAGAACCGCCCTGCTCGCCCGCCGCGCGCCCTATGCCGACAACCGCACCACGGCGCTGCTCGGCGCGTCGGCCGATCTGCTCGAACGCCTGGACGTCTGGCCGCGCTGCCGGGACAAGGCCGCCGCCTTGAAAACCATGCGCCTCGTCGACGATACCGGCCGGCTGATCCGTGCGCCGGAGGTGCGGTTTTCCTCTGATGAAATCGGGCTCGAACAGTTCGGCTACAACATCGACAATCGCTCGCTGATGGCAGCACTTGAGGAGCGCGCCGCCGAATTGTCCAACCTGACGCGCCACGACGACGAGGCCGCCAGCATCGAACCACATGATGCGGAGGTGTCGATCCGCACCGGCCAGGGCGAGACCCTGACGGCACGGCTGGTGGTCGGCGCCGACGGGCGGCAGTCGCCTTCCCGCGCCGCGGCCGGGATCGAGGTCAGGCGGCGCGACCTGCGTCAATCGGCGCTGACCTTCAACATCGCCCATTCGCACCCCCACAAGAACATCTCCACCGAGTTCCACACGCCGCAGGGCCCGTGCGTGTTCGTGCCCCTGCCCGGCAACCGCTGCAGCGTGGTGTGGGTACAGGCTACGAAGGAAGCCGAACGGCTGATGGCGCTCGGCGACGACGAACTGTCCGAGGCCGCCGAGAGGCAATCCCATTCCATTCTCGGCCGGGTCCAGGTTGAGGCCGGGCGCAACCTGTTTCCGCTGGCGATCGAGAGCCCGAAGCAATTCGCCAGCCACCGGGTCGCCCTGGTCGGTGAATCCGCCCATGTGGTGCCGCCGATCGGCGCACAGGGCCTCAACATGGGACTGCGCGACGCCGCCGACATCGCCGATATCGCCGGCCATGCGATGTCGCTGGGCGAAGACCCCGGTTCGCCGCAGGTGCTGGCGCGCTACCAATCGGCCCGGCGCGCCGACGTCGCCAGCCGCACGATCGCGATCGACATCGCCAACCGTTCGCTGCTCAACGATTTTCTGGCGGTGCAGTCGCTGCGTGCCGCCGGCATGCATTTGCTCGCCTCGTTCGGCCCGTTGCGGCGGCTCGCGATGCGCGAAGGACTTGCGCCTTCATGGAAACGCGTGAGCTCTATAATTTGACGCGTTTTCCTCACGCGAACCGGTATCCACTTCGCTCGAAAACGCTTTTCAAGGAAACACCAGGCGTCCGGTCTGGATGAACCACATCACGCTGGTCAGCGTCACCACCGATGCAAATGTTCCGATCAGGACGGCAACGGATGCCGGCTCGATCCAGGTGTTGTTTTGCCGGGCGATCACGAACACGTTCAACGCCGGTGGCAATGACGCCATCAGCACCGCGGTTGCCGCCCATGGCTGCGCGAACGGCCCGAACAGCAGCATCAATCCGAACACCAGAAGCGGATGAATCAGCAGTTTGATCGCGATCACGCCGGGGACTTCCCATGGCACGCGGTCGAACGGGCGCAGCGCCACGGTAACACCCAGCACGAACAACGCAGTCGGCGCCGCGGCGTTTTGCAAAAACTGCAGCGTCTTGTCGATCGCGACCGGCAATTCAAGATGCAGCGCCGCCGCCAGCGCGCCGGCGGCGGCCGACATGATCAAAGGGTTGAGCACGATCTGCCGCGCCGCGACGCCGATGGCGTGCCACGGCGACGGATGATCGCGATCGGTGAGCGCAATCAACAGCGGCACGATCGAAAACAGGAAGATGCTGTCGCAACAGAAGATCAGCGCTGTCGGTGCCGCCGCCTTGGCGCCGAGCACCGCGAGCGCAAGACCCGGTCCCATGTAGCCGATATTGCCATAGGCGCCGGCAAGTCCCGCCATGGTGGCCTTGCGCAGCGAGAGTTCGCCGATGACCCGGCCGGTGACCATGGCGAGCACGAAGGCCGTCACGGTGCCGAGCGTGGTCGCGATCAGGAATGGCGGGTTGTTCAGTTCCGAGAACGGCGTCCTGGACATGATGCCAAACAACAATGCCGGCAACGAGACATAGAGCAGAAAGAAATTCATCCAGACGAGGCCCGCTTCCGGCAACCCCTTACCTTTGCCGCAGGCGAATCCGATGAAGATCAGGCCGAAATAGGGAATCGCCAGGTTGAGAATATCGGCCATCGCGTAAACGTCTTTTCGTCAGTCATTTCGGGACCATGGCGCCGGGTCCGGCCACCATGCCTGAGGGTTAAATCGTCCTTTTGCCCCTAGCATCGGCCACAATCATGGTCTATTCGACGAGACATGATTAAAGCGCGCACCGCCAAATTTCAGATCGGGCAGATCGTCCGCCACCGGGTGTTCTCGTTCCGCGGCGTGATTTTCGACATCGATCCGGAATTCAACAATACCGAGGAATGGTGGTTGTCGATCCCGGAGGAGGTTCGGCCCCACAAGGATCAGCCGTTCTATCACCTGCTCGCCGAGAATTCGGAGTCCGAATACGTCGCCTATGTCTCCGAGCAAAATTTGCTGCCCGACGATTCCGGCGAGCCGATCCGGCATTCGCAGGTGGCCGAGATTTTCGTGAAGGACAAATCGGGCGGCTACCGCCCGCGCAATCCGTCACTCAACTGATCGTTCATCGATCGTTCGGCTCAACTAATTCGGCCAAACTAAAAAAGGCGCCCGACCGGGCGCCTTTTGTTTATCTCGCGGAGAGCGTTACTTCGCGGCCGGATTTGCAGGAGCGCCCGCCGGCGAATTGGCTTCCAGCTTCTTGCGCGCTTCTTCCGCCCGCTTCTGCAGCTCTTCCTGCAGCTTCTTCTGGTTTTCCTCGAACACCTTCGGATCGGTCGGCGGGCCGTCATAGGCCTTGGCGAATTCGCCGGCCAGCGGCAGCGGCAGCGTCAGCGGTGCGCCGTTGGAATTGATCGCCTGGACCACGAGGTTCTGGCCCTTCTTCAGACTGGCGATCAACTCGGGGGTTGCTTCGTAGTCGGACATGCAACCGTTCTGGAAGCAGATCACGTAAGGGCTCTGCTGCGGCGGATTGGCGTCGACGATGATCCGGGTTCCGTGCACGAGCTGCATGCCGAGCGGCAGCGTCACGCGCAGGATCTTCTTCGGCTCGCCTTCGGGCTCGATGATGACAGCGGCAATGACCGGCTGGCCCGATTCGATACGGCCGTCCTTGCCGGTAAAGCAGACCTGCTTGGCACCGGCATCCTGGCCCTTCAGGCAGAACTTGGTCCAGGGCGCGTAAATCAGCTGGACCTGCTGGTCCGGCGGCTGCGCGCCAGCAGCAGGAGCGCCACTGGCCGGCGGAGCGGCCGGCTGCGCGGCCGGTGCAGGCGCCGCGGCGGGCGCCTTGGGAGCGGCTTTCGGGGCCGCCTTGGCCTTGGGGGCAGCCGCGGGCGCGCCAGGCGCGGGGGCCGGCGTCTGAGCCTGCGCGGCGGAAGCGATCAGCGAGGCCGACAGCGCCGTGGCCGCCAACAAGGCAAAAAACTGCCCATGCGGCCGGACCGACGCGGCCAAGATACGGAAATTCATTGCGGAAAACCCTTTCTGAACGGGAGCGCCCGAAACCGCTGCAGGCACCGACACCTAGCCGTTTGGGCGGCTGTCTCCTAGTCAATTGAGGCGGATACGTGACAGGCGCGGCCGCCGTCGCCAATTGCACGCCTTCAATACAGCGACCGACGAAAAGATCAATGCCGACAGGCATCTTTGGCGTCCGTCACGGCCGGATGCCGGCGCCTATGGTAAAGCTGGGCGGTGTGCATTTCCGAATCAAATCCGCGCGTGCCGATGACCGCCGTTGGAGCGATCCGCTCGGCCTCTTTGGCATGCGTTGCGCTGGCATTCGTCCTGTCGCCGGTCGCGGCCGTCCGCGCGGCGCAGGCCGGCGAAGCTTTCGGGATCGCCATGCACGGCGCGCCGGCTCTGCCCGCGGGTTTTGAGCATATGCCCTACGCCAATCCCGATGCGCCGAAGGGCGGGCGGCTGGTCTGGGGCCTGTCGGGTACCTTCGACAGCCTCAACCCGCTGATCGTCCGCGGTCTTGCGCTTCAGCAGATCCGGGGCTTTGTGGTCGAGAGCCTGATGGCGCGCGGCAACGACGAAGCCTTCACGCTCTACGGCCTGCTGGCCAAAAGCGTCGAGACCGACGATGCGCGAAGCTATGTCACCTTCCATCTCGACCCGCGCGCGCGCTTCTCGGACGGCAAGCCGGTCACCGCAGACGACGTGCTGTTTTCATGGGCGCTGCTGCGCGACAAGGGCCGCCCCAACCACCGCCAGTATTATTCCAAGGTGACAAAGGCCGAAGCGCCGGATCCGCTCACCGTGCGGTTCGACCTTGGCGGTGCCAACGACCGCGAGCTGCCGCTGATCCTGGGCCTGATGCCGGTTTTGCCGCGCCACGCCGTCGATCCCGCGACCTTTGAAGAAACCACCATGGCCGGACCGATCGGCTCCGGTCCTTATCGCGTCAGTGCAGTGAAGCCCGGCGCGAGCGTCACACTGATCCGCAACCCCGATTATTGGGGCCGCGACCTGCCGGTCAACCGGGGCCTGTGGAATTTCGATGAGATCAGGTTCGATTTCTATCGCGAGGCCAACGGCCAGTTCGAGGCGTTCAAGCGCGGGCTGTACGACTTTCGTGTCGAAACCGAGCCGCTGCGCTGGCACGACGGCTATGATTTTCCCGCGGCGCGAACCGGCGACTTGATCCGCGACACCGTCAAGACCGGCATGCCGCAGCCGTCGGAATTTTTGGTGTTCAACACGCGGCGCCCGGTGTTTTCCGACATCCGGGTGCGGCAGGCGCTGACCCTGCTGTTCGACTTCGAATGGATCAACCGCAACTACTTCTTCGGCCTCTATACGCGGTCGGCCGGCTTCTTTGCCGGCTCTGAACTATCCGCCTATGGCCGCAGCCCCGACGATCGCGAGCGCGAACTTCTCAAGCCGTTCGCATCGCACATCCAGCCGGACATTCTCGACGGCAGCTACCGCCTGCCGGTCACCGACGGCTCCGGCCGCGATCGCGCGACCCTACGCAGCGCGCTGACCCTGCTGTCGAAGGCCGGGTACGACCTCGACGGCACCGTGTTGCGGCAGCGTTCAACCAAGGCGCCCCTCACCTTCGAGATCCTGGTCACCACCCGCGATCAGGAACGCATCGCGCTGGCCTATACGCGCGACCTCAAGCGCGCCGGCATCGAGGCCGGCGTTCGCGCGGTCGATCCGGTCCAATTCGACCAGCGCCGGCTCGGTTACGAGTTCGACATGCTGCAGAACCGGTGGGATCAGTCGCTGTCTCCCGGCAACGAGCAATCGTTCTATTGGGGCAGCCAGGCTGCCGACATACCCGGCACACGAAACTACATGGGCGCCAAAGACCCGGCCATCGACACCCTGATTGCCGCGCTTCTGGAGGCACACGAACGACCGGCCTTCATCTCCGCGGTGCGGGCACTGGACCGGACCTTGATGTCGGGCTTCTACGCTATCCCGCTGTTTAACGCAGGCGAGCAATGGATCGCGCGATGGAATCGGATAGAAAGACCTGAGAAGACCTCGTTGACCGGCTATCTGCCGGAAACCTGGTGGCAGAAGCCGGACCCGCAACCGAAATGATTTCATTGAAATGACGCCGTGACCCAGCCCACCGCTTCGCCAACCCTCGACACGTTGTTCAAGCGCGTTCTGTCGCGGCAGCCGGACGCGCTGGCGCTGGTGGATCCGGCCAACAAGGCACGCGTTACCGGCGAAGCACCCAGGCATCTGACCTTTGCGCAGGCCGACCGGATGATCTCGGCGCTGGCGGCGCATTTCATCGAATCCAGTCTGCCTGCGAATTCCGTGATCGCGGTCCAGCTGCCCAATACGGTTGAGTTCGCCCTTACGGTGCTCGCCGCCTACCGCGCCGGCCTCGTCGTCGCCGTGCTGCCGCTGCTGTGGCGGCAGGCGGAACTGACCATGGCGCTCAATCGCACCGCGGCCCGCGCCATCGTCACAACGAGCAGGGTCGACGGCATCCTCTACTCGGATCTGGCCATGAACGCCGCGGCCGAGGCGTTCTCGATCCGCCATGTCTGCGGCTTCGGCACCGATCTGCCCGAAGGCATGTTCTCGCTCGACGATGCGATCACGCGACAATCCACCACCACACGTGCCGTCATCCAGGACGGCCGCAAGGCGGCGCTGATCAGCTTCGACGTGACTTCCGACGGCTTCCGTCCGGTGCCGCGGGCTCATCTCAGCCTGATCGCGGGCGGCCTTGCGATGTCGCTCGAAAGCGACGTGCCGCAGGGCGCCACCGTGCTGTCGGCGTTCGCGCCGATGTCGGTTGCCGGCCTCGCCTCCTCGCTGGTGGTGTGGCTGTTGTCGGGCGGAACGCTGGTGCTGCATCACCCGTTCGACGAGGACGTGCTGGAACAGGAAATCATCGAGCATTCCTGCGATACCTTGATCGTGCCGGCCCAACTGGCGTTGCGGCTGGACGAACTCGATCTCGCCGCGCGCATGCCGAGCCTGCGCAATGTCATCGGCCTCTGGCGCGCGCCGGAACAGGTCGCCTCCAGCGCGAGTTGGTCCGCGCGACGGGCCACGCTGACCGACGTTTACCTGTTCGGCGAGGCCGGATTGTTCGGCGCACGCCGGACTGCTGAAGACGGTTCGCCCGCTTTGATCAAGCCTGGCCCGCACGGCGCGCCGCGCGAACTGCCGGGCACCTCGATCGCGGGCGAGATCCTGCTGACACCGCGGGGTACGCTCGGATTGCGCGGACCGATGGTGCCGGTCGCCGCCTATGCGCCGCCACCGCCGCCGAGCGACTCCCTGATCGCACCGCCGCCACGCGATTTCGTTGACACCGATTACGCCGCGCGGCTCGACCGCGCGACCGGCGCGCTCAATATCACCGCGCCGCCATCGGGCATCATGGCGGTCGGCGGCTACCGCTTCCTCGCGCAGGATCTGCAGGAATGGGCGCGGCGGCTCGGCCAAGGCGCGCTGCTGACCGCCCTTCCCGACCGCCTCAGCGGCCACCGGCTTGCCGGTCGTGCCCATGACCATGGCCGCGCCCGCGACGCACTTGCGGAACTCGGCCTTAACCCGTTGATGGTCGAGGCATTTCGCGATCGCACCAATACCGCGTGAGGACCACCGGAAGGCACATGTTGACGCGCCATTAAGCCCGGCAAACTAGGATCATGCGTTCCACGCGTCATCCGAGTTTGTCAGAATGTCCCAGCAAGGCCCGATCCTCGTCGTATCGACCGCACAGCGGCCGTCTTTTGCCGACGCACTTGACGTCGCCAAGCTGTTTCCGGTCATCGAGGTCGAATGGGCGGACGCAGCACGCGCGGTGGACCAAGTGCAGCCGGCCGCGGTCATAGCCGCTTTGTCCGAAATCGATGAGGCCGGTTTTTCGGCGTTGGCGGCGCGCGTGGCCGCGCGCCAGCCCTATCTGCCGCTGATCGCGATCGATCCGCAGATGGCGCTTCCTGACAACGCCATTCCGTTCTTTCAAATCCAGGGGCACTCCGGTCGCCTGATCGCGCGGTTGGGCGTGGCGCTGCGGATCCGCTCATTGCATGCGACCGTGATGCGCCGTCAGATTCCGGCGGCGTCGATCGCCCTGTCCGATATCGATTTGGCGCGCGAGGCAACGGTGCTGCTGATCGGTCGCGGCGGCGCCTATCCCACATTGTCCGTCACGCTCGGCGAACGAACCGGCGTCGTCGGCGCGCTCTCGATCGAAGCCGCGGCGAACCATCTCAACGTCAGGGACATCGACGGCATCGTGCTCGCCGAGGGCTTCAGCGCGCGCGTGGTCGACGCCTTCCTCACCGTGTTGGCGGAGGACTCCCGCTTCCGGCATCTTCCGGTGGTCGTGACATCAGGCGACCTGGCGCCGGCCTATGATCTGCCGAACCTCGAAATCGTCTCCGGCGAGGCCGCACAGGTGGCCGCGGCCGTGTTGCCGCTGATCCGCCAGCACGCCTTCGAAGCCGGCTTGAGCCGGACACTGAAGTCGATCGATGCCGATGGCCTCGTCGACGTCCAGAGCGGCCTGTTGACATCAGACGCTTTCGATCGCGATTTCGCCAGCGCCGTCTATCAGACGCAGCAACGCGGCGGCGGATTATCGGTGGCCCGCTTCGCCTTCGATCCCGCGCATCCCCGCGCCCAGATCGACGGCGCGCGGATCATCAGCCGCCTGATGCGGCAGATGGATTTTGGCGCCATTCAGGACGGCGGATCGGTTATCGTCGCCTTTGCCGAAACCGACCTGAAGACGGCGCACGCCATCGCACGGCGGCTGTCGAGCGTGATGCGCCACACCAGCTATGGTCCTCGCGACGCACGATCGGAACCCGTCGTGACGGTCGCGACGTTGTTGCCGAAGGATTCGGCGAAGTCGCTGCTGTCGCGGCTCGAGGAAGAAGCGCAGCGCGCCGCGTCGTAGATGTTCCGTCACATCCGATGGAACAACCATGCATGTCCTGCATTGTAGAGCATCATTTCTACACTGGAGGACGACATGAAGAAGATTGCACTTATCACGACCGCGCTGGCCCTGCTGGCAAGCCCGGTTCTCGCCGAGGAAGCCAAGACCGTCGGCACCGCGCCGGCCGAGGCCAAATTCTCGACGGTCGCCGGCAACGAGATGTTCTCGTCGAAGCTGAAGGGCCTGAACGTCTATAACCAGAAAGACGAGTCGGTCGGCGAGATCACGGATATCGCGATCAAGAACAACGCCGTCGACGCGCTGATTCTTTCGGTCGGCGGATTCCTCGGCATGGGCGAGCACTATGTCGCCGTGTCGCCGTCCTCGGTGAACGTGAGGCACGACGCCAAGAACGACAAGTGGGTGGCATCGATGAACACCACCAAGGAAGCCCTGAAAGCCGCGCCGGAATTCAAGTATCCCAAGTAAGCAATAACTTCGCCACGTGAGAACGGCCGCCGGCGGCAACGCCGGCGGCTGTTTTGCGTGTGCTTCGTAGGGTGGGCAAAGGCGCACCGCGCCGTGCCCACCGTCTTTGCGAATGGTGGGCACGCTTCGCTTTGCCCACCCTACGATCAACGACTTACGCCGCCTTCTTGTTCTCCGCGAGATTGGCGAGCTGGCGCAAGATCTCGGTGGTGCCCATCAGCCGCTCTTCCGGCGTCTTCCACACCTGCAGGAACACCACCTTCATGTCCGGGCGTACTTTCGCGGCCTGGCCATGCTGGCGGATGAAGAACACCAATCTATCGGGCTGGGCGAACTTGTTCTCACGGAAGGTGATGACCGCGCCCTTCGGCCCGGCATCGACCTTCTCGACATTGGCCCGGCGGCAATAGGCCTTGATCGCCGCCACCTTGAACAGATAGCGCACCTCGTCCGGCAGCACGCCGAAACGATCGCGCATTTCGGCGGCGAAATTGTCGATCTCATCGTCGGTCTCGAGATCGGCCAGCCGGCGATACAGCGACAGCCGCACCGCGAGGTCGGCGACATACTCCTCGGGGATCAGCACCGGCATGCCGATGGTGATCTGCGGTGACCAGCGGTCGGCGGCGGGCTCCGACACGCCGGCCTTGAGGTTGAGGATCGCCTCCTCCAGCATCGATTGATAGAGCTCGAAGCCGACTTCCTTGATGTGGCCGGACTGTTCCTCGCCGAGCAGATTGCCGGCGCCGCGAATATCCAGATCGTGCGAGGCGAGCTGGAAACCCGCGCCCAGTGTTTCCAGCGACTGCAGCACCTTGAGCCGCCGTTCGGCTTGGGCTGTAATCTTCTGCTGCGCCGGCAGCGTGAACAGCGCATAAGCCCGCAGCTTCGAACGTCCGACCCGGCCGCGCAGCTGATAGAGCTGCGCCAGCCCGAACATGTCGGCGCGGTGCACGATCAACGTATTGGCCGTGGGAATATCGAGCCCGGATTCGATGATCGTGGTCGACAACAGGATATCGTATTTGCCGTCGTAGAACGCCGACATGATATCTTCGATCACGGTCGGCGGCATCTGGCCGTGAGCGACCGCGACCTTCATTTCCGGCACGCTCTTGTCGAGGAAATCCTTGACGCTGGCGAGATCCTCGATCCGCGGCACCACATAGAAGGCCTGGCCGCCGCGATAGCGTTCGCGCAGCAGCGCTTCGCGGATCATCAAGGGATCGTGCGGTGCGACGAAGGTGCGCACCGCGAGCCGGTCGACCGGCGGCGAGGCAATGATCGACAGATCGCGCACGCCGGTCAGCGCCAGTTGCAGCGTGCGCGGGATCGGAGTGGCGCTCAGCGTCAACACATGGACCTGCGCGCGCAACTGCTTCAGCCGTTCCTTGTGGCTGACGCCGAAATGCTGCTCCTCGTCGACGATCAGCAAGCCCAGATCCCTGAACTTGATCGCCTTGCCGAGCAGCGCATGGGTACCGACGACGATGTCGACATTGCCATCGGTCAGCCCCTTCTTGACCAGCGTCATCTCCTTGGGCGGGATCAGGCGCGAGGCCTGCGCGACATTGACCGGGAATCCACGGAAGCGCTCGGCAAAATTCTTGCTGTGCTGCCGCGCCAGCAGCGTGGTCGGCACCACCACGGCGACCTGCTTGCCGTCGAGGGCAACCGCAAACGCCGCGCGCAGCGCCACCTCGGTCTTGCCGAAGCCGACGTCGCCGCAAATCAGCCGGTCCATCGGCCGGCCGCTTTCGAGGTCCTTCAGCGTGGCTGTGATGGCGCCGAGCTGGTCCTCGGTTTCCTCATAGGGGAAGCGCGCACAGAATTCGTCATAGACATGCGGCTGCACCGGCATTTTCGGCGCCTCGTGCAGATGCCGTTCGGCCGCGATCTTGATCAGTTCGCCGGCGATCTCGCGGATCCGGTTCTTCAGCTTGGCCTTGCGCGCCTGCCAGCCGCCGCCACCCAACCGGTCGAGTTCGACATTGGCGTGATCGGAGCCGTAGCGCGACAGCAGCTCGATATTTTCGACCGGCAGAAACAGTTTGGTTTCGGCGGCATAATGCAGCTCGAGGCAGTCATGCGGCGCGCCGCCGACCTCGATGGTCTGCAGACCGACAAATCGCCCGATACCGTGCTCGACATGCACCACGAGGTCGCCGGTCGCGAGACTCGTCACCTCGGAGATGAAGTTGTCGAGCTTGCGGCTGGATTTGCGCGGTCGCACCAGGCGGTCGCCCAGAATGTCCTGTTCGCTGATGACGGCGACGTCGTCGGTCTCAAAGCCGCTTTCCATGCCGACCACCGCCAGCATGGCCTCGTTGCGCGGTGTGGCCTGCACCGTGCGCCAGGTGTTGACGCTGGTGAGGTTGAGCAGCTTGTGATCCCGCAGCATGCTGCCCATGCGGTCGCGCGAGCCTTCGCTCCACAGCGCGATCACCACCTTCTTGCGTTGCGCCTGCAACGCCAGCACATGCGCCACCACGGATTCGAACACGTTGACCGCGGTGTCGGCACGCTCGGGCGCAAAGCTGCGACCGGCGCGGGCACCGGCGTCAATCACGTCGGCGCCGTCGTCGGGCACCGCGAACGGCGTCAGCCGCGCCAATGCGGCTTCGCCCAGCCGTTCCGTCCATTCGGCATCGGTCAGATAGAGCCGGTCCGGCGGCAAGGGCTTGTAGATCGCGCCGCCGCCGGGATGGTCCAACGCCTCGCGCCGCGCCTCATAGTAGTCCGCAATCTGCTTGAACCGCTCGCGCGCGGCATCCTCGGCCTGCGGCTCGATCGCGACGACGGCGCCGTCGAGATAGTCGAACAGCGTGTCCATCCGCTCCTGGAACAGCGGCAGCCAATGCTCCATGCCGGGGTGACGGCGGCCTTCGCTGACGGCTTCGTAGAGCAGATCGTCGCGCTGCGGCGCGCCGAAGGTCGCGACATAGCCCATGCGAAAGCGGCGGATGGTTTCGGTGACGAGCTGGAATTCCGAAATCGGAACCAGGTCGAGCGCGCGCATGTCGAGCAGCGTGCGCTGGGTTTCCGCATCGAAGGTGCGGATCGATTCCAGGCTGTCGCCGAAAAAGTCGAAACGCACGGGCTGTTCGAGCCCGGCCGGAAACAGGTCGAGGATGCCGCCGCGCACGGCATATTCGCCGGGTTCGCGCACGGTCGACGAGCGGTTGTAGCCGTTGTGCTCGAGCCAGGCGACGATCGAGTCCATCGGCACGACATGGCCGGAGGCGACCGACAGCGCCTGCGCCGCGACGACCTCGCGCGCCGGCACCCGCTGGACGACGGCGTTGACCGTCGTCAGTACGATCAGCGGCTTGTCGCTGCCCTTCAGGCGCGCCAGCCGCGCCAGCGTCGTCAGGCGCTGCGCCAGGATGCCGCCATGCGGCGATACCCGGTCATAGGGCTGGCAGTCCCAGGCCGGAAACTGCATGACAGGCAGGTCGGGCGCAAAAAACTCCAACGCGCGCGCCAGTTGCTGCATCCGGGGACCGTCGCGACAGACCACGGCAAGGCTTACCGCCGACGGCTTTGGCTTGGCCGCAACCGCGCGCGCGAGATCGGCGACGACAAGCCCTTCGGCGCCCTCGGCGACGTTGGCGAAGGTCAGCGCACGGCCGGGGACGAGCAGCGTGGCGGGCGATTTGGCAGGCGATTTCATGCGTCGTGTTCCACCGCGCGAAACGCCTTGATGCGGTCGTACAGCGCACTGGCATATTCCGGCGCCAGCGGCTTGTCGCCGGTCAGCGCGGCATAGAGGTCGGGATCGGGCACCTCGATCAGGTGCTCCAACTGTGTCAGCTCGCCCTCGGTCAGGCCGGCGATCTCGACATCGGCAAAGCGGCCGAGGATCAGGTCCATCTCGCGGGTACCGCGATGCCAGCAGCGAAACAGCAGCCGCTTGCGGCGATCGTCGAGGCCGCTGCTTGATCGTGTCGATCCCGTCATTTCGTCGATCCCATCCGAACGCCAAAAGCCCGGACGTGCCGGGCGGGCTTGATATAGCGGCCGGGACCGACGATGTCAGCCCTAACTATTCGCCGATTTATCACCTGTATCGTCATTGCCGGGCTTGACCCGGCAATCCATCCTCTTGAAGAGGGATGTATGCGCCCTGCACTGCTCAATCCCCTGTTTGCGCCGGTCACGACCCTGGCCGGCGTCGGACCGAAGCAGGACAAGCTGCTGCAATATCTGCTCAGCCGCAACGAGACCCCGCGGCTGGTCGATTTGCTGCTGCATCTGCCGGCCAGCGTCATCGACCGCCGGGCCCGGCCGAAGATTCGCGACGCCGTGCAGGGAACCGTGGTGACGCTGGAGGTCACCGTCGATCGGCATCGCCCGCCGCCGCCGCGCAATGCGCGGGCGCCCTTTCTGGTCTATGCCAGCGACGATACCGGCGACGTGGTGCTGACGTTTTTCCGGGCCAAGCCCGGCTATGTCGAAAAACTGCTGCCGGTCGGCGAGAAGCGCTACGTTTCCGGCACGCTGCAGATGTATGACGGCATCCCGCAGATCGTGCATCCCGACCGCATCATCGACGAAGCCGGCTTTGCCAAACTCACGGGCATCGATCCCGTCTATCCCCTGACCGAAGGCCTGGCGCTCGGCTCGCTGCGCCGGGCGATCGCGCAGGCGCTGATAAAACTGCCCGATCTGCCGGAATGGATCAGCCCGGACGTGCTGCGCCGCTGCAAGTTTCCGCCGGTCCGGGAGGCGCTGAACCGCGTCCATGTCCCGGTCGAACTGACGGACATCCTGCCCGACGGCCCGTTCTGGTCCCGGCTCGCCTTCGACGAACTGCTCGCCGGTCAACTGGCGCTGGCACTGGTCCGCGCGCAACTGCGACGTCCCGCGGGTGACCGCCACGCCGGCGACGGCCATCTGCGCAGCAAAATCATCGACGCGCTGCCCTACGCGCTGACGACGTCGCAGCGCGATGCGGTGGCCGCCATCACCGAGGATCTGCGCCAGCCGGTACGGATGCTGCGCCTGCTGCAGGGCGACGTCGGATCGGGCAAGACGGTGGTGGCGCTGCTGGCCGCAGCGGCCGTCATCGAGGCCGGCAAACAGGCGGCGCTGATGGCGCCGACCGAAATTTTGGCGCGCCAGCACATCAAGACCATCACCCCGCTCGCCGAACGCGCGGGGCTTAGGGTCGCCATCCTCACCGGCCGCGAGAAGGGCAAGGAGCGCCGCGAGATCCTGGCGCAGCTCGAGGCCGGCGAGATCGATTTTCTGGTCGGCACCCATGCGCTGATCCAGGACGACGTGGTGTTCAAGGCGTTGGCGCTGGCCGTGGTCGACGAGCAGCATCGGTTCGGCGTCCGCGAGCGGCTGGCGCTCACCAACAAGGGCGAAGCCGTCGACGTGCTGGTGCTCAGCGCCACGCCGATCCCGCGCACACTGGTGCTGACATATTTTGGCGACATGGACGTCAGCGAATTGCGCGAGAAGCCGGCCGGCCGCCAGCCGATCGATACCCGCGCAGTTCCGAACAGCCGGCTCGACGAGGTCATCGACGGCGTCGGCCGCGCGCTGAAGGCCGGCAAGCTGGTGTACTGGATCTGTCCGCTGGTCGAGGAATCCGAGGCCGAGGGCACCGAGCATCTCACAAACGCCACCGAGCGCTTCGAACGCTTGCGGGAACGGTTCGGCGACAAGGTCGGCCTGGTGCATGGCCAGATGAAGGGCACCGACAAGGACCGCGTGATGGCGCAGTTCGCCGCGCACGAGATCGGGCTTCTGGTCGCCACCACCGTGGTCGAAGTCGGCGTCGACGTTCCCGCCGCCTCGATCATGGTGATCGAGAACGCCGAACGTTTCGGGCTGGCGCAATTGCATCAGCTGCGCGGCCGGATCGGGCGCGGCTCCGAAGCCTCGACCTGCCTGCTGCTCTACAAGGAGCCGCTCGGCGAGATGTCGACGGCGCGGCTGAAGGTGATCCGCGAGACCACCGACGGTTTTCGGATCGCCGAGGAGGACCTGAAGCTGCGCGGCGAAGGCGACGTGCTCGGCATCCGCCAGAGCGGCCTGCCCGGCTATCGCATCGCGCGCTCCGAGGTCCACGGCCAGCTCATCACGCAGGCCCGCGACGAGGCGCTGCGCATCCTGAAGGACGATCCGAAGCTCAAGGGCGAACGTGGCGAAGCGCTGCGCTGTCTGCTGTATCTGTACGAGCGCGACGAGGCGGTGCCGCTGATCGGGGCTGGGTGATCGTTGTTGTCATTCCGGGATGGTCCGAAGGACCAGACCCGGAATCTCGAGATTCCGGGTTCGATGCTTCGCATCGCCCCGGAATGACAGTGGCCCTACTCCACCTTCGCAGGCTGCAGCGAGGCCGAATTCGCCACCCGCGCGGCGTTGGCCATACCGGCCAATGCGGCGACCTTCTTCTGTGAATCCGAGCCGGGCTGCACCACGCCGGCCGACATGATCAGGGTCGCGGCATCTTCGGCGCTCATGTCGACTTCGATGATCTTGCTTCGCGGCACATAGAAAAAGAATCCGGTGGTCGGGTTCGGCGCGCAGGGCAGGAACACCGAGACTTGTTCCTCATTGCCCGGCAGCTTGTTGGCGATCTCGACGCTTGGCGGTTGCGAGATCAGCACGATCGACCACATCCCCGGCGACGGGAATTCGACCAGCCCGACGCGGCGGAAGCTCGATCCCGATCCCGAGAACAGCGTCTCGAACACCTGCTTCAGGCCGCGATAGATCGCCCGCACCACCGGCATCCGCCCCAGCAGCCGCTCGCCGAGATCGACCAGCGTGCGCCCGATCAGATTGGCGGTGAGGAAGCCCAGCAGCGTCAGCGCGATCACGGCGACGATCAGGCCCGAGCCCGGCAGTCCGAACGGCAGGTAGGTTTCCGGCCGGTAGGCTGTCGGAACGAAGGGACGGACGAGATTGTCGACCCAGTTCACGAACCACCAGGTCAGGTAAAAGGTGATGGCGATCGGGCCTGCGACGATCAGCCCGGTCAGGAAATAGTTCCGGAACCGGGCCATCAGCCCGCGCGGGTGTTCCGGTTGGGTGTCTTCGGGGGGAGCGGTCGGGGGCAGTTCTTCGCGGTTCATTGCGGTTCCAGATGGTCGGACGGCCATTATATCTATCGCCACAGGGGAGCAGACGCCCCTGTTGCCAGCTAAGCCATCCTAGCAGGTTTTTGAAGGGCCAGCGTGACAGCCAATCGGCCTACGCTTATTCGACGGTTACCGATTTCGCGAGATTTCGCGGCTGGTCGACGTCGGTGCCCATCACCACGGCGGTATGATAGGCCAACAGCTGCACCGGGATCGCGTAGACCATCGGCGTAAATGTCGCAGCCATGTCGGGCAAAATGATCGTGACCAGGGACTCGATGGTGGCCTCCGCCGCCCCCTTGGCATCGGTCATCAGGATGATATTGCCGCCGCGAGCGGCCACTTCCTGCATGTTGGAGACGGTCTTCTCGAACACCCGGTCATGCGGCGCGATCACCACGACCGGCATGTTCTCGTCGATTAGCGCGATCGGCCCGTGCTTGAGTTCGCCGGCCGCATAGCCCTCGGCGTGAATGTAGGAGATTTCCTTCAGCTTCAGCGCGCCTTCCAGCGCCAGCGGATAGCTGGTGCCGCGGCCGAGATAGAGCACGTCCTTGGATTTCGAAATCTCGCGCGCCAGCTTTTCGATCTGCGGCTCGATGGTCAGCGCCTGCGCCATCAGGCGCGGAATTTCGATGAGGCCATGAACGAGCTTGGCTTCGTCGGCATCCGACAATTCGCCCCTCGCCTTGCCGGCGGCAACCGCCAGCGCGGCCAGCACCATCAACTGGCAGGTGAAAGCCTTGGTCGAGGCGACGCCGATTTCGGGGCCGGCCAGCGTCTGCAGCACGGTCTCGCTCTCGCGCGCGATCGTCGAGGTCGGAACGTTGATCACCGAAAGTGTATAGGCGCCCGCCGCCTTGGCGTAGCGCAGCGCCGCCAGCGTATCGGCGGTCTCGCCGGACTGCGAAATGAAGATCGCAAGATCGCCCTTGCGCAGCGGCGCCTCGCGGTAACGGAATTCGGAGGCGACATCGATCTCGACCGGTACGCGGCCGAGCCGCTCGAACCAGTATTTGGCGACATAGCCGGCATAACTCGCGGTGCCGCAGGCGACGATCGAGATGCGCTGGATATCCTTGAAGTCGAACGGCAGCTTCGGCAGCAGCACGCGTTCGCTCGCCATATCGACATAGCGCGCCAGCGTGTGGCCGACCACTTCCGGCTGCTCGTGGATTTCCTTGGCCATGAAGTGGCGGTAGTTCGCCTTGTCGACCAGGAACGACGACGCGCCCGACTTCAGCACTTCGCGATTGGCGACGACGTTATTCTCGTCGTAGATCACACTGATTTCGCGCGACAGCACCACCCAGTCGCCGTCCTCGAGATAGCTGATGGTGTCGGTGAACGGCGCCAGCGCGATCGCGTCGGAGCCCAGATACATCTCGCCGTCGCCGTGGCCGACCGCGAGCGGCGAACCCTTGCGGGCGCCGATCATCAGATCGCTATGGCCGGCGAACACGAACGCCAGCGCGAACGCGCCGCGCAGTTGCGGCAAGGACTTCTTCACCGCCTCCTGCGGCGTGTCGCCCTTGAGCAGATAGGAATTGACGAGATGCGCGACGACCTCGGTATCGGTCTCGCTGGAGAATTTGGCGCCCTGCTTCTCGAGCATGGCGCGCAGTTCGCGAAAATTCTCGATGATGCCGTTATGCACGACGGCGACGTTTTCGGTCGCATGCGGATGCGCGTTGCTTTCGGTCGGCTTGCCGTGGGTGGCCCAGCGGGTGTGGCCGATCCCGGTATGGCCGCCGAGCGGCTCGGCCTGCAGCCGCTTTTCCAGGTTCTTGAGCTTGCCCTCGGCGCGGCGGCGCGCCAGGTGATCGCCTTCCAGCGTGGCGACGCCTGCGGAATCGTAACCGCGATATTCCAGGCGTTTGAGCGAATCCACCAGCAGCTCCGCGACCGGGCTGCGTCCGAGAATGCCGACAATGCCGCACATGCGGTTGAATATCCCCAAATCGTCGAAAATTCGCCAAATCAGCGCCCGGTTCTCTTAACGAAAAACGGCGCCTTCCAGATACTCAATAATTATTGCGGATTGAGACAGCGTTAAACAGAAAGCTTAATAAGCAGGCCAACCCGGGCATTGACCCCTTATATCATGCTGACGGCCTGTGAGTCCGCGATCTCGCGGCATGATCTGCCCGAGGTTTGCTCTAGTCTTGCCCTCCAAATCAGAGGGCGCAGGGAAGACCGGGTGCGCGCCGCACCCACGGTCTCATGTGCGTGTTGCACAAGAATAGGCTGCACATGAGCATACAGGTTTGGCGGAAGCCTCCAGCCTTCCCTGCGCAATGGCTTTACGGCTTATACGAGATCGTCCTGGTGACCCTGCTTTTTGTGACACCATCGCTCTTGGGCAGCGTTGGCCGCCTTCGAACTTGACGCCTGCATCGGGGCGTCGGACCCAAACGATTTCACCGTACGCAACGGATGCGCTCGTCTCTCGCACCATCGCGTCCACCGCTCCCTGCCCCGCGTTTGCGACGACGGCCGACGCCCCTCTGGTGGGACAGGATGCGCGGAGTTGTGGAGTTGATTTGCCCGACGAGGCAACGGAAATATTTTTGCGCGAAGGGCTGGACAGACTTTTGGTGATTTGCCCGTCGGGTTACTTTGTCGCAGCCGTGCGCCGCAATTTTTTGCTTGCGCCGGAGGCCGAAGCAGTAGCTGCGGCTGACCTGCACTAGACCCGCACGCCGCACAGCGCGCAAATGATTGTCGCGGAGATGAGGGCCGCGACGGTCAACCCAGCCTGCCAGACACGACAAGCGATCGTGGCATTGACGCGATGGGTGATCATCACGACCCGCAGTCCCGACACGAGATGCGTCTCAAACGCGAATTTTATTTAGAGGCTCAGGCGCGAGCTACGACCAAAGCCATTTGTTGATAGTTCGGTAATCTTATCCCTTCAAGATTCCGACAGTTAGTTGCGTTGGAGTACCCCGTGGACAATTTTGACGACCTGCGTGACCTCGCAGCGGACGTTCGCGCATTCATTGAAAGTTCCAGAGACCCAGCCGCCGCATTGAGAGATGTTGTCGCGGCTTATGACGTTGTCCTGGGTATTTACCCGTCCGACGACGGAATGGGGCTTCACGTCGTTAAGGGAGGTAGCCTCCTCGACCGCCTCGCTACCCTTCAGTCAAACGCCCTGTATACGCACACCGCCGTAGCCGTTCAGAACCGGGAACAGGCGGTGCAGCTTCAGGCGTTGATTGCTTAAAGGCCTTGGCGCTGACATGGGCGCCGCCAACATGCGACAGATGACAGCAATTCAGTGATTTGGCCGACAGGCAAATCGGTTCTGTCACGCAAACAGCGGCGTGCCGCTGGGCTTCGACGGTTCGGGCTGCTTCTCCCGCGAGATCGCCGAGAAGTTCGGCAGATCGAGAACAGCACGGATCGCCGCGCTCAGTCTCTCTTCGGCGTCCCCAACGTCGGACGTCCCTTCCCTGTCCCGCCAGGCCACCACGCCGTCCGGTCGCACCAGCAGCGCGCCGGCTTCCTCGATCTCGCGCAGGCGTTGCCACTCGCAGTAGAGGTCCTGCGCTTCGGGCGAGCCGGTCACGACGACGCGCAGGAACGGAAGATCGAGACGGCGGACGGCGTCGCGCCATGCGGTACCGGCAAGACCGGTCACGACGGTGAAGAGACCCTTTCCGGTCACGTCCAGCGTCGAGATGCGCCTGCCGTCCGAACCGACCAGCCACGCATGCGGGATCTTGGCGCCCGGTCGCGTGGTCGGCTGATGGTAGAGATCGCGGTCACGGCGCCATGTTTCCGGCTCGGCCGCCTTGTTTGGAATGACGGCTGCGGATTCGTAGCGCTGGTTCATCTCGACGCCCTGGGCGTTGAACTCGGTCTGCTTGAGGTCGAGCGCCGTCTGAACCGCCTTGCGGGCCGCGACACCCTCCGGACCGGGATCGCGAAAGCGCGCGATGCCCGCGGCGACCGGGTTGTCCGCGCCCTGGACCCGGAAACAGGCGTTGAACGGCGCGTAGTCGAGCCGCGATTGGTTCGCGCGCTGCACGACCTGTTTTCCGACCGGCGCCCGCTCCTGCGAATAGCTCTCCAGCAGTTTCGGGCCGGCCCAGCCCTTGACGGCGTAAGCGAGTTTCCAACCGAGGTTGTGGCCGTCCTGCACGCAGGTGTTGTTGCCGAGGCCGCTCGATGGCGGATGCCGGTGGACGGCATCGCCGCCGCAGAACACGCGTCCCCGGGAATACTGGGTCACATACGCCTGGTTGATGTACCAGACCGACGTCCGCACGATGTCAGGATCGATCGCGGGATCGCCGATCAGAATTTTGATCTTTTCGCGGATGCTGCTTTCGGAGAGATCGGGATCGCCCTTGTTGATGTCGAAGCCCCAGCCGGCGATCCATTGCGTCCACGGCCGCACGGCGCGAAGCAGCCCCATCCCGATCTCGCCAAAACTCGCATCCGGCGTGACGATCCAGTTCAGGATGCTGGGACGATGTCGGCTGTATCTGGAAAGATCGGCGTTGAAGATCGTGTAGACCGTGCCCGCGCGCGCCATCCGCCCTTCGATGGGAAGGTCGAGATGCTCGACTACCGACGATCGCGCGCCGTCGGCGCCGACCATGTAGCGCGCCCGAACCGTGTACTCCCGTCCGTCCAGCCGGTCGCGCAGGACGGCGGTGACGCCATCGGAATCCTGCGCGTGACTGACATATTCGGTGTTGAACGCGAACGTGGCGCCTTTTTCGGCCGCCTTCTGAAACAAAATGGGTTCGAGCAACGGCTGGATGATATCCACCATGCCGCACGGGCTGGCGCGAAGGTAATCGCCGCGCCGGTCGTCTCCGGTACCCCACGTCCGCATCCGGATCAGTTCGGGTCCGGCGAGGCTGGTGGTGAACGTCGTGTCGCCCATCAGCTCCCACGGGCTCGCGTATCGCGCCACGTCCTCCGCGATGCCGAGGTCGCGGAAGACCTCGTTGGCGCGCTGGTTGGTGATGTGGGCGCGCGGGCTGTCGGCCATCCAGTTGCCGCGCGACACGATGTGGCAGCGCACGCCGGAATTCGCCAGCGCCAGCGCCGTGGTCGAACCGGTCGGACCGGCGCCGATGATGAGCACGTCGGTTTCGTATGCCATATGTGCCTCTGCGGTTGCTCACCGACTTAGCGCGGAAACGTCGTCAGTGCGAGGTGTCCGCTTGCCGTGCGGCCATCATCGCCATGCCGGTGATCCAGCCGGGGATCGCTTCGTAGAATTCCTGCTCCATGGTGAAGTGGCCGCCCGCTCCGAGCGCGGCGAAGGCTGAGACCCAGGCGAGAACCTCGTTGGCGCCGCGGCCGGCGGTCTCGCGCACTTGATCGGTATCGAGCGCATCCGCCCGCCAGATCTGGCCGCTGCGCAGGATCTTCATCACCTCTTCGTCCCACTTGGGATTGAGCGGCTTGCAGGGTCCGTTGCCGGCTTCGGCGAGAACAGCCGCCTCAAGCACGCGCTTTTCTCGCGCCTGCTTGGCTTCCGAAGACGGATTGCGTCCATTGATGAGGCGCTCGCGGACCTCGGGCGGAGCGTCCCTGATCGATGGCAGCGGCGGATCGTGCGACAGGCCGCCGGAGGCGGCGAACAGCACGCGCTTACCCGACTTTGTCGCAAAACGGCCGACGGATTCTCCGAGCTGCCGGGCACGCCGATAAGTCGGAATGGGCGGTGCTGCGGCATTCACGAAGATCGGCAGGATCGGTACCGATCTGAAATCGCCCAGCACGGCTTCCCACATCTGGACAAAACCATGATCGACCGGCATGCGGTACGACACCGCGACGTCGAAATCGTCAGCCCTGACGTGATCCACCAGCGCCAGCGCCGTCTGTTCGGGAACGTCGAGCGGACCGGTGCCGCCGCCCCAGTCGCCGAGCGATACCGCGCCCGCACCGACGCAGAACGACGGCATCAGGTCGTAGAAGAAGCCGTTGAAATGATCGGGCGCGAACTGGATGACGTAGTCGGGTTGGAACGCTTTGACGAAGGCGCCGAGCCGCTCGAACGCCGTTCGAACCCGTTGCTCGGTTTCGTTGCTGGCCGGCCCCCGGTACATCAGGGGCGTATGCGATGCGCAGACGATAGCAACTGACATGATCTGTTTCCTCTGGACGCGGATGACGGTTGTCGATCGGGTGCTCGCGGTTATTTCTTGACCAGCGGACACTGGCTCTCGGCAAGCGGGCGGTTGACGGACTCGCCCGGCAACGTCTGCACGACGTTGTAGAGATCCCAGTCGCCCTTGTTCTCGCCGGGCTTCTTGACCTGGAGCAGGTACATGTCGTGGATCATCTTGCGGTCGGCCCGGATGTAGCCGTCGCCGGCGAAGAAGTCGTGGACGTGCTCCTTCTCCATCTGCTTCATCACGGTCGGCGCTTCGTCGGTGCCGGTTGCCTTGACGGCCTTGAGGTAGTGCGCGACCGACGAATAGACGCCGGCGTGGAAACTGGTCGGCATGATCTTCGCTTTGGCATAGAAGCGCTCCGCCCAGGCGCGCGTCTCCGGCGTACGGTCCCAGTAGAACGGCGACACTTCGTAGGCGTCGTGCGCAATCTTCAGGCCGACGGCGTGCACGTCCGTCAGCACCGACTGGAGCGGAACGACCTTGGCTTTCGTGCTCAGCCCGAATTCGTCGGCCTGCTTCAGTGCCGTCACCGTATCGCCGCTGGACGCCGCAATCGCGATGACATTGGCGCCGGCGTTGGATGCGGTGAGCAGGAACGATGCGAAGTCGGACGTATTCGGCGGAAACACGGAATTCCCAACCACCTGTCCGCCGTTAAGCTTGACCTGCTCCGACGTATCCCTCGTCAGCGCGTGACCATAGGCCTGATCGACCGTCAGAAAGTACCACCTGGTGCCGCTGGGCTCGATGACGGCCTTCGCCGCCCCCTTCGCCAGATTGTAGGTATCGACCGTCCACTGGACCGTGAGCGGCGAACAGGCCTTGCCGTTGAAGTCCGACGAGGTCGAGCCCGACAGCAGCATGATCTTGCTTTTCTGGGTTGCCAGATTCTGCACGGCGAAACCGATCGGCGAGCCCTGCATGTCGGCGACGGCGTCGACGCCTTCGACGTCGAACCAGCGCGCCGCGATCTGCGATCCGAGATCGGGCTTGCCGCCGTGATCGGCCGAAATGACTTCGACGTTGAGGCCGGCGCCAAAATCCTCGGCGGCCATCTCGGCCGCGATCACCGAGCCCTTTCCGTTGGCCATTGCCGTCGGACCGGCGATGTCGGTCAAGACGCCGACCTTCACCTTGCCGCCGCTGAGGTTTGGTGTTTGGGCCGCGGCCGGCGCCGCCGACATCGCGAGGGCCAACCAGATCGCCGCAGGCACATGAAAGCTCGAATGGACCATGGTTTCCTCCCGTCGCCGTCCTTTTTGAACGTGCGCGGATGGATTGCCGCGCTTCCGGCTTGGTTTCCAACGAAGTCTGTGAAATGTTCGCCCTGCGAACACGTCCGGAGGGGCCATGCACCGCAATGTCAGGGCGCTGTCCCGAGGATTGGCGCTGATCGGCGAGCTCAATGCGAGCGGGCCGTCGAATGTCGTGCAGCTCGCAAAACGGACCGGCCTCAACCGGACGACCTGCTATCGTTTGCTGGAGACGTTGCGGGCCGACGGCTACGTGACCTTCGACGAGACCAATGCCTTGTTCGGCCTGACGCCGCAGGTGCGCACGCTGAGCGAAGGTGTCTCGTCACGCGACCTGTCGAGCCAGGCGGCGCTCCCTGCCATGTTCGGCCTGCTCGACCAGGTGTCCTGGCCCAGCGACTTCGCGGTGTTCGAACTCGGTTCGGTGCTGATCCGCGAGAGCACCCACCCTTTCAGTCCGTTGTCGATCCATCGCTCGATGGTAGGCCGCAGGCGGTCGCTGGTCCGCAGCGCCTTGGGGCGCGCCATCCTCGCGGCATCACCGCCTTCGCTGCGCCGGGCGATGCTGGAGACGACGGCAGCTTTCGTCGAGGAAGACGCGCTCCTGGCAAGGGATCGCCGATTCATCGACGACATCGTCTCGCAGACCAGGAACGACGGCTATGCCTCCTCGGTCGGCGGAGCGGAGGCTGGCATCAGCGCCATCGCGCTACCGATCCGGAGCGGCGGACCCGTGCTCGGCAGCCTCAACCTGATCTTCTTTTCCTCCTCGATGACGCCCGAAGTCGCCGCCGCAAGATATCTGCCGAACATGAAGCAGGCTGTCACGGACATCGAGCATCGATGGTCCGCCGCGAACGCCGCGCGCGGAAAAGTGGCTTGAATTAAGCGGCGCCCGACGACGGGTTGTTTTCCCGGAGCGTCCGTATAGGCTCTGGTTGCGTGAAAGTGAGAGTCCGAGCGGCGAATGGCCATCGACCCGATCCACCAGTTCAAGATCGAGCCGCTTTTCACGATCGGTCATATCGGCCATCAGACGATCGCCTTTACCAACTCGTCCCTCTACATGTTTTTGACGGTGGCGCTGATTTCGATCCTGATGATCGGCGGGGTGGCGGGACGGCGGCTGGTTCCCGGGCGTTTGCAGTCGATCGCCGAAATTACCTACGAGTTCGTCGCCGGCATGATCCGCGGCAATGCCGGCGCGGAGGGCATGAGGTTTTTCCCGCTGATCTTCTCGCTGTTCACGTTCATCTGCGTTTCGAACCTCGTCGGCATCATCCCTTACGCGTTCACGGTTTCGAGCCACATCATCGTCACGGCGGCGCTGGCGCTCCTGGTCTGGTGCACGGTGCTGATTTACGGCCTGTACAGGAACGGCCTGAAATTCTTCAAGATATTCGTGCCGTCGGGGGTTCCGGTCTACATCCTGCCGCTGGTCGTGTTCATCGAAAATTGTCGTTCTTCTTTGTGAAGCCGGTCTCGCACAGCCTGCGCCTGTTCGCCAATATGCTGGCCGGCCACATCGCGCTCAAAGTGTTCGCGGGCTTTGTCGCCATGCTCGGCGTCGCGTTCGGCGCCATCGGCTGGGTCGGCGGCGTGCTGCCGCTGGGGCTGACCGTCGCGCTCACCGCGCTCGAACTGCTGGTCGCCTTCCTGCAGGCCTACGTCTTTGCCATCCTCGCCTGCATCTATCTCAACGATGCCATCCATCCGGGCCATTGACGCCTGGGACCCTAGCCTTCCTTCGGCTTCTTGCCGCGCGTCTTCAGTTCGCGGTACCGCGTCGCTCCGCCCTCGCGGATGCTTTGCGGGCTGCGCTCGACCGCCATCGCGTCGTCGGGCACGTCGCGGGTGATGACCGAGCCGGAGCCGATATAGGCGCCGCTGCCGATCTTCACGGGCGCCACCAGCGAGGTGTTGGTGCCGATGAAGGCGCCGGCGCCGATGATGGTCTTGTTCTTGGCAAAACCGTCATAGTTGCAGGTGATGGTGCCGGCGCCGAGATTGGCCTTGGCGCCGACATGGGCGTCGCCGACATAGGACAGGTGATTGACCTTGGCGCCGGCCTCGATGGTCGCCGCTTTGGTCTCGACGAAATTGCCGAGCTTGGAGCCATCGCCCATGGAAGTGCCCGGCCGCATCCGCGCATAGGGGCCGATCTGCACGTTTTTGCCGATCGAGGACTGCACGATGTGGCTGAAGGAATGGATCACCGTTCCGTCGCCGATGGTGACGCCGGGGCCGATCACCACGAACGGTTCGATGGTGACGTCGCTGCCGAACGTGGTATCGGCGGCGAGAAACACCGTCTCCGGCGCGATCAGCGTCACGCCGGCCTCGAGGGCGGCCTGGCGCAGCCGCGCCTGCATCACGGCTTCAGCTTCAGCTAGCTGGGCCTTGTTGTTGATCCCTCGCACTTCATCCTCGCTGGTTTCAATCACGACGGCCTCCAATCCCATTTTTCTAACGATGGCTACCGCATCGACCAGATAGTATTCGCGCTTGCTGTTGGCATTGCCGATCTTGTCGATGATCTCGAGCGCAAGGCGGCCGTCGAACGCCATCACCCCGGCGTTGCACAGCGTCACCTTGCGTTCCTCAGGGGTAGCGTCGGCTTGTTCGCGGATCGCCACCAGATGGTCGCCTTCGAGCAGCAACCGGCCATAGCCGGTCGGATCGGCGGCGCGGAAGCCGAGCACGGTCAGCGCCGCGCCGTTTGCGAGCGGCGCGCGCATGCGGGCAAAGGTCTCGGCCGAGATCAAAGGCGTATCGCCGAACGCCACCAGCAGATCGTCGGCGCCGCGGGCAATCGCCTCGCGGGCCGCCAGCACGGCATGCGCGGTGCCGAGCCGCTCGGCCTGGATGAAGGTCGCCGCATCCGGCCGGATCCGCGCCACCTCGTCGGAGACTGCCTTGTGGTTCGGCCCGACCACGACCGCGAGCGCGGCCCCCGCGCCGTGCGGGGCCGCATCCAGCACATGGGCCAGCAGCGACTGGGAGGCGACGGGATGCAGCACCTTCGGCAGCGCCGATCGCATGCGCGTGCCCTCACCGGCCGCAAGCACTACCGTCAGGCTGGAACGAGCCGTCATTCTGATCCTCAACAAACAAGTCGGATGGCCAAGCTTCTTTAAATGCGGGGCCTCTTTAATAGTTTTCCGCAGCAGATCAAACCGATTCGCCACCCCGCCAAGCTCCGGATTCAGGAACACGCCGCATTTCCTGTTAATGTTTGCCGTTGATTCGGCAGGCCTGAGGGAGGGACTGGGAACGCTTGGCCAGGGATTCAGACCATCGCGCTGGGGACTTCGAGACCGATAACACCGGCGGCTTGCTGAGCGGTTTGTTGGCCGAGGAAGACGATCTCGACCGCCGCGCGCTGTGGCGGATCGGCTCGTGGGGCGTCGGCGCGGTCGCGGCCGTGGTGGTGGCCGTGATGGCCAACCAGTCGTCGCTCGGCTTGAAGCGCGAGCAGATGGCGGCGGTCGAGCTCACCCGGCAGGCGCAGCAGATCCAGCTGACGGCCCGCGAAAACCAGAGCGAGACGCGGCGTCTTGCCAGCGCGGTCGATACGCTGAACGGCGATCGCGACCGGCTGTATTCCCGCGTCACCAGCCTGGAACAGGGACTGGATTCCGTCACCGGCTCGTTCATCCGTCAGCTCCCCCCCAATGCGGCAGCGTCGGGCCCCGCGCTCGCAACCACCGAACCGCCAGCCGCACTGGCGCCTGCTCCCGTCTTGGCGCCGGTCACAACGGCCGCAGCCGCCACCGACAAGCCGGCGACGAAGGCGACGGCCCCGGAGCCGAGCCTTGCCACGATCTCATCGGTTGCCAAGGACGCGCCGAAGACGGAGTCCGGCAAGGCCGAGAAGACGGAATCTGCCAAAAGCGACGCCGCAAAATCCGACGTCGCCAGGCTTGAGTCGGCGAAGACAGAACCGGCCAGGACCGATGCGTCCAGGGTGGATGCCGCCAAAGCTGACGTTGCCAAGGCTGACATTGCCAAGGTCGACGTTGCCAAGCCTGACGCGACCAAGCCTGATGTTGCCAAAACCGACCCTGCCAGGACCGATCCCGGCAAGCCGGAAGCCGCCAAGACTCCTGCCGCGACGCCGGCCACGCCGCTGGTGGCTGCAAAATCGTTCATGGCCCCGCCCGACCCCTCCGCCACAAAACTGATCGAGCCGAACAAGCCCATAAGCCCGGTCACAGCGAGCCCGATCCCGGAAGTCGTGGCCTCGGCGCCCGTCAGCGATGAGGAAGCGGACGACGCCACCGCGCCGAAAGTCGCCCTGCAACGAACCGAGTTCGGCGTCGATCTCGGCACCGCCAATTCGGTCAGCGGCCTGCGCGCGCTGTGGCGCGGGCTGTTGAAGTCGCGGTCGAATGCGCCGCTGCAAGCGCTGCGCCCGGTCATCATGATCAAGGAACGCACCAACGGGCTCGGCATGCAGTTGCATCTGGTGGCAGGCCCGCTCAACGACGCCGGCGCCGCCGCCAAGATCTGCGCGGTCATGACCGAAAACGAGCGCTCCTGCGAAACCACCGTTTTCGACGGCCAGCGGCTCTCGTTCAGAGACGATGTCACGCCGGCGCCGGCTGCGCCTGCCAAACCCGCTTCCCGCAAGCGCGGCACCTCGTCGAAACGGGCGGCAGTGGTGGTCGAGGAGCCGAAGAAACCGGAAACGACGTCGTCAATTTCGTCGTCGATCTCGTCGATGTTTGGCCGCAAGAGCGCGCAATAATACCTTTTATGGCAAAGCGTTACGACCGGCTTCTCACCTGTTTTTGACGTTATCGCTGCAAGCCCCGCTTGTCCCCAAACCCATTCCCGAGCATATTCCCGCGATGAAAAAAACTCCGTTCCGGCTGACGCCCTATCAGGTGCAATTTCTGTTGGTGGTCGGCTTCGTCACCGTCGGTTATGCGCTGTATCTGCGCTATCTCGCGGTCGAACTCTCCACCACGGCGCTGGCCTGCGACGCCGGCCTGCAGACCATGCTGTGCAAGGCGCGGACGCTCGCCACCTCGCTGTTCAAGAATTCGGTGTTCGGCATCGTCGCCCTCGTGATTGCGACGCTTCACGTCATGCGGCCGTCGATCGTGCTTTTGACCGGCGGGCTGATCGCGGCAGGCCTCGGCATCGTGCTCTACAATATCGCGCTGTCGGGGCTGGCGATCGGGCTGCTTATTTTGGGATTTGCACGGCCCGCGCCCGCCACAGCGTAAGCGCCAGGCCGAGATAGACCGCGCAGGTCCACATCGACTGCCAGTTCTGCGCGCCCTCGTTGAAACCCATGAAGAGCGCGGACGCGACCAGCACGCCGGCAAAGGCGGATTCGGCAATCGGCCGCACGCCCTCCATCGGCCGGTTGACCAGCATCAGGCAGGCGAACGGCACCACCGCCATGGTCAGCGCGGCGAACGGAAAATCCTTGTAGCGCGGGTCGAAGGCGAAGCCGAGCGCGGTCTCGGCTGATATCAGCGTGGTCACGATCAGGACCAGTCCTAACAGCACCGGCAGCACCGATCCGGTGCGGCCGGCGCGCGGGCCCAGCAGTTCGAGGAAGGTCGGCAACGGCCGTCCCGACATCGCGGCGTAAGCACACAGGATCGGCGAGAGAATGCCGGCGGCGAGCAGCGCGCCCCATTGCAGCCAGCCGCCGATCCCGTAGCTCTCATAGATCATCTTGTCGGCGGCGATCCCGAGCAGCATGCCGGCCGATGTCGCCGAGGTGCCGACCGCGATCCACGAGGTCAGACGCGGCTGCCACGGCCGCCGCCGCAAGGTCAGCCATCCCGCCAGGAAGACGAGGACGCTGAGCCCCATCCCGCATCCCATCTGCCATTTCCACAGCGGATAGTTGCTGATCGGTTCGCCCGGCGGATATTTCACCGCGCGCTTGAAGGCGTCGAACAGGCCCCAGTAACCGCCGACAGTGCCTTCGAGCTGGCGCTTCCACGGCTGGTCGTAGGCCTCGATCAGGTTGACGCGAAAGCCTTCGCGCTTGGCCAGATCGAGGATCTCGGAAACCACGCGCGCCTGGTTGGTGCGCGACGGCAGCGCGCCCTCGCGCATCCGCCCGGCGCTGGGCCAGCCGGTCTCGCCGATCAGGATTTCCTTGCCCGGAAACGCCACCGCCATCCGCTTGCGGATATCGTCGACATGGCCGGCGGCCAATTTCGCCCGCACCGGCATGTCTTCCCAGTAAGGCAGGATGTGAATGGTGACGAAGTCGACGGCCTCATAGACTTCGCGGTTGCGCAGCCAGAATTCCCAGACGTCGGCATAGGTCACGGGCACCGTGACCTGCGCCTTGACCGCGCGGATATTGGCGGCGAGATCGGCCGCCGTCATCTCGCCGCGCAGCAGCACCTCGTTGCCGACCACCAGCGCGGTAATGACCCCGGGATATTGCTTGGAGAGACTGACCGCGGTGGCAATCTGGGTCAGGTTCTTTAGCTTGTTGCTCGACAGCCAGATGCCCTGAATGACCTTCAGGCCGACCTTGGCGGCTTGCGCCGGAACCTGGTCGAGCCCGTTCTCGATCGAATAGGTGCGCACGCAGTCGGTGATCCCGACGAGCTGCGCCAGATCCTGCGCGATCTGTTCCGGCGCGATGTGGGTGGCCGGTACCAGCGGCGTCTGCAGGTCGCGGAACGGCGCATAGGACACGCATTGCAGCTTGGCATTGGGATCGATCGGCGCGCGCGCCAGCGTGATCGGCGTGGCCACCCACCACCACAGGGCCGCGATCATTGCGAGGGATGAAATGAGAAGCGCCAGCGGCGTGCGAAGAGAAATCGGTTCCATCCTCCGGGCGGGGCCCGTCGCTTAGCCGTTCGCCGGCGATCTGCCAAGATACACGATACCGGGATTTCCGCTTCTCCCCTGCGGCGATTTTACCACGAAGCGATAAAGTTGTGACTTTGCTGGACAAAATCCGAAATAACCGGCATGGGAATCGTCAGACGTCTCCGCCGCATTGGGGACCTATTTGGACGGCAACAAGCCAACCGTCACACGGAAAAAATCGGGGAATGTATGCGTCGGGTGCTTGATCCAGGAAAGTCGGTTGTGCGCCACCTTGCCGCTGCCGGACTCGTGTTTCTGATCGGATCGGGCGCCGCGTTCGCCCAGAGCGGCGGCCAGCCCGCCCAGGATCAGGGCAAGCCCCCGGCGGCCAATGCCGCCGACGCCGCCAAGGACAACCAGCGCAAGACCGACGAGTTCGTCGAGGCGCAGACGGCCGTCAACGGCCCGGCCGGCAATCCCGAATGCGTCTGGCTCGGCCGCCGCGTCGTCAGCCTGATGTGGCGGGACGACCTCGATACCGCGTTCCGGCACCTCGACCTGTACGACCGGTTCGGCTGCCCCGGCGGCCACGTCCAGGCCGCGTTCCGCTGCCTGACCCGCTTTGGCGGCCAGATCGATCCCAAGGTGGCCGAAACCCTGTCCAGCCGGATCCATGCCTGCTGGATCAATCCGGGCGCCCAGCCCCAGGCCGCCGCCGCGGCAAGCCCGGCGCCTGCCGCCCCCGCCACGGCCGGGAATGCGGCTCCGGCACCGGCGGCGACCCCTGCTCCGGCCCCCGCCGCCGCGCCCGCGGCCCCGACGAAATAATCACCGGGGCGCGCGTCGCGGAACGATCGAATTTATTCGATAGTTCAATATGCCGCGCCCTTAAAACGCCGCGCCCTTAAAACGCCATGCCGTCATACCAGTTGTGAATTCGTGCGGCAGGATTATCCTAACTCTTGCCGCCGTGTCGGTCGAACCTTGGGGACGGGTTCGCTTTCCCCCCATGCAGGCCCCCTATGGTTTAGCCGCCGATGCGCGCCGTCGTTGCCGTCCTGCTGTTTGTGACCGCAGCTCACGCTGCGCTGTGGGGTCTGTTTCAGGAAAAGCAGGCGGCCCCCGACTTCAAGGGTATCCTGCCGAGCGTTTCCTACACGCCGTTTGAACCCGGTCACGTCGTCGACAGCACGATCGATCCCGCGAGAATTCGCGCCGACCTGAAAAGGCTCTCCACCGTAACGCGGGCGATCCGCTCCTACTCCTCGACGGAAGGCAACGAACTGGTGCCGCCGATCGCGGCCGAATTCGGGCTCAAGGTCATGGTGGGCGCCTGGATCAGCAAGGATGACGATCACAACGCGAGCCAAATCGAGTCCGCGATCGCACTCGCCAAGCGCAACAGCAACGTCAACGGCATCGTGGTCGGCAACGAATCCATCTTCCGCGCCGACCAGAAGGTCGAGGACCTGATCGAGCTGATCAAGCGGGTCAAGAAGTCGGTCAACGTTCCCGTCACGACCGGCGAAATCTGGAATAGCTGGCGTGACAATCCGGAGCTCGCCTCGTCGGTCGATTTCATCGCCGCCCACGTGCTGCCCTATTGGGAAAATTTTACCGACAAACAGGCGGTGGATCAGGCGGTCTATCTCTACGGGCTGTTGCGCGAAAAATTTCCGGGCAAGCGGATTGTGATCGCCGAATTCGGCTGGCCCAGCGCCGGTTACAATTTGAGGAACGCCGAGCCCGGCCCGTTTGAGCAGGCTTCGGTGCTGCGGAATTTCGTCGCCCGCGCCGAAGCGATGGGCATGGAGTACAACATTGTCGAAGCGATGGATCGGCCCTGGAAATCCTTCGAGGGCGGCGTAGGTCCCTATTGGGGCATCCTCAACAACGCCGGCGAAGCGAAATTTTCGTGGACCGGTCCGATCGTAAACGAGAACTACTGGAAGCTCGCGGCCATTGCGCTGCTGGTCGGCATTCTGATGTCGCTGCCGATCCTGCGGCTGGAACAGCCGACAGCCGCGCAGGCATTTGTGCTTTCGGCCGCGGCCAACGGCGTCGGCGCCTGGGCCGCGACCGTATTCGCCTTCTGGTCCGGGCATTACTTCGTGTTCGGTTCAGCCTTCGCGCTGACCCTCGGCCTGATCCTGCTGGTGCCGCTGGTCTTGATTGCGATGGCGCGGATCGACGAGATCGCAGCCGTCGCCTTCGGCCACGGCCCGCGCCGGCTGATCGCCAAGACCGCAACCCTGGCGCCGGCCACGATCGGCGAAGGCGTCACCTTCCCGAAAGTGTCGATCCACATCCCCGCTTATTTCGAGCCGGTCGAGATGCTGAAGCAGACGCTCGATGCGGTGTCGCGGCTCGACTATCCCAACTTCGAATGCGTCTGCATCATCAACAACACGCCCGATCCGGCGTTCTGGCAGCCGATCCAGGACCACTGCCGCGCGCTCGGGGAACGTTTCAAGTTCATCAACGCCGAGAAGGTCCAGGGTTTCAAGGCCGGCGCGCTGCGCATCGCGATGGACCGCACCGCTGCCGACGCCGAGATCATCGGCATCATCGACGCCGACTATGTCGTGCATCCCGATTGGCTGAAGGATCTGGTGCCTGTGTTCGCCGACCCGCAAGTCGGCCTGGTGCAGGCGCCGCAGGAACACCGCGACGGCGACCTGTCGCTGATGCACTACATCATGAACGGCGAGTATGCCGGCTTCTTCGACATCGGCATGGTCCAGCGCAACGAGTTCAACGCCATTATCGTGCACGGCACGATGTGCCTGATCCGCCGTGGCGCGATGGACATGGCCGGCGGCTGGTCGAGCGACACCATCTGCGAGGACACCGACCTCGGCCTGACCATCCAGCAGCAGGGCTGGCTGACGCATTACACCAATGTCCGCTATGGCGAGGGCCTGCTGCCCGACACCTATGAGGCGTTCAAGAAGCAGCGTCACCGCTGGGCCTATGGCGGCTTCCAGATCGTCAAGAAACACTGGCGGCGCTTCCTGCCCGGCGGAAGCCGGCTGTCGCCGGATCAGCGCCGCGAATTCTCGCTGGGCTGGCTGAACTGGCTCGGCGCCGAGAGCCTCGGCGTGGTGGTCGCGATCCTCAACCTGATCTGGGTGCCGATCGTGGCGTTTGCCGACATCTCCATTCCCGACAAGATTTTGACGCTGCCGATTATCGCCTCCTTCATCGTTTCACTCACGCATTTCATCGCGCTCTACCGCCTGCGAGTGAATATCAAGGCCGGGCAGATGCTGGGCGCCATGATCGCAGCGATGAGCGTGCAGTGGACGGTGTCGCGCGCGGTGGCGCAGGGCCTGATCACCGAACACCTCGCCTTTGCCCGCACCTCCAAGGGCGGCCTGTCGCGGATGTCGATCGAATTCCAGGCGTTCTGGGAAGCCGTGATCGGTGTGCTGTTGCTGATCGGCGCCACCGTGCTGGTGGTCACGAACGGCTACAAGCAGGTCCGCGAAATCTACATTTTCGCGGGCGTGCTGGTGCTGCAAAGCCTGCCGTTCCTGGCCGCGGTCGCGATCGCGCTCCTGGAAAACTCCCGCACCAATTCGTTCGCCTTCTGGCGCAACAGCGCGGTGCGGACGGCGGAACTGATCGGGATCCGCCCGGTCCGCCTGCCGACGGTCGCCGCCCCCTCCCAGCCGGTGGCATCGGAGATTCGCCGGGAAGCCAACTGATACATTGCGTTTCCAGGCGATGTGGACCCCGGTTCGCGCCTGGAAAACGCGTCAGATAAAATACTGAGCCTCTACCGAGGCTCAGTGGGGACGGATTTGACGGGCCCGTGCGTGAGGAGATTGGGCTAACCGCTGGCGGTACCAAGGGAATTCAGACCATGAGGCCGGCAGTTTTGCCGCACCGCCGCTATTGACCCAAGGGGGCCCGCCCCCTACACAGCGCGGCGAGTGAGCGCGTAGCTCAGGTGGTAGAGCACGTGACTTTTAATCATGGGGTCGAGGGTTCGAGTCCCTCCGCGCTCACCAAGGAAATCAATATCTTAGATCGATTTTCCGGTTTGCCGCCGTTACTCGTGTCGGCACCGTGTTGGCAAATTCATTGCCGCGCGGGTGCGTTGTTAAATGTCGGCCACCGGCAATGATCCCCTCGTCGAGACATCCCGCCTCGACTCGATGGAGATCAAAATGAGTGACGATACCGAGGACTGCAAAGCCTGCTTCGGCAAGGGCAACGAGGCGCGGATGCGATCGCCGCAGCCGGGGCAGAAGATACTGTTTCGTCCCTGCCCTAGCTGCATTCAGCACCGGGAGCGCGGGACCGAGCCCCGCGCCCTGATCATTGTTAGGCCTGACCGATGGTGCCGTTCTCCCGGCGCTGCCGAGATTACTAGGTTAACTTTTGATTAACCAGAATCATCCCAGCCTCCCGTCCACATAAAGGTCATCCTGGATTGGTCCGGAGACCCAATTGATCGTTGATCCGAAGGCTCGTGGGGGGCTCAAAGGAATAACGTCATGCCAGTACGTAGCGTGCCACGTACATCCAATCTGCTTTCTGAGTTCGCGCTGGCGATCATCGGCACATTAGGCTTGGGTCTGCCGATCGCGCTCCTGATTATCTGGATCTGCTCATAACCGGCAGCGTGGACCTCCAGACTATGGCTTGCACGACTCCAGCAAGCCCGCTGGTGAGTCCAAATTCTGCGGGCTGCCATGGGCCGGCCCGCCGGCGCCAGCGCAGGGATGGCCCGCGAGGCGCGACGGCGTAAGCAACTCCAGGCCGTCACAGCGCCCGGGACGGGTGTTGCATGAAATCATCAGCCAGCGTCGAAATTGGTATTTGGCAGGAAAACTCTTTGACTATGCGGCGGGTTGGTCGTTCCGTTTGAGCGGGGGCGCGCGATAGGCGGTGTACCATGCGGGATGAATTCGCTTCCAAAGGTTTCCTCGCTGCGGAACGTTTCTTCGCCTTGGCCGGCGTCGTCATGCTTTGCTCTGGTTTGTTGGCTTTCGCATTCGTCTAATCTGTAATTGCACCGTGCCTCGTCGCCCGTCTGGGTAACGGAGCCGACGTCGGGTTTTTAGTGGCCTCCTATGGGGTCGCCCATGCGATTTTTGATCACAGGAACGGATACTTCGGGCAGCATCACCTTTCGGCGCGAAACAGCCGCCGCGGCCCGGAAAAAGGCTGCAGAGCTGGCTGAAGACGGCTGTCGGGAAATTGAGATTACCGCGCCGGACGGGTGCCGATACCCGTCGCAGAAGTTCGACCAGCTTCCAGCGGACTGATTGAGCTGCTTAATCCCGTTGTCACGCTGATGCCGAAAGTATGTAGCCGCTTTGACGGACCTTTAAAGGAGCGCGCGCGTTGAGGTCTTGAGACCGGGGGGCGACAGCAAACCCGGAGCTTTGGTTATGTGCGATATCCCTCTGGACCTTGAGAGAAGGTTCGAGCGGCAATGGGCGGCCAGATTTTCCGGCCCAGCCAAAGAGCATCGCCTTGAAGGGCAGCAGCAGCATAATCAACGGGTAACACGCCCGACAAAAGCAAAAACCCGCCGGCGTGGAACCGGCGGGCTCGCGAGCGCGGACCTGAGCCCGCGCCCCTTGGCGTTACCGCTTGAGCCGTCTCGCATGCCTTAGGAGGACGCCCCTGTTCCAGATGCAAACGCAATGAATCGCTGCATGTATTCGGTCGCGTTTTTGGGCGACCACAATCCCTGTTGGATCGATTGCCTTAAGGCGCTGCCGATTTTCCGGTGTTCGGTTTTCTGGAACAGTCCGACATAAGTCTCCAGCAATTCGGACGAGACGTCGTCGACGCTGGCCGCCAATGCATCGAAACAATATGCGGATTCGGGCTTTCCGCTCTCATGTCCCTCATAGTGTGCGAAGGCCTCGAATTGCATCCTCAGGACTCTTCTGTCTTCGATTATATCTCGCATCTTAATTTCCTCCGCCAAAGTGTGGTGCGGGCGCCAGCATAGAAATTGGCGACGGCCTCTTTAGGGCGCGGGACCGAAGCCCCGCCATGCCGGCCCCCCAACACCCTGCCGTGAACGAAACTCATTGCCTGAGCTCGCGAAGCAATCCTGAAACAGAGCCGTCTTAGCTTCGACGCAGTCAAAAGCCCATAAGGGAGCGTGGAATGCGTACTCTCATTTTCGGCGCCATTTTGATCGCAGTCGCCGCTGCAGGTTTTCAGGCCTTCATCTCGTCCTCACTTGCTGCAGCTCGGGACGCAAAGGCAGCGACATTTTCCGAACGATTTGCTCCAGTACTGAAGCCCGAATGAGGCGCGAGACTGAAGCCTCGCGCCCTTGATTGTTACCGCCTTCGTCTGGCCTGGGCCACAATCCGCTGCCGGTTGCGCTTTCTAACTAACCGATCGGCGCCGGCGCTTCATGACGCCTCAGCCGTTTGCTCGGCAGGCTCAACGCCCAGGTAATCTTCCGCCGTCGCCAAGGCGGCGGCCTGCAAGGTTGACTCGATCAGGTTACGTGCACCCGCTCTTACCCTCGCATTAGGTTGATCGCGAACGCGAGCGGCACTCCGATCATTAGGCCTAGTAATCCGTACAGCGGCGCCCAGACTACAGCGCTGATCGCGCCAGAACTCACGGCGTAACCGTAGCAGCCGCCAAGCGCGCCGCCTGTCAGCGAACATATCACGAGGGTGCTGTCGTTTTTGCCCTCGATTCCAATTATCCGCGGTGCCCGGCGGCCAAGTCGCGGGGGACCGTGTAACTCTGTTGCTCCGCATTGCGGACAGCGATGCGCCGAGCGAGACAGCCTGCTTCCACAGTCGGGGCAATCCATCAACCGGGTCGTCACCTGCCGCCTCTCCCAAAAGTTAACTCTTTGATCATGGCGCAGACGAAGTGACAAGAAAAGGAATTACGGTGACAGTGCATTTAATTTGGAGAGCCAAAGAGTTTCCGGGGCCGCCCGTAGACCTATGATTGAAAGCACTGTCACCGTAGTCTAACTCGCTGGCTAACGGCTTTCGAGAGTCAGCGTGACATCGCGCAAGCCGCGATCTTGCGGATCGATCGAGATCTCGAATCCCAATTCCTGGCACATTTTCAGCATCACGGTATTTTCCTGGAGTATTTGTCCGGATATCCGCTTCAGACCCTCTGATTTGGCGTATTCGATGATCAATTGCATCAAGGACCAGCCCAGCCCCCTGCCCTTGAGGTCCGATCGCAGCAAAATCGCGTACTCGCCGCTCTCATGGATTGCGTCGGCATGCAGTCGCACGACCCCCAGCGGCTCTTTGGTGGCTTCATCGATAGCGACAAACGCCATCGCGCGCGCGTAGTCGAGATCGATCAGTCCTGTGATGAACTGATGCGAAAACTCCTTGATCGAATCGAAGAAACGAAGCCGCAAATCCTCCTTGCTCACATGAGCCAGATGATCGCGGATCAAATCCTCGTCGTCCGGTCGGATCGGCCGGACGAATATTCGCCAACCATCCCCGAGGACGATATGCCGCTCCCATTGCGACGGGAACGGTCGAACACCAGCCGCCAATTACGCCTCCATAGCTATTGCTCAAGCGACTTCAGAAAACCGTTGAAATCGCCAACTTGCCCAGATGAACTCGGGCATGCTCGGATGACCCGTCACAACACCTCCGCCCAGAATGACAGTGCGAACAATTGGCTTGCGCAAACACCTTGCCCGCCGCGACGCTTGGCGCTGCACTGATCTAGCTACAGTCTAGCTGGAAGCAAATGTCATATTCACGGCGCGGCGAGTGAGCGCGTAGCTCAGGCGGTAGAGTACGTGACTTTTAATCATGGGGTCGAGGGTTCGAGTCCCTCCGCGCTCACCATGAAATCAATGACTTATATATGGTTTCGTCTACCCGGTATTTTCCGGGTTCGGGCATCGTGCACCCAATGCGCACCCAACGACGCTGGGATATCTCCGCCAGCACGCGGCTCTTTTGCCTCATTGCAGGTGAAGACTACGCGCGCATTACCCGGTTCTGCCGGGAGCGCCAGCCTGCGGCATCAACGCGAGGGCAAGAACTCTAGATCTCTACAGACCGATCCAACGGCAGTCGGAATGAAAACACCGCGCCCCGGGTGCGGTTCTCAGCCCACAGCTCGCCGCCATAGCTTTCAAGGATCGTTCGCGCGATTGGGAGTCCCAGCCCCGTCCCTTCCGGCTTCGTTGTGACGAATGCATTGAAGATGCTAGCCAGCTTGTTGTTGGGAATACCCGTTCCTGAGTCGGATATCTGGACTTCGATGCCATCAGCGTCAGCCAGCGCCGTCCGGATCGAAAGATTGCGCGGGACCACGTTGTCCATCGCATCCACGCCATTCATCACGAGGTTCATGAGGACTTGCTGCAGATGAATCGGATCACACCGCACCCGTAACGGCTCGGGCGTGAGAATGGTACGCAAGTTCACCCCCCGCCTTGTAATTTCAGGAGACACAATTTTGACGATGTCCCGCACGGACTCGTTCAAATCGAACGTTCGCAGATCGGATTCCGTCCTGTTATTCAGCAAATTTCGCAACCCGCCGATGATGTCGCTGGCCCGTTGTTCGTCCCGGACGATGTCGGAAAGAATCTCGCCGAGCTGAGCAACGTCAGGTGGATTCGCCTTCAGCAGCACCTGCGCAGCTTCGGTATTGCTCAAAATCGCTCCGAGCGGTTGGTTGAGTTCGTGCGCTATGGATGACGACAGAACGCTGGCGGTTGTAACGCGGTTCAAGCGAACCACTTCCTGACGACGACTGTTAGCCTCGGCTTGGGCGACACGACGTCGCCGCCGTTCAACGAGCAGCAATGCAATGATGCCGGCCTGCAGCAGGATAGCTGCCGTAACAGCCGTCAATTGCGGCCGGTACTGCTCCCACACAGTCGGAACGCGAAACATGACCTCACTGCCTGGCGGCAATTGGCTTTCGCTGATGTTCCAGCGCTTCAGCTCCCTCCAGTCGTATCTAGGCGATGCAGCGCGGATCGGAGGCGTCTTGATGCTGCCCGGCGACTCTCCGCCCAGAATGCGGACGGCAACTGCGGCGGTCTGTCGGCTGACGTCGGATATGTTCGTCATCCGGCCGCCGATGATCCCTCGGCCGAAGAACGCGTCCTGTTCAGAAAAGATTGGCGCATTGGCGACCGCGTGAATCCGGTCTATGGCTCGATTGCCTTCGTGCACGACGCCGGCGGCGTCCACCAACATCTGCCCGTAGACGATGAAAGTCCGGGGTGGCAGGATAGCCACCTGCTCAAGGATCTGTTCCAGCGACAGTTCATTGGAATAAGTGATCTCGAGCCGGCTTGTCAGCGGTTGGAACAGCTTGCGCATCTCCTCCAGCCATAGCTTCTCGATCGGAGAACTTCCCATCACGATGAAGACCTTGGTCGTCTCCACCAACTTCAGGATCTGGTCGGGAGTGCTCAATATATCGACAGATACCGAAACCATTGCATCGGTCGCCGGTGCGTTCGAAGACATCTGCTGGGCGACGGCAGCGTACAAGGTCGGGATCGAAGGAAAAATCCGCTGACGATTTTGCTGAAAGAATCGTGCCGCGGGGCCGCCGATCGTCATGATCAGGTCGAGCTTGCGTTCGGAAAACACCGCATTCAAATAGCTGACAAAGGCGCCTTCATTCCCGTCGGGGAAGCGGGCCGTCGACAGCGAGGCCTCGAAGATATCGATCGGGTCTTTCGACTGAAGGTTCAACTCCTCGCGGATCTTTCGTGCGTAGTCATCCCACGGCGAAAAATCTCGGCCGACAGAATGAACGATCAGCACCCGCTTTGGCTGGGAAAACGCCGCACCGGTCATCGCCAGGAGCAGAACGACCGAGCTGAATAGTATTCGAGTTATCATGCGATAGGGCGGCCGTTTACGCGAGATGTCACAATGTGACCGAGAACCTAATCCTACTCGACTTGCCCAGCGCCAGGGAGAACAATTATAAGCATCAACTTCCGCGACAATTCCCTGCAACCGTTAAGAAATTGAGCTCGATTCCTCAGGGAATCCTTCCAATGGCATCGATCAGCAGTTTCGACAGAAACGGCTTCTTCAAATACGCAACGCAACCGGCGTCGAACGCCTCCTGCCGGGTGATCTCATTATCGATGGCCGTCATCATAATGACCGGTAATTCCCTACCTGACGCGATCAATTGCCGTTGCAGGTCGATGCCTGAGATTCCGCCAAGGTGAATATCCAGGAGCAAACAATCCGCTTCGCACCCGGCATCGGCCTCCAAAAAAGCCTCCGCCGATGCAAACGTTCTGACGTGGAATCCGTGGGCCGACAAAAGGCGATTTAGACCTTGCAGCATGCTGGGATTGTCATCGACGACAGCTATGGTGCGCATGACGAAACGATCATTGGCTGTTTGCAGTTATCCGCTCGGCAAGAAAAGTAGTCCCAGATCAGATACGAACCGCGATCAGATTGGTTCCAGGCGCGGCTTGCAAACAGCAGTTCTGCACCGATGTCCTTTTGGCACTATGCAAAATCCGCCCCTGTGGCAAAGGGCGCCCAGATTGTTGTAACGGCAAACCTCCGGATTTCAGGGCTTCATTTCAATCCCCAGCTTCGCCCGCATGTCCTTGAACACGACGGCGACCGCCTCGATGATCAATTGACCAGGGTTCGCCTTGCAATAGACCATGATCTCGTGCTCGGCCTCTTTTGATTTGACGATATCCATATAATGCTTGCGAGCGAGCCCGTTGTACCACCCGCTATACCAGGCCGTCAGCCGGTCGGCATCGCCTTGCCAGGTCCCGGCGAGTTGAGCGCAAGTCAGCGCTTGCACATTCAGGAAGCCGTTGGCGTCGGCATAGGTGCTGAGATCGACCTGGGCGCGAGCAGCTGGAATCATTGTCGTGGTAAGCACCGTTGCGAAAATCAGGGACCTGTACATCTTCACGCTCCATTCATCCTGGTTGTGGCTGAAGCCGGCGCCGAAGCGCCGACGTAGTCATTGAGTCAGGCGACTTTCTTCACCGGCGGAATCTTCCAGGAGCCATTGATGATCGAAGGAGTTTTCTCCTGCGGCCAATACATGCGCAGCATCAGGATGAAATCGCCCGCTGGCGCAGGTAGCCAGTTCGATTCCCTGTCCTTGCCCGGCGAGTCCTTCTGCAGATACAGATCGATCGATCCGTCCGGGTTCGCTTTCAGATTCTGCCGTGCACTGATGGAGTACCGGTTGATCGGGTTTTCCACGAAGAAGTATCCCTTGTCGTACATCGTCAGTGACCAGAAGCCCTGCGCAGGTGGCAACTCGCCCTTGGCAAACTTCATGACGTACTTGTTGGCGCCACTGTACGTCCGCCCCTCGACATCCTTCTGCGAGATCGGGTAGATCGCGTCTTGTGGGCGGTTCATTCCGAGCCCGACTGCGCAGCAGAACGCGCGGAACAAATATTCGGTACCGTAAACGCCGCCCTTGGTGGTGTAGGTCCAGCCGTTCTCGTCCTTCATGTCCTTGTTGACCTTGAACTGGAGCATGATGCGATCGAAGGACACTTCCGGCACCCGCTTGAGGAAATCCGCCTTCAGCTTGCTGGCGTCGAAATCCTGGCCGGGCACGATGCCGATTTTTGCGAATCTGGCGATCTGGCCGGCGTCCGCGGCAGCCGGAGGGTTGGTCTTCATCAACTCGCAAAGCAGCTTGAAATAAGCAGCCGCGTCCATCCGGTTGACCTGCTCGCGCACGGCCGTCTTCATGTCGATTGACGGATCGACCGTGTGTTCGGGCGGTGTGTACGGCTTGCCGTAGGAACTCAGCGGAACGAGCTTGAATTCGTCCTGCAACTTGTGAACTTCAGCGTAGTCTTCCGGCGTGCCGGTGCAATAGATGCGGCCGAGCAACCAGACCATGCTGGTCGGTGACTTCAATTCCTTGACTCCGGCGGGCAAAGAACCTTTCCAGCCTGGTCCGCTGATGGCATAGGTCTGCGCACCGGTGCCGGTCGTGCGCTTGCCGGGAACCTGGAATACGTTGGTCCAGCCGTCCAGCATCGGCAGCAGGGCATAGCGGCCCTTCATATCGGGGATGCTGAGCACCCACGGCTCCTTGCCGACATCGAAAAATCCGGTGGTGTAGAGCGTATCCGCGTTGGGCGCGGTGACGTCGCGATAGGATGCGTTCGGATATTGCCTCACCTTGACGATCTGGCCCATCGGGCCGCGCATCGTTTCGACCTTCGGGACGTTGGTGAAAACGCGCCGCGTCATTTCCATGGTCACGAGCGGATAGCCGTAGACATAGGCGTCGGTGGCGAGCCAGAAATCTTCGAGGCCTTCACCCAAACCAAGGGTCTCGCCGAACTCGGCCCGGCTCAGGGAACTCGTCGAGGCGCTGGCGAGAAGGCTCAGGCCGCCCATCGCAAGGCTACGGCGCGTGATATTCATTGCAATCTCCATTTTTGCCGGCTGGCTTTTTTGTGTGGAGTCATCGACCGAAAACGAAAATCGATTGAAAGCGGGGAAACATGCGCCTCCCCGCCTCCTCTGTTCTCAGTAACAGGGCGGATAGGGGTAGTAGCCGCACACGGGCCGCGCGTACGGATATGGCGCGACGTAAGGCGCAGCATACGCAGCCGCGCCATAAGCGGCAGCGGTGGCTGCACCGGCATACATCGCGCCCCGGAATGCCGTACGCCGTGCGACGCCGGCAAACGACATCGGCGTGAACGGCCGGCCGATGATGTCAATGAACAGCGCTGCCCCGCCGTCCGCGCCGGCAATATCCCCTTCGAGGGTCTGAACGGTGAACGTCAGCTTGTCGCCCTCGAGCTTCGGGTTCTTCAGCACCACGACTGCGTCCTTCACCGCGCCATCCTTGCCGAATACCGACAAGGTCGCATTAGGAGGATTCTTGGTAAAGCTGTCGTCGCCCGATCCCCATTCCGCGATGACGTCGGCGGTGAGCTGATGGCCGGCGGATCGCACCGGGCGGTCGGCAAATATGATGGAGCTCGGGGCAATGCCCGTCAGCACCAGGGTCTCGCCCTGCAACGTCGCCGCACGGGAATTGAGCACGAACAGCGAGGGGACGATCTCAGGCTTGGCTGCGGTGGACGGCGCACCAATCGTTTTCAACGCGGCCGGCGCCTGTGCGGTTTGGGCACTGGCCGTTGCCATGCCGCCCAGTATCGCCGTCACGGCGAGCAGCCCGGCCATCTGAACAAATCTTGCACTCGTCATCTCTACTTCTCCTGTTGGGGTTCGGGTTATCGCTAATGTCATCAGCGGTCGGTCGCGCTATCAGGCACCATGGGCGCGCGATGAAGCGCCGACTATGCAAAAACGAACCGATTGAAAAACATAAAGCGCGCCGTCTCGCTACCGGACGACGCGCGAAAGCAGACGCGCGCATGCCCGCGCAGCATGCCGATGTCTGCTTTGCTTGAACCAGGGCGCGGACTCAGGCGCACGAACTCTGCGCCTGCTAAGAAACCTGTTTCACGCCGGGCGGCTGCCAGGTCCCATGGCCCGGCGGCAGGATCGAAGGTGGCGTAGGCTTCGGCCAGTGGGCCTTGGTGAAGCCGTTGCTGTCGACATAGGCCGAAAGCGACGTCTGGGCCACGGCGCTGGATCAGGCAATTGCCGCAGCCGTGGCGAGAACGAAATAATGTCGCGCGCTAAACCCTCTGGTTTCGCGTTCCTTGCATAACTCGAACTGTGTTCTGCAAGGCCAGGTGCACTGGCTCACGGGACCCATCTCAATTGAAGTGCGGACAGACCAAGTGTGACATCCAGCGCGACCGAGCCCTCGACTGATACCGGTTGCAACGCGAAGCTTCTGTTGGATCCGCCGACCAGAACATTTGCTCCAACACCAAGTCCCAGCGCCACATCACCGCTTGCACCAACATAGGTGCCAGCCAGAGCGCCAGCAGGCACGCCAGCGGTAGGCGCCAGAACGCCCCACGCCAAGGCGCCGCCACCGATTATCCCAATATCAATTCCCACCGTGTTGAGGGCGCCTTCGTAAAATTGTGGGGGACCGGGCATGGATGGCACGAAACGGCACTCCATCGACTGGTGGCCGGCGATAATGAATCCAATGCTCGGGTTGAGCTTGCAGCTGAGCATACCCGTTTGGGTCCATGGCGGCGTCTGGGCCGATACAGGACCGGCAAGTGCAACCAACGTTGCACAAAGAGCAAATGCCTTAGGATTCATAATACCGCCCTACCCGAATCTTCTATTTTCAAAATCGATAATTGATGCCGCCACGGAAGATGTTGAGCTTGTCAACGCTTGCGCCCGTCCCGATCACCTGCGTGTAAAGATATTCACCCTTCAAGGACCAGTTCGGCGTGAAGCCATATTCCATGCCTACCCCAGCAACGATGCCAGGGCGCCAGGCGGAGGCCGCGCAATTCTGGAGCACACCAAGCGTACCGCAAGGCACGCCAGCAATTGAAGTGCCGTTAGCGCTCGATTTCACAAATGCCGCACCGCCCGTCACGTAGAACAGCCAATTGTTCATAGCGACGCCAGCACGCGCCCTTGCCGTTCCAACGGCGCTGATCTTGGACGCGATATCGAGCGTAATACCCTGCCCGACGCCAGCGATAGCCGGATTTAAGATGCCGTTGCCCTTGATGTTCGCCCAATCAAGATCGCCCTCGAGGCCGAGCACCACATATCCCTGCTGGATTTGGGCCCCCACGGTGCCGCCGAGCATCCCGCCACTGATATTGAAGCTTGTACGGTCGAACCTGTTAGAGACGAGCGTCAGCGGATCCTGCGAGCCCCAGCCGTAACCGCCGTTCACACCGACATAAAGGCCGGTCCAGTTATAGACCTGGGCCGCCACGGGCGCGCTCTTATAGGCCTGCATGGGAAGGTCCGCCGCAAAGGCGCAAGTGGAACCGACTGCAGCAAATGCTGCTCCAATGATAAATTTCTTCATGCCGTCCATCACGAAAACTTCTCCCCAAAAGAGCCACAAGGCCGACGAGGGCCGGCTGCCAAGCCGGCCCTCGGGTTGGCTATCAACGATCAGTATGCCGCAACGACGGGTCCACCGAATTTATAGTTCACGCGCACGGTGATCAGATCCACGTCCTGACTGACCCGATTGACCACAGCAGCAGCGCCTGCCGGTACCGAGAACGAATTGTTGGCATCACCCATGATCAGGCGATCGTATTCAATGGCGGCCGACCAGTTCGGCGTGAAGCCGTATTCAAATCCAACGCCGATGGCGCCGCCCCAACGGGTTGAGGTCGCATAGTTCAGGCCAACGCCTCCAAACGTGGTCGCTTGAAGAAGGTTGTTGTTCGTCACCGCCGCGCCGCCTTTCAAATACAGCAACGCCGCGTTCCAGGCATAGCCAATCTGGCCGGTGAAAAGGCCCAAGCTAGTAACCTTGGAAGAATCGGTAAGAAGCGGATTAGCAATACTCACGTGTGAACTGCGCATGCTTGCCCAGTCGCCCTGGCCTTCCAAACCGAACACAAACTGACCGGCCTGCCAACGGTAGCCCACCTGTCCACCGAGGACGCCTCCCGACTGACTGTGGCAACCGTCAGGAACGACCACGCCACCTGCCGGTACGACACCCCAGCAATTGCGGCTCGTTCCATATCCGCCGTTACCGCCGATGTAGAAGCCGGTCCAGTCGTAGACCGCAGCCATTACGGGAGCCTTGACCGGGGCGTAAGCCCGCTGCGGCAGGTCGGCAGCGAACGCAGGGCCAGCGAATGCAGCGAATGCCGCCGCCGTGAGTACGATCTTTCTCATTTTCAAATCCTTTGGAAATACATCATCCGCAAGTTTGAGGGCCTGCACCGAAAGTATTTGGGTCAACTTTCGGTCGCTATGTAAAATCGGACAGCCAACCGAAAGAAGTTGGCCCGTTGCAAATTCGATACACTGCAGCGTAACGCTTCTGTTTCGCCGGCATCAACCAACCTTGAGGCTAGCCTTGAAGCCACATGCTTCGTCGAAAGCCGGCAACAAGGCGGCCTGCCGCGTGTCGGATGCATTTCGCAGGCGGTTGCGCCCGCGCTTCTTTTCGGTGCGCTCGGCGGCGCCAACTGCACTTGACGAATTTGCGCATTGCGGCTGACGACGCCGGCTGAAGCGCATCGCCTCAGCCCACTCTTTGCGATCGCGACCTCGCCACCGTCTCCGATGGGCGCTCTCCAAAAAGGGCTTTGTATTCCGAGGCAAAACGACCGAATTCTGTAACGCCGTGTTCGCTCATGATGTTTGTGACTTTACCTGACGACTCACATTTTCCGCGGAGTGCACGGCGGACCATGTTGAGTTGACGTAGCTTGAGATAGCTTGCCGATCCAACGCCCAGCTGTTGCCGGAACGTCCTCAACAGCGTCCGGCTTGTTACGTCAGCCGCGAGGGCCAGGTCAGCAACCTGAAGCCCTTCCCATTTCCGACCACGGGCATACCTCAACGCTTTTGTCACGGTGTCGCTGGACAATCGTGACTTTTCTGTTGGGAGACACATTTCGTTATCCAAATCCGCAATTGCAGCGATCAATGCGTTTAATAGACGGGCAATACTAAATCCGTGGAGCGTCGGCGTTTGCTCCTCGCGTATCAGAACGGCGGTGCTCGCGGCTGCCGCGGACAAACATCTGAGCAATTGCTCCGGAGACGAAATGACGCACTTTTCTTTCTCGACCCATGCAAGATGTTTTCTGCCGGTCTCAATAGCAAACGTTTCAAAGAGACCAACGGGCATCGAAATCGACATCCAACGATGGATGCCGCGCGACGCGAACGTAAAATCGCTCCCAGGCGGAAGCACCACGAAGTCCTGAGGCTGAAGGATTTGACCGTCGAAAATCACGCGATCGGCAATTTTCTCGTCCTGAAAGATGAAGGTCAAAGCATCCGAACGCGAAATGCCGTGCAAAATCTTGGAGCCTCCCTCCACGCCAAATTGCAAGACGATCGCCCCCAATTTGCAATGACCGACCGACCAAGGAGCTTGACTGGGACCAGTCAGCAGGAAATTCACCGTCGCTCCAATAACCGTCTCAGAATATTCGTCAAAGCTAAGGCTGTGTAATGGTACGTCGCTAGCAGCCCCCAACGGAAAAATCCTCCCATTCGGTTTCCTACAGACCGGCTTCATCTTGATACCAGGCGCCGCCTGCACGTCCTTGAACACGATCGCAATCGCTTCGATGACCGGCTTGCCGGGCTTGGCCTTGCAGTACTGAATGACTTCTTGCTCGCTCTTTGCTCTCTTGACGTTGAGACGATGCCTACGTGTGAGAGCGCGGTAGCAGCCGCTGTGCTACGTGGTGAGGCGCCTCTTCCTGCCAGGTGCCCGCAAGTTGAGCGCAGGTCAGCGTCTGAACGTCGATATATCCTTCGCTATCTGCGTAGGCGCTCTGGTTGGGCTGCGCGCGCGCCGATTGTATTGCCGCCAGGCCGGGCATTGCTGCGAGGACCGGCGCTCCGTATGTAGTTGCTCACCATCTTCCTTTTCCGATTGCTGCTTTAGAACCTGTGAGTCACGCTCGAACTCGCGCCCGCCAAAAACGGCCGGCACGAGTTCGCGCGCGCTCAAGTCACTTTCCGGGCAGCACGATTGGTCCCAGTGCCATCAAACCCGCTTGATACCAGGCGGCTGCCATGTCCCTTGGCCCGCCGGCAGGACCGACGGCGCTTCCGGCCTCGGCCAGTACAGACGCATGACGAGATAGATTTCTCCGTTCGGCGCCGGAAGCCAATTGGCCTCCTTGTCGGCGCCCGGCGATTTATTCTGGATGTGGAGCGTCAGCGAACCGTCCGCGTTCCGCTTCATGCCCGGCAGCATCGGCGAATTGATCAGATAGCGGTTGATCGGATTTTCGATCAGCAACTGTGTCTTGCCGTCGTACATCGTCACCGACCAGAACGCGTTCACCGGCGGCAATTGTCCAGCTGGGAAAGTAAGGGTGTAACTGTGCTTGGAACCATCGAGGACCTCGCCATCGGCAACCGTCCTCGTCAGCGGATAGACGGCCTCAACCGCGTCGTTGCCATAGATGCCGCCCTTGGCGGCAGCAGCGCGCTTCAGCCAGTCGCCGCTGTAGAATTGGCGGTCTCCGAACAGCGATCCGATTTTCCACCCATTTACGTCTTTCTGCCCGCTGGCAAGATACTTTACGACCTTCTCTTCGCCGTCTCTCATTCCCAGCCCGATTTCAATCTTGTGCGTCAGTGGAAGATCCTTGAAGTCGAAGGTCTTGCCGGCCCCGATGCCAATGCGGGCGAGCTTGGCGCGGATCTGCGTTTCCTCCGGCCCGGCCGGGGCGAACTGCAAGGCGAAGTCGAGGTACTCGAAGAAGTTTTTCTTCACCAACTCCGCATTGGCTTTGGGAAAGTTGATGGCCGGTGCCGCGGCCGGTGCGGGTTGCTTCAGATAGGCCGATAGGGGCTGCACTTTGTAGCCCGCCTGGATCTTCTCGACATTCGGCATGTCTTCAGCATTGAAAAGTTGCGTGCGGTAGACAACGATCGAAAACTGCGTCGAGGACTGGAAGACCTTCTTGATACCGGGTGGGGTGGCGCCCTTCCAATCGGGACCGACCACCATATAGTCACCCGCCTCGCTGCCGGTCGCGCGGCTACCGACATATCCGTAGTTGAACGTGCTGCCGTCGCACAGCATTACCGCATAATAGCGCGTCTTCTCGACAGCCGGCACCGAAAGGACGATCGGTTCGGCACGCAGATCGGTCCATACGATCGAGTACGGTGTGTCGCTGTTGGGGGTTATGATGGCCGTGTCTTTGTATGTGAAGACCCTCGCCTCGTTATTGATCTGATTGAACGGCGCCTTGAATTGCCCCGAGTTCTTGTCGACTGAATATTCATACATGACCGCGTAGTTCATTACGATCGGCAGCCCGTAGATGAAGCCTTCCTCGGCGATCGCCTTGGCCTCGCGGATGTCAGGCCATTCCGCTTTGGCCTGTGCGTTTGCCGGGACAGCTTTCGCCGCCGTGACAGCGATCGCAGCCAGCGCTGCGGAACGAAGCAGATCGCGTTTTGTAAACATCAGAACAATTCCTTCCGGTTCGGAGCTTGCGGTCAAGCGAGCTTGGGTAACAGGTAAATGTTTGGCGCCCTGTGCGATGGCTGGCTATGTAAAAACGGGCAATCCTGACTCGCCTGGATGTCCGCTCTTCGCACATATTTTGTCGACCACGGCTGACTACACCCGCCGCCCGGCGCCAGTCCTAATAGCAGCGCGTGTAAATGCGCCCGTAGGGATCGACGGCCTGCACGCAACGCCCCGGAACAACCGGCACAGGCGCCACCACGACCGGCGCCGCATAGGCAGCTCCCGCCGCCACCGCGCCCACGGCAACGGCGCGCCGTGTCGTCCGGCGGGCCACGCCGGCATAGCTCATCGGCGTAAGCGGTCGCCCGATCCTCGCCCCGGCCGATGAGACCAGGGCTGCGTTCGAATCCAGCGGTGACTGCCCGTTCCACAACAGCGCCGCGGCGCCGACGATCGCGACAGTCGAGAGACGAACGAGAGTTTTCGATATGCGGATCATTTCCTGGCTCCTGTATTGGCGACGCCGTGCGGCACTTCGTCGATGTCGCCGAGTTCACCCAGCGCCAGTTTCTTGGCGGACTGTTCCGGCTTGAACGCAAACGCATCCGCCGGCAGATCGGTCTTCCATTCCTTGATGCGCAGGGTGTATTGCGGCGCTTCGCCGACGCCCTTGCTGGTGATCACATATTTGCGCGGGATCGGCCTGGCGCCGGACTCGACCCAGATCTGCCAATCGGTCTCGACATTGCGGAATGCCAAATGGTCGCATTCGACGCCGTCGATGACGCCCTTTCCGATCACGGCGCCTTCGACAACGTCCGCCATCATCACATCGAACACGTTCGGCAGCAGCAGGTCGGCCCCGGGGGCCACGACGCCGTTCTTCTCGCGCAGCGCGTCGATCAGTTGATCGGCAGTCCCTTCGGCTTCGATCTGGGCGTAATTCTTGGTATCCTTGTCGTTCACGGTGACCAGCTTGCCGTCAAATACGACTTCGACGTCCCGATAGCCGCCCGTGCGCGTGGCGCGGAGCTTGTCCGGACGGCTCAGTTGCACCTGCCCGGAGCTGGTGAACTGAATCTTCTGCAAGGTGGAGGTGATGACTTCGATGTCCGAATCGTAGGTGACCGATATGGTCTTCTGGCTCGCCACATAGTCCGACATGGCCTTGAGAAGTTTGCTCGCGCCATCTTCCTGAGCATGGGCATGTGGTATGCCCGAAATAATCAGGGCCAACGCCAACCCGGCCGCGACGAGGCTAAACGCCCCGGCTTTGCGTATCGACGCCTGCCCCATAACACTCTCCTTGTTAGTCACGATGATTCCGGCGAATGGTCTCGCTTGCCGGCCACCATGGAGAAGTCACGCTGCATCGACTATGCAAAAACCAGCACGGCGATCGTCTGGTACGACGATTTTCACCGCGCCGATTTTGCATAGCGCGCATTGATTGATTGCCGGCTACTGGCGATCTCGTACTCGACCAATTGGGGGCGCCGCCCTGGTCATTATCTTCTGCCTTTATGTAGCGGCGATGTGGGCCTTCTTCTCCAGGTTCAAACTGGTGCGCTGGGGTTGGCTGTCGGGAACGATCTCGATAATGATCGGCGCCTTCATTCTCGCGATATTCCTCGCGCTGTTTAATTTCCTGACGCCGTCGGGCAAGGTGACGGTCGCTGGTCGGGTGGTCGAGGTGACGCCGAATGTGACGGGTCAGGTGGTGGCGATTCCGGTAAAGCCGAACGTGCCGGTGAAGTCGGGTGACATCCTGTTTCAGATCGATCCGGCACCATTTCAATACAAGGTAACGCAGTTGCAGGCGTCGCTTGCTGCCGCAAAACAGCAAACCGAGATACTGAAATCCAACTACGAGCAAGCCACGGCAAACGTTGTTGGTTTGACTTCGCAGGTCGCGTTCAACGCAAAACGCCTGGCAGACATTCAGAAGCTCGTCGCTGATGATGCCAACACGCAATTCCAGGGACAGGATCGCCAGAATCAATACGAGACGTCGCTGGCGCAGCTCAACGTGGCCAAAGCCGATCAGCAGAGCGCCAAGCTCGCCCTGGATTCGGAAATCGGTGGGGTGAACACCTCGGTTGCCCAGATTCAGGCCCAACTGGAGAATGCCAATTGGGAGTTATCGCAGACAACCATTCGCGCGCCGGCCGACGGCGATGTCACATCTGTTGCACTCACTGTCGGCGATCGTGCCCTCCAGGCACGCTCAACGATGTCGTTTATCGTCGCGAATGAAATTACAATTGTCGGAATGTTTTCACAGAACGGATTCCAGACAATCAAGGCCGGCACGCCCGTCGATATCGTGTTCGACAACGCTCGGGCCGAATCTACCACGCCAAAACCACGGAAATTCCAAAGGGGATAGGCCAAGGACAGATTGCCACATCCGGTACACTGGCGCGGACCAATGCGATCGGTGGGGCGTCGGCCTTCCCGGCAGAGATCTTCATTCCGCACGAAATGAGCCGCGACTCGCTCCGGCTCGGGATGTCCGGAAGCGCAACCGCCTTTGCTGCGAATGCCGGCGTTATCGGGCTACTCGCCTCCATTCTCGTCTGGGTCAGTTCCTACACGGCCTACTTGTAGCCGATGCGGCCTGCTCGGTAGCGGGACCACGGAAGATCCCATGTGTATTTTGGCATAACGGATGCCAAAATATGCTTTGCGTTGACGATGCCCCCGTGGGCTGGCTAGTTTCAATTGTCGGCGTTATATTCCCAATTGCATAACCCGACGGCTGATACCGTCCCCGACTTCGCTAAAGCGCCTGGCCCTGGTTGCTGCGCCACGGCTACCAGGGCGATTCCGAACGAGAGAATGACCGGCGCGCCTGTCATACACATTGTCGACGACGACGCCTCTTTCCGGGCGGCCATTTCGCGTGTGTTGAAGGTCTCCGGCTTCGAGATTGCCGACTATGAGTCCGCAATCTCGTTTTTGCGCGGCATTGAGACTGCCAAGCCCGGTTGCATTCTGCTCGATGTGAACATGCCATCGTTTGATGGGCTACAGCTTCAGGAAGAACTCGCGAAACTGTCGCACGGCTGGCCGATCGTCTTCATGACCGGCCGTGGTGACGTCCCCACCAGCGTGCGCGCGATCAAGGCCGGCGCCGAAGACTTTCTGCTGAAACCCGTATCCAAGGAAACGCTGCTCGATGCGATCCGCCGCGCCCTCGCCGGATTTGAGGCGACGAAGCAGCAGCAGGATCAGATCAATTCACTCAGATCCTTGATAGCGACCCTGACACCTCGGGAAAGCGAAGTCTTTGCGCTTATGGTTCGGGGCAAGATGAACAAGCAGATTGCCTTTCAGCTTGGTACATCCGAGCGAACCATCAAGGCGCACCGGCATATGGTGATGGAAAAGCTGCAGGTGCATTCTTTTGCGGAGGCCGTCTCTATCGCCGAGAAGACGGGATTGCTTGCACCGTCGGCAGCAAGGGGCGTCGAAAACCCCTGATCGGAGTTTTCGACGAGATCGCAACTTCGAATCGCCGCGAGGCAAGGCGCGTCTTCGCGACGACCGCAAGCCGCCGTCAGCTCAAGGACATACGTCCCAGAAGCCCTTGGTGCGGCTGGCGTCGGTGTAGTACCAGCAATAATTCGGGCCTGGAGCTACGCCGGCATACGCCCCGACGGATGCCGCGGCGACGAAGCCAATCGCTGCACCAGCCGCGATGGCGCCTCCTGGGAGCCAGTAATACCGCGCCGGACGCACCCAGGGACGAACGCCAGGGCGGGCAATTGGATGCACGGGACGAACGCCCGGGCGAGCGATTGGATGCACCGGGTGTACGCCATGACGAACGACGGTGGTCCGGCCGGCGGCGACCACGCCTCCCCGCGGCCCGCGGGCGACCACAGCACCCCGCCGGACAGCGACAGGTTCTGCTCCCGGCGAAACAGCATCGTGAAGCGCCGGAGGATGGCCCAGTAGCGGTAGCGCATCCGCGTTGGTCAGAGATCCGCTCATCAAAAGCGACGCGATCAAACCAGCTGCAAGAAATCGATTCCTCATGCTCTGTCCATTCTTTCGAATACGGGATTGCGTGAACGCTTCGAACGAACCGCAAATAAGCGGACGTGATCCGCAGCGGCTATGCAGAAACCGCCAGTGGGCGATTTCAGGTGAGATGAATATCCAGACAATCGTCTTCCCAAAGTTGTTGCCCGATTTTGCATAGGCGGTGCGCTGTCGGCGTCCTAGCGTCCGGTCTCGATGAACCGCGAAAGTGATGCTGCCGCCATGACACATTGCAGTACTCGGAAACGAGGCGTGAAGCCGAAATGGACCGCGACGCTGCTTGTTGTTGCCGCGATCCAATGCACGGCGAGCGCACATGCACAGGTTTCGACCCGATACCCGTTCTGCCTTCAGGGCGACGATTATCCCGGCTGGAGCAACTGCAGTTTTGCCAGCTATCAGCAATGCCAGGCCACGGCTTCCGGCACGTTCGACGAATGTCTCGCAAACCCGTGGTATCAGGCCGGCGACAACGCCGCACCGCCTCCGGACGCGAACACAGACGGACCGGCTTTTTCTCCGCTTCCCGTCGGTCCTCCGCCGAATTGAGACGCGAAAAATTTCCTGGCGCCCCGCCACCACCTGACGTTGCCCTCAAGGACAATAGGCCCGGATACCGCGCTGTGATGTCTTGGTGCCGGGCAGAACGTTCTGCCGTGTTCTTGCGCAGTGCAGGTACCACGATGAAAGTTCATCTGACAGCCACAACTGAGACGGAATCAGCCCGTGCAGCCCGAGACAATCCGTCCCGGGACATCGTCGAACAGGCTGAAATTCTGGCGCTCGCCGAAGTCGACGATCCGATCCAGATTTCGGCCCTGTGTGCCGCCCTTTCGATCAGCGAGAGGACCCTTCGCAAGGCATTTCACAGGGTCCATGGCTTACCGCCCTGCCGGCATCTTCGAATGCTGCGCTTGCAACAGGCAAGGTGCGCGTTGATCGCCACTGATAGCCATCTCACGACTGTGACAGAGATTGCCACCGGCTTCGGCTTCCTGGAATTGGGACGCTTTTCGGTCGAGTACCGTAAGGTATTCGGTGAAAGCCCCTCTCAAACATTGCACCGCGCATCGAATGGCACAGCACCCGTGAACCGTACCGCCGATCGCGAAGACCGAGTCGAATTTTGCATGTAAGGGTCCGTCACGCTGCCTTTCAGATCTCGGCCTTCCTGACGACTACAACTTAAGCGTGACATTAGAGCAACAGCAACGGCCCGTCGTTTGTGACATGGCCGATTTTGCATAGTCATTGCTGCAATTCCGACGTTCAATCGCGACTCTGAGCATTGCGACATTGAGGGAGACATGCAGATGACGGGCAATATCTCCAAACGAGGCGCTGCGCATTGGCTCGCATACTCCGCCGGCCTCGCCATGGCGGTATTTGCTTCGCTTCCCGGGGCGGCCTGTGCGGACGAAGGCGGCGTTTCGTACTGGCTTCCCGGCCGGTTCAGCAGCCTCGCGGCAACCCCGGAGGTGCCGGGCTGGTCCATGGCCGAGGTTTACTATCATACCTCGGTATCGGCGTTTGGCGCCGTAGCCGCGGCGAGAGAAATTCAGATCGGCAGGTTCTCGCCGACAGTTAATGTCAACTTGAATGCAAATTTGAATGCGCAGGCCGATCTCCTGTTCCTCAACCCGACCTACACGTTCGCAACGCCGGTGCTGGGTGGCCAATTCGCCATCGGCATAACCGGCATATTCGGCCGATCGGCTGCCTCCATCAATGGGACGCTCACGACGGGGTTTGGACCGTTTGCCGCAACCCGCATGGGAAGCATCGGTGACTCCATCACTTCCGTTGGCGACCTGTATCCGCAGGCGACGCTGAAGTGGAACGCGGGCGTACACAATTTCATGACTTACGTGACGGGAGACATTCCCGTCGGCGCCTACGATCCCACTCGCCTCGCCAATCTCGGCATCGGCCATGCCGCCATTGATGGCGGCGGCGGCTACACCTATTTCAATCCTGCGACAGGGCACGAGTTCTCGGCGGTCGCTGGATTTACCTACAATTTCAAGAATCAAGACACGCAATACCAGAACGGGATCGACTTTCACGTCGACTGGGGTGCTTCGCAGTTCCTCTCGAAACAGGTTTTCGTCGGCCTCGTCGGATATGCGTATCAACAGGTCACAGACGATTTTGGTCAACACCCTATTCTCGGTGGTTTCAGGTCACGTGTCATCGGTGTCGGTCCCCAGATCGGATACCTATTCCCGATCGGCGATATGCAGGGATATCTGAATCTGAAAGGATATGGCGAATTCGATGCCGCCAACCGGCCGTCGGGATGGAATACCTGGCTGACGTTCTCGATCTCGCCGATGGCACCGACCAGCACCGTGACGCCAACGCGCCGGATGGTGACCAAGTAAGGACATCGTCCCGAGCAGCGATCGGCGTCAGCTGCCGATAGTGATGAGCTCGCTCTGATGCGGGGGTTAGACCCGTGAATATCGGTCTGAAATTTCGCAATCGGTACATTGCGGCGCTTCCGACGGTGATCGTTTGTTATTTCGTCGTTAGCTACCTGATTTTGCCAGCCACCTGGTCGCGTATTGAGCATGACCCCGGACTCGCGAAGCGGACGTTCCTGACTGCGAACGCGCAGGGAATTCCGGGAGGTCCGATTAACGTGGGCCTTATTGGGACCCGTGAAGACGTCGTCTCTGCCTTTCAAGTGGCCGCGTGGTATCCCGCGGACCCAATTACGTTGCGGACGAGCCTGGAAATCATTGGCAGCGTCGTGCTCGATCGGCCTTACAAGGCCGCCCCGGTCAGTCCGCTCTTCTTCGAGGGACGGCGTGAAGATCTGGCCTTCGAAAAGCCGCACGGCGTAAGCGCCGACCGCAGGCAGCACGTCCGGCTATGGCTGGTCCTGTCGAGCGGGGCCGATGCATCTCCCGTGTGGCTAGGATCGGCCAGTTTCGACAGCGGGGTCACCCTGAGCCGCGACACGGGCCAAGTGACGCATAAAATCGCGCCCAACATCGACCAAGCGCGTAACCAGCTGATTGACGGATTAAACCAGGCGCAGCTGGTCAAAGGCATTTTTCAAATGAGGGGCATCGGTCCGACCCTGAACGGGCGTAACGGCGAAGGCGATCCCTACCACACCGACGGTGAAATATGGTTGGCGCAGCTCGTTCGTCAAGGCGAGAGGACTGACAAGGTTGCTGGGAGGCAACCGCCGCCGGCATTGATTCAAATGAAGGATGCGGTGTTTTCCTTGCGCTCTTCCAACGATTGACCGTACGGCTGGCGCACGATTTGACTTCCGCAACTACTGCGGTGGGTGCGCCCGATTGTCCGAATTTGCATAGTCGCCTGATCGGAGGGTGCGTAGCCTTCCGCGGAGCCAATTTCGGAAGGGAAACCGCGCGGCGCGGCCTCGCCCTTCACGAAAATGCGCCCGGCGGGGTCACATGCGACCGCATGAGTTCATCAAGCCATTTGGCACTGCAACGGCCGCTTGGCTGCTTGCTGCATTTGCACTGCAGTTGGATAGATCGAAACGGCCGGTCATCGCCGTTTGCCTGCTCCTGCTGGCATCGCATCCTGCCGCCGCGCTGGATCAGATATCGATGCAGCTGAAATGGAATCATCAGTTTCAGTTCGCGGGCTACTACCAGGCGCTCGAACAAGGTTTTTACCGCGACGCGGGCCTCGACGTCGTCATCCGCGAAGGCGGTCCCGGCATCGATGTCGCCGAAGCGGTTGCCAGCGGCAAGGCCGATTTCGGCGTCTGCAACGCCAGCGTCCTGCGCGAATGGTCGATGGGCCGCCGGCTGGTCGTGTTGGCCGCCATCTTCCAGCGCTCCCCCGCCGTCATCCTGGTCGCGCGCCGAGCTGATATCAGCAACGTGTCGGAACTGCGCGGCCGTACGCTGATGGACACGCCAGGCAGCGACGAGATCGCGGCGATGCTTGCGCGCGAAGGGGGCGACTATAACGCCCTGCCGCGCGTCGCTCACGGGGGCGACCCGCGCGATCTCCTGGCCGGCCGCGCCGACGCAATGGTCGCTTACAGCACCAACGAGCCGTTCGTCCTTGATCAACTGGGCGCGGCCTACCGCACCTTCGCGCCCGCCGCATCCGGCATCGATTTCTACGGCGACAATTTGTGCGCTGCCGAGGCGGAGGTGAAAGCCCACCCGGACCGGGTGGCCGCGTTCAGGGCCGCCAGCGTGAAAGGCTGGGCCTATGCCCTCGCGCATAAGGAGGCGACGGTCGATTTGATCCTGCGGAGCTATTCGGCGAAAAAGAGCCGTGAGGCCCTGCTGTTTGAGGCGGAGCATACCGCGATATTGGTCGGACGCGACGCCGGCCGGATCGGCGAGCAGGATCCCGCGCGCTGGCAAGGCATCGCCGCGAGCTATCGACAACTCGGGCTGCTGGCCGACGATACGCTACCCGCGGCACTGATCTGGGATGGAAATGACGGCAGCCTGCGGCGCTGGTTCGTTCCGCTCCTGCTGGTGCCGATCGGGCTGGCGATTGCGGCGCTGGTCGCGTACCGGAGCCGCCGCAGCCTGAAGGCCGCCATGGCCCGATTGGGCACGCTTCCGTGGCCCGCCACGATGGGGCGGCCAAGACTAAGCCTGATCATGGCGTTGCTGTTCATCGGCCTCAGCATTCCCGTTCTCATTTTCATCTTGATCTACAATTACAACAAGAATTCGGCCGGCATGGTATCGATCCTGAACGATGCGGTCGCGCAGACCAGCCAGGCCGGCATCGACCGCACCGAGAATTTGGTCGAGAACACGGAAAGCCCGCTGCGCTTTCTCGCCGAAGTAGCAGGCGCCGATCCCGGCTATTTCCGCACCGAGCAGAGCAATGACCTGCTGTACCGCGGGCTCACCTCGGCCGCGCATATCGACGCCATCTACGTCAGCTTCGAGGATGGCTATCATCGGGTCGTGACGCGAATTGACGAGGATCGCCGGCTCGCGGATCCCCGGATTCCAGCCGCAGCGAACTGGCACGCCAGCTACATCGATGCAATCACGTTTTCGTTCTCAAGGATTCGCCATCGCAAATTCTTCGATATATGGCCCCATCAGGTCGGCGCCTATGACGTTCCCACCGACGTCGATATCCGCGCTTTGCCCGGCTGCCAGGCCGCCAAAACGACGCGGACGCTCGCGGTGACCGAACCCTCCATCAACCCCGACACCGGTTTCCCGATTCTCTTTTTGCGTATTCCAATATTCCATGGTGTCGACTTCGTCGGCTGCGCAACGGCCAACATTACCGTAAATGTCCTGTCGCGCTTTCTCGAGAAACACCGGGCCAGCGCGCACAGCACCACCCTCATCGCCGACCGCAACAACGGCAAGATCATCGCCTTCCCGGACAAGCAGAAAGGCGTTCGCATCGAGAACGGAGCTCTCAAGATCGCAACCCTGGCTGATATCGACGATCCCGAGGTGCGCGAGGCTCACCGCCAGCACGCTCGTACGGGGGCCAACAACTTTGTCTTTCAATCGCCAACGAACGGGGGGGATTTTATCGCAGCTTTCGCCAATTTCCCGGGCGGCTTCGGTCAACCCTGGCAGGTGATCACGTTGACGCCGATCGACGATTTCGTCGGAACGTTGAAGAAGACCAATCGGCTGATGATGATCGTGATTATTGGTCTCACCGTGATCGAGCTGTTCTTCATCTTTTTCGCCTCTCGCCGGCTGTCGCGGCCGGTCGAAAACGTGTCCCGGCAATTGCAGGCGATCGAAAGCCTCAATTTTGATACGCCGGCGCGTCCACCATCGAATATCCAGGAGATTGCGAAGCTGGAATCGGCGGCTTCGCTGCTGCGAAGCTCGCTGAAATCGTTCTCCTCCTTCGTTCCGCTCGACGTGGTCCGCCAGCTCATCAAGTCGGGCATTCCATTGACCCTGGGCGTCGAGCCGCGATTCCTCACCGTGTTCTTTTCCGATCTGGAGAATTTTTCCAGCCACTCCGAAACGCTCGCGCCTGACGACCTTCTGGTCCAGATATCGACCTATCTCGAGGAGGTCTCGTCCGCGATCTCGCAGGAGGGTGGCACCGTCGATAAATTCATCGGCGATGGCATCATGGCGTTCTGGAATGCGCCGGTCGAACGCCCAGACCACATTCTACGCGCCTGCGCCGCGGCGTTGCGTGCGGCGCGCCGCATGGGGCGCGTCAACGATGCCTGGGAGGCGGAGGGACGACCGCGAATCCACATTAGGATCGGGCTCAATTGCGCCACCGTTCTGGTCGGCAATGTCGGCTCTTCGACCCGGCTGAGCTACACGGCCTTGGGGGACGGCGTGAACGTTGCCGCCCGCCTTGAAGGCATCAACAAGCTGTTTGGCACCACCATCTGCATCAGCGACAGCATTTTCGACCAGGTGCAGGCCGATATAGTCGCGCGGCCGCTCAAGCGGGTTCAGGTGAAGGGCCGCAAGACCGAATTCATGATCTATGAATTGCTCGCGCTTCGCGCCAGCGACGACCCAGACCTGAGGGTCCGCGATCGGGACGAGCAGCTTGGCGTGATGACATCGCGCGCCTCACAACGAATGGAGGCCGGCGATTTTGCGGCGGCGGAGCGCGCCTATCGCGCTATTCTCGATGACTTTCCCACCGACCCCGTGGCCAGGTTCATGCTGAAGGAATGCGAGCAAGGCCGAGGCTCCGATCCACTCAATTCCGCCTCGGTAACGCGCGGCGCTACCAGTATGCGAACCTAGGCGAAATTCCGTGGACGTCGCGACCACAACGCGCGGCGACAATTCCCGATCCTATGACGACTTGTGAAGCGAGAGCCGGCGATGGCTCATCAGGTATTGAAGCCTGTGGGCTGTCAGACCTAGCGCGGCCATATCGGGGCTGTCAGCCCCCTCTCCGTTCGCGTTCCTGGCAAGTTCGGACTTCAGGATATCGTCGATACGTTTTTCGATTTCTTCCAGCTCGGCCTCGCTCTTGGCACCCTTGATCTCATTGCCGAACTCATAGAGCGGTTCGAGCATGCTACGGGGCGCGGCTCCCGAACCCGCGAAGCGCCAGGCAGCAACAATGACGGAGAGAAGTGATCCCAGCAGCAACGACCCGTAATAGAGCTTGTCGTCATACTTATCGAGAAAGCTCTGCTGGTTTCCGTTGTAGTACGTCGCAGCTCCCGGATGGATGGGAATCAGCGCATCGGCGTCGGTGCTCGGCTCGGCCGCTTGCGCCAATATCGGATATTGGGACAACAGGTCCCTTCGAACGTCGACCAGGGACTGCGTCAGGTCGGTGATGGCGCTGTTACCCACCGACTTGTTGGCAACAAGAAAATACGAAACGCGAAGCGACGTCAGATCGTCGGATGGAACAGGTGGCGCGCCTCGCAAGGTCCCCTTTGGGATGTCGTAACTCTCGTAATACTGCGCGATGTTGGCGACGGCTCCGGCTGACTCGATTTCGATCAGTTTCGGAACCGATCCCCTGGTCCGGTCCTGCTGGAAGAACTGTCTGACTTTGGCCAGGTACTTCTCGGTCAGCGGGACAACCGCCAGAAGGGCGTGAACCCGGCCGGACGAAAGCGCGGTGGCACCGTCGGCTACGGCAATATCCTGGAAAATGACCTTGGCGCGATCAAACGGATAAACCTGCTTCAGTGCATCCACCACAGGCCGGTTAATCGCCCCTCCGATGACGCCAATCGTCGTATCGCGAAGATCGCCAAGACTATCGCCGCTCAAGGTCGAAGGCGCCATGAGCAGAACCACGCCGTGGGTCAGCAGGAGCACGCTCCTTGCATCCGCCAGACCGCCGGTATCGCCACGAACGACAGCGAGATCGGCCTTGTGCGCAGCCAGCAGTTCCGATGCCTTGGCTGAGGTATTGCTATCCACCACTTTCAATCGAACATGCGCGTTCGAGGCCGTCAGGCGCGCAGCGACCGCCGAAATCAGCGACAGTGCCTCGCCATCAACCGAGCCGGCCGCCACCGTCAAAACGATTGGCTTGGCGAAGTAACGATAGGAAAGCCAACCGCCGGTTATGACCCCCGCGGTCACAGCCCCCACGATCGTCAGCCTCAGCCACCGGGGCCACCGTGTGATCGTGGGGCTTGCCATCGGCGTCAGGGCGCGAAAGCTAGTGTCAGACCCGACACTCCCAGGGACACGTTCAAGCCCGCCTGCCCCTCGACCGACAAGGGTTGCAGCGCAATCGTTCGGTTTGAGCCGCCGAACAGGACGTTGGCGCCGACTCCGACCCCGACTGCGATGTCGCCGCTGGCGCCCACGTACTCGCCGGTCAACGCTCCGATCGGCGTCCCCTGAGTTGGAGCAAACACGCCCCACGCCATAGCTCCACCTGCGGTGATGCCGAGTTCGAGCCCGACCGTGTTCAGCACACCATTATAGTTCTCGGGCGGATAAGGCCCGTTGGGTGCATACCGACAACTCATCCGCTGGCTCTCGGCGACAATCAGGCCGATGCTCGGCGCGAGGTTGCAGGTCAGCATGCCGGCCTGGACCCCCGGAGGGGGCTGCTGAGCCGAGGCAAACGCCGGGCCCAGAAGTATCAGCGCGGCAAGGCTTACAACCCTGATAAATCGGTAGCTGCGCATGATCGATCGCTCCCTGCGAGCCTCGCACAACTCTGGCGGACGCGCGGGAGTAGCTATACGAACCGGCGCGACTGTTTGCCTATGCAAAATCGGACACCGATCCGCGAGATAATTCACCTTCTTCGCGTATTGATCCCCTGGCAGCGAAGAATTCGATCTGAGGCAGCCCGCTTGGGTAAGTCCGCCTTGAATGATCTGGTTTTTCAAGTCGCCTTCACACGGCATGCGTGACTTCGCTACCCCACTACTCACTTTCCGGCAATGCGACGTGAAAGACCGCGCCGTGGGGATGGTTGGCTGATGCGCGAAGATGCCCGCCATGGGCTTCTACGATCGATTTGCAGATCGCTAACCCAATTCCCGTGCCCCTTAGCTTCGTCGAAACGAACGGTTCGAAGATCCGATCTTTGTCTTTAAAATCTATTCCAGTGCCGGTATCTTCAATGGTAATCAACACTCCAGAATGGTCTTGAATGAAATCGGACTTGATCCGTAGCAGTCGGGCCCGATCGGTAACGGGTTGCATTGCCTCGATCGCGTTCGTAAACAAATTCAGAAGAACTTGCTGCAACTGAACTCGATCGGCCCGCAGTTGTGGCAGAGGCCCGCGCAGTTCGAGCGAGACTGTGACTTTGTGAGACCAAAGGTCGGAATCGACCAGCTTAAGTACCTCCTGAAGAAGATCGTTGACATCGAAACTAACCCTTTGTGGGGTGTTTCTCTTGAACATCGCCCGAAGACTTGCAATCACCGTGGCCGCGCGGATTCCATCACTGACAATGGCTTCAAGGGCAGCGCGCGCTTCTTCAAGATTTGGCGGCGTTTGCGCGAGAAGCATCAACGCTGCTTCGCCGTTAAAGCTCATCGCACCAATTGGCTGACTGACCTCGTGAGCGATGGAGGCCGCCATCGCGTCCATGGCGATCTGTCGTCCCTCGCTGTTACTGCGCCGCTTCAACGCCGAATAGACGAGGTTCGAATAGAGCGTCATCGTTTCGGACAGCAGCACGAGCAGAACCGAAAACACGGCGACGAAAGCATAAAGCCGGCTGGCATAAAATCCGAAAGTGAAGCGGCCTGCGACGTTGGCGGTTACCACCGTTTCGGCCAGCCACGCGCAACACATAACCAAGAGCCACAGATCAAGCACGGAGCGTCGCCGGAACCACAGCAGCGCAAGTGCGGTGGCGTTCAACAAAGCAACCGATCCGCCAGTGGTTAAAGTGACAATTCGGTTCGTCTCAATGTTGTTGAGCATCATTGGTGGCAAGAACCTGTCCGCCTCGATGGCAACCCAGGTCAGTGCCCACGCGACCGAGATCACCAGCCCCACGCTCCAGCCGATCGAAGCAGCCGGAGAGCTTTCGGACTTGGCTGTGCTTTTCTCCGTATCCTTGAGCAAAACGTAACTGATCACGACCAATGGTGGTCCAGCATGCCAAAAAACATAGAGCCATGCGGCGGTTTGCAATCCAGCGCCCAGAAGTCCGGTTGGCGCGAAGGCGCCCGGAAAGGTAAGCACGTGTGAAATGACAACTAGGGCGGTGAAGAGAAATCCATTCGCGAGTACCAAAATGGCCCGCGAGCGCGTGATGGAAAATTGAGAAAATAGCAGCGCTGAGGTAACGAGGTCGGTGAATACAATTCCTGTCTGTAAGGCTGGAATGAAAGCGTCCGCACGTGCCAGCTGAACGTTCGTAAACGGTATCGTCAGAACGAGTGCGAGCAGAAGGACCGCGACGACCCCGAGCGCCAACCGAATCTGCCCCTTTGACGGCGGCAAGGTGGCGAGAAGCAATTGATCTTCGTGGGACGGCTCGGGCAATACCCCTGTCCTGCTTTGTGCAATTCAATCGATGGTAGCAAGGCATTTTACGGAAAATCAGAGCCGCCGATACTGGTTGTTTTGGGCTGCCGTTACAGCGAAATCGGGTCCGAATCTGCAAAATGGTTGGTTTTTGCATAGTCGCCCGCTGCAATTCCGAGAAAATGCCATCGGCGTCCAATGGACCAAATTTGGCGCCCCCATACCGGCCGCAAAGGGACCATTCTCCATGATCATGCGCCTCTACTGGTCGAAAGAAGCCGCAACGGATGGCAAGTGGAAGCAGCCGCCGCTGCAGCGGGTGACCTAGGCTGGACCCAATGTTTCCCGATACGCCGTCAGTCAGTCAGTCAGTCAGCTATCGCATGTCATTTCGCAGGCGGCTGCGCCCGCGTTCCTTCTCGGCGCACTGGCGGCCTTCATTGCAGTCCTGATTTCCCGTCTGAATCGCATCGTTGACAGGACGATTGTCCTCAACGGGATCCCCGACGACGACACCGTTAGAAGCCGGCTAAAGGCCGATCTCCCACGTTTGATGCGGCGCGCAGAGATGCTGAACCGTGCAATCTTCTGGGCCGTGATCGGCAGTATTTCGGGGACCCTACTTGTCGTCATCGCATTCGCAAGCGCGCTGCTCCAGATTCAACATGAGCGCGGGGTGGCCATCCTATTCATGGTTGCCCTCGGCGCCTTCACAGTATCGCTTGTTGATTTTGCCCGAGAGGTGCGAATCGCACTGAGCGAGTTCGATCATTACGCCTGACGCAGTGACGTTCTTCGTAAAGCGCATTACCTGGAGGCAGCCAGCCCCGATCGCCTGAGTGAAAAATCCGGACCGGAGCAGCTACCGAGCCCACTGCCCCATTTGGAGGCAGGTCTGCAGACTGACGTAGCTCGGCGTGCCGCCGATACTCTCTTGCGAGGTACAGCTTGCCCGGCTTGCTGCCGGGAATTTCGACCATTGACCCGAGAGCTGTTGCTTTGCTTTCCGTTCGTCTCTGATGCAGGTCTCCCCGGACTGATCGACAGCGAGGCCGGCGGTGGCAGCCATGTCCAGCTTGCAGCTCCGCGCGATATCGAACTTCGGCACACCGTCGGCGACCGGCATAACCAGTTGCGAGCTCAGAACAATCATTGAAATCGAGATGGGCATCTCCTGGATCCTCATTCGTGTTTTGGCTCAACGGCCACGACGAGACCGGTTTCGCCAATCATGTCTATCGAGGCATGGCGTCGTCTATGCAAAATCCGACCACAGGACGACGACACCCACGATATCGAAATGGAGGCTCGGAGTCCCATCAGATCGGAATTTGATTTCGCTCATTCGAATAATTTGGCCTCCGCGACCGGCCGATTTTGCATAGCGGGCGACGTAACACCATGGAATTTTGGCTGAACCAGAAGGCCGCCATAACCAGGTGATCAGCAATGCCGCCTCCGAAATCCATCGCCGGGACCGCCGTTTCGGTGGCCGAGGCAGCCCACGCTCAGCCGGCGAAGAGCGGGCGGTTGAGCCGCCTGGTTCTTGACCTCCTCCGGCCATACCGTGGCTGGCTTATCATTGTTTTCATCGCAATGCTGGTCGAGATCGCCATGAGCCTCGCGGCACCGTGGCCACTCAAGCTTGTGCTCGACGACGCCCTCGGACACCACAAGCTTCCGGACTGGCTCGCGTGGGCGCACGACTACGGTTTTGGACGTCATACACTCGGTGTTGCCCTGTTCGCAGGAGTCGCGACCCTGTTTATTGCCGTCTTCGGAGCGATCGCCACCTATATCGACAATTACTACACCACCAGCGTCGGGCAATGGGTAGCAAACGACTTGCGTATTCGCATTTACGAGCACTTGCACCGCCTTTCGCTGCGCTACTACGACAACGTCAAGACGGGCGCGCTGATGTCCACTATCACCAGCGACGTTGCTACGATTCAAAGCTTTGCGTCGTCATCTACACTCGACATCGTCGTTGACCTGATCACCATCGTCTTCATGGTCGGGCTGATGTTCTGGCTCGATTGGGATTTCACCCTGATCGCCGTCGGTTTCACCCCCTTCCTGGTGGTGTTTCTTTTTCATTTCAAGAAAGCGGTGAAGGAAGTCACGCGGACCGTCCGTGCGCGACAGAGTGACATCGTCGCGGTTGTCCAGGAGGGACTCGGTTCTGTTCGGGCAGTCAAGGCATTTGGAAGGCAGGATCTCGAAGTCGCCCATTTGGAGGCCGCGAGCCATGCGACCGTTGAAGCCGTACTCAAGGCGCGACAGGTGAAATCGCTGCTGTCACCGATGGTCAATATTGTGGTGGCGATCTGTACAGGGATTGTGCTCTGGAAGGGCACTTCCCTGATCGTTGCGGGAACGATGACAGCCGGAGCGCTGACTGTGTATCTGGCGTACTTGTCGAAGTTTTTCAAACCGGTCAAAGACCTTGCAAGCATGACGAGCGCAATCGCACAGACGACGGTGGCCCTGGAACGTATCCAAACCATCTTGTCCGCCGATGACATCATCCAGGAGCGCGCCGATGCCACAGACCCCGGCCGCCTCAAGGGCGCCATCACCTTCGACCATGTCGCCTTCGGCTACGGTGACGATATCCCGGTATTGCGCAACGTTTCGTTCAGTATCGAGCCCGGCCAAGTCGTGGGCATTGTCGGCCCAACGGGTTCCGGCAAGTCGACGGTGTTGAGCCTCGTTCCCCGATTTTACAATCCCACCAGCGGACGAGTGCTGATCGACGGTAAAGACATATCCACCTACAAGCTCGCGTCGCTGCGTTCCCAGGTCGGTTTCGTGCTGCAGGAAACGGTGCTATTTCGCGGAACCATTCGCGAAAACATTGCTTATGGACGCCCCGGAGCTACGGACGAGGAGGTCATCGCTGCCGCGAAAATTGCCAACGCGGACGAGTTCATCAGTCGCATGCCGCACGGCTACGACTCCGCTGTCGGCGAGCGCGGCGACACCCTTTCGGGCGGCCAGCGACAGCGCATCGGCATAGCGCGTGCAGTCATTCGGAACAGTCCAATCATGATCCTCGACGAGCCCACGGCAGCGCTCGATACAGAATCCGAGCGTCTGGTCATTGAGGGTTTGGAACGTCTGATGGAGGGCCGTACGGTCATCAT